>NZ_CP015848.1:4097500-4397500 GCF_002105535.1 Magnetospirillum sp. ME-1 | reverse complement strand
GCCAAGCCCAATGTGGGGCATGCGGAAAACGCCTCGGGGCTGGTGTCGCTGGTCAAGACGGCGCTGATGCTGAAAGACGGCGTGGTGCCGCCCAACGTCAATTTCAAGACGCCCAATCCCCTGCTGAAGCTAGAAACCACGCCGTTCTTCGTCAATACGGCGGTGCTGCCCTGGCGGGCCGGGGACCGGCCCCGCCGGGCCCTGGTCAACGCGCTGGGCATGGGCGGCACCAACGCCGCCATCGCCGTGGAGGAGGCCCCCGCCGCCAGCGAGCGGCCCGACCGCCGCCTGCGGCTGCTCCATCTGTTCCTGCTGTCGGCCCGGAATGCCCCGGCGCTGGACGCCCTGATCGCCCGTCACCGATCGGTGCTGGACGGCGATGTGCCGCCCGATCTGGGGGATCTGTGCCACACCCTGGCGGCGGGCCGGGCGCATCACGCCCACCGTCTGGCGCTGACCGTGGACTCGGTGGCCGATTTGCGGGCCAAGCTGCATGCTTGCAATTCCGATTCGGCCGAGCGGGTGCGCGAGGGGCCCCGGCGGATCGCTTTCCTCTACAGCGGCCAGGGCTCGCAGTTCTCCGGCATGGGTCGCGCGCTCTACGAGGCGGAGCCCGCCTTCCGCGAATCCCTCGACCGGGTGGCGGCGGCGCTTGGCAACCATCTCGGGCGCTCGGTCCTCGACATCCTGTTCGCGGACGGGGACGCCATCCACCGCACCGAGAACACCCAGCCGGCGCTGTTCGCCGTGCAGGTGGCCCTGGCCGATTGCCTGGGCGCCTGGGGCATCCGGCCCATGGCGGTGGCCGGACATTCCATCGGTGAGTTCGCCGCCGCCCATCTGGCCGGGGCGCTGTCGCTGGATCAGGCGGCGCGTCTGGTGGCCGAGCGCGGCCGCCTGATGGGGGCGCTGCCCGAGGGCGGGGCCATGGCGGCGGTGTTCGCCGACGAAGCCACGGTACGTGCCGCCCTGGACGGCGTGGGCGTCGACGTGGCGGCGGTCAACGGGCTCCGGAACACGGTGATCTCGGGACCGGCCGAGGATGTCGAGCGCATCCTGGCCGCTCTCGACCGGGACGGTGTCGCCGCCCGGCGGCTGACGGTGTCGCACGCCTTTCATTCCGCCCTGATGGTCCCGGCCCTGGACGGGCTGGCCCGCGCCGCCGAAGGAACCGGGGCGCGGCCGGGGAGCGTGTCCTGGGTCTCGACCCTGACCGGGCTGGCCATGAGCGGACCGCCCGGCGGCGAATACTGGTGCCGGCAGGCCCGCGAGGCGGTGCGCTTCGCCGATGCCGCCGGTACCCTGGCCGCCATGGGCATCACCGAATACGTGGAAATCGGGCCGGGCGGCGGCCTGCTCGCCCTGGCCCGCGATGGCGTGCCCGACGGCGACGAATCCTGGCTGCCCACCTTGGGCAAGGGCGACGACGAGGGCCGCGCTCTGCTGGGCTGCGTGGCGGGGCTCTACCGTCGCGGCGTGGCGGTGAACTGGGCGCGGTTCAACGCCCCGTTCCAGCCGCGCCGGCTGTCCTTGCCCACCTATCCCTTTCAGCACGAGCGGTACTGGCAGGAGGCGGCGGAGCCCCGCCCGACCCGCTCCGCCGGTGCGGGGCTGGTGGGCCGGCACCGGCCGTCGCCGCTCCCGGCGCAGCAATTCGACGCGGTCTATGGCAGTGCCCGGCTTGCCTGGCTGGCCGATCACCGGGTTCACGATGCCATCGTGCTCCCCGCCGCCGCCGGTCTGGCCGCCGCCTTGGGGGCGGCGCGGCAAAGCCTGGGCGACGAGGATTTCGAGGTGGTGGATTTCGCCCAGCGCGAAGCCCTGGTGCTGGCCGACGACGAGGAGCGCGCCACCTGCCTGCTGCTGGAGCCCGAGGACGCAGAGCAGGCCCGCTTTTCCCTGGCCAGCCAGGACCAGGGGAGCGGTGCGTGGCGCACCCATATGGAGGGCATCGTCCGCCGCGCCGCGCCCGACCAGTCCCGGCGCAACGGCTTCGACGCCAAGCGCATTCAGCGGCGCTGCGCCACCTCGCTCAAGGCCTCGGCCTATTACGCCGGCATGAAGAGCCTGGGCCTGGGCCATGGGGCGGCATTCAAGGGCATCGAAAGCCTGTGGCGCGGCGAGGGCGAGGCTCTGGCCCGCGTGCGCCTGCCCGATGGCGTGGCCCTGTCCGAGGGGGTGGACGGGCCGCCGCCCGCCTTGCTCGACGCCTGCCTCCATCTCTATCCGGCGGTGATCGACGCGCTGGGCGATTTCAGTCGCCCGCCGCCCGCCGATGCGGCCATGCCCCTGCCGGTGTCCATCGAGCGCTTCCGCATGGCCGCCGCGCCGGCGCGCGAGCTGTGGTGCCATGTGAAGCGGCGCCCTCCCAACGGCCATGCCGGGCTGACCATCGTCGACATCGAGGCCCGCGACCTGGACGGCAAGCTGGTCATGGGCTTCGACGGCGTGGCGGTCAAACCGCTTCCCCCCGCCCAGTTCCGCCCGGCGGAAAAAAAGCAGGATGAACGCTGGCTTTACCAGTTGCGCTGGGAAAACGCCGGAGTCTCGGCGGCGAGCGAAAGCGGACCTTCCGTCTTCCTGCTGCTGGGCGGCGACGGGGATCGCACCCGCCCGGCCCTGGCCGCCGCCCTGGACGCCGAGGGCGCCGCCGTCCGGCAGGTGGAGATGCCCCATTCCTCCGAGGCCCTGGCGGCCGTGCTGCGCTCGGTCGCCGTGGACGCGAAAGGCAGCATGGTCGGACTGCTCCATCTCGGCGGGCTGGATGACGCCGGGGCCGACCCCACCGACCAGGCGGCCCAGGCCCGGGTACTGGGAAGCGCCCTGATGGTGGCGCAAGGTTTGGCCGCCGAGCGCGAGCGCTTTGCCGGCGGGGCGAGGCTGTGGCTGGTCACCCGCAACGCGGCGGCCGTGACCGATGGTGATCCGGCGGCGGATGTGCTGCAGGCGGGGCTGTGGGGCTTCGGCCGCTCCCTCGCCGTGGAGATGCCGGCCCTGTGGGGCGGGCTGATCGACCTGGAGGCGGCGGGCGATCGTTCGGCCGAGGCCCGGCTGGTGGCCGCCCGGCTGCGGCGGCCCGACGGCGAGACCCAGTTCGCCTTCCGCCGGGCCGCGCGCATGGTGGCGCGGCTGGCCGAGGCCGAGCCGGCCCCCGGACGCGCCCCGCCGCCCGAAGGGGGCGTCTACGTCGTCACCGGCGGCCTGGGTGCCATCGGCCGCAAGGTGGCGGAATGGCTGGCGCGGCGCCGCAAGGCCGAGACGCTGGTGCTGGTGGGGCGCCAGGGCCGCAAGACGCCCGATTGCGACGCCATAATCCGCGCCATCGAGGCCATCGGCCCCAAGGTGCTGGTGGTCAAGGCCGACATGGGCGTCGAGGCCGACGTGCGGCGCCTGATGCGCCGGGTGGCCGAACTGGGCCAGCCGCTCAACGGCATCTATCACGGTGCGGGACTGGTGGACGATTCCATGGCCGAGTCCCTGGACTGGGCCAAATTCCGCCGCGTCCTGGCGCCCAAGCTGGACGGCGCGTGGTGGCTGCACGAGCTCAGCCGCGACGTCGGCCTTCGCGATTTCGTGCTGTTCTCCTCGGTGCTGAGCCAGCTGGGCTCGGCGGGCCAAGCCAATTACACCGCCGCCAATGCCTGTCTCGACGCCCTGGCCGTCCATCGCCATCGCCTGGGGCTTCCGGCCCTGGTGGTCAATTGGGGGCCATGGGCCGAATCCGGCATGGCCAGCGGATTGGACGAGCGGGTCCAGGCGGCGTGGCAGGCGCGCGGCATGCGCTTCATCGATTCCGACCGCGGCGGACAGGCCTTCGACCTGCTGTTCGACGGCGGGCTGGTCCAGGCGGCGGTGGCGCCCATCCACTGGCCGTCCTTCCTGGCCCAGTTCGCCCGGCCGCCCGCCCTTTACGCCCATTTCCAGGCGAGCGTCGGTCCCGGCCCGGCGGCCGACATCGTGGAATTGCGCGCCTGCCTGGCCTCGGACGATCCCGGGCGCAGGCGAGGTGCATTGACGGCGTTCCTGCGCCGCCTGGTGACCTCCACCCTGGGGCTCGCCGAGCCCATCGAGGCCAGCCGGCCGCTGCGCGAGGTGGGGCTGGACTCGCTGATGGCGGTGACCCTGATCAACCGGGTGGAAGCGGCCATCGGGCTGCGCATTCCCGCCTTCAACCTGATCCGCGGCCCCAGCATCGACCAGTTGATCGATGATCTGTGGCCCGACACCGCCGGCGCGCCCGCCCCGGAGGCAGCGGCGGAGACGGTTGCCGCCGGGTCCTGGCTGGTGAACATCGTTTCGCCGCCAAGGCCGCAGAGCCGCCTGTTCTGCTTCCCCTTCGCCGGCGGCGGCTCGGCCACCTTCCGGGGCTGGGGGGCGGCCATGGATCCGGCAATCGAGGTGATCGCCGTCGAGCCGCCCGGACGGCTCACCCGCATCGGCGAGGAACCGGAACACGATCTGGGGCGCTGGGTGGACCGGCTGATGGAGGAGATGGCGGGCAAGCTGGACCTGCCCTTCGCCTTCTTCGGCCATTGCCTGGGCAGCCTGACGCTGTACGAGACCACCTGCCGGCTGATGGACCGGGCCGGGATCAAGCCGTCGCATCTGTTCTGTTCCGGCGCGCGGCCGCCGGACCGGCTGAAATCCATCGGCTCGTTCGAGACCAGCCTGATGCGGCGTCTGGCCCGCATGCCGGGCTATCGCGCCGATCTGCCGCCCTATCGCCAGCCGGGCCCCATCTTCGCCGAGATCGTGCGCCACTTCGACATCGCCGCCAGCGAGCATCTGCTGGTGGACCCCGACCTGCGCCGCCTGATGCTGCCGGCGGTCCGCGCCGATTTCGAGATGGCCAGCACCTATGAGTACCGGCGCAGGCGGCCGCTGGACGTGCCCATCACCTGCTTCGTGGCCATCGGCGACATCTTCGTCTCGCGCGAGGATATCCTGGGCTGGGGGCGATTTACAAACAAGCAGTTGCAGATTCTCATGCGTGAAGGTACTCACTATTCCATTATTGAGGATGAGTCGTTCATTCAGAGAATTATTTCGCGGGAATTGTCCCGGCCGGCATCTTGACCGGAAGTCGTGAACTCAGGGAGGAACCGATGGCGAAAATGGCGTTGGTGTTGGGCGGCGGAGCGCCCAACTGCACATTGATGACGGGGGCCATGCTGGCGTTCGAGGAAGCCGGCGTGAAGTTCGACGTGATTTCCGGGGCGGGCGGCGGCGGCTGCATGGCGCTGCTTTACGCTTCGCCGGCCAACGGCATGACGCGCCAGGAAAGCTTGCGCAACTCCATCAATCTCAGCGTCTTGGATTCCATCTTCAAGTTCATCCCGGTGAACTACAAGGTGTTCGTCAAGGGCAGCCGGCTGGCCGAGGGCTATCGCAACCTGCTGACCAAGCTGCCCTATTACGAGAAGGTCGTGGACCAGCTGGGCATGACCAAGGGCAAGAAGCTGATCAGCGACCTGATCCAGCTGATCTGGGCCATCACCACGCCCAGCACCACCACCTTCTTCTCCAGCGGCATGTGCTCGCACGCGCCGCTGCTGGAGCAGTTCATCAACTTCTCCAAGATCAAGGATTACGAGGAAGAGGTCTACATCAACGCCTATTCGGTGGCCGACCAGAAGGTGGTCACCTACGGCAAGAACGAGATCAATTTCGAGACCTTCGCCGCCTCGCTGGGCTATCCCTTCATCTACGAGGCCACCACGGTGGACGGCATCTACTTCATGGAAGGCGGCGCGGTCGATACCTACAATTTCAGCGGCCTGCTGCGTACCGACGAGGACATCCGCACCCTGGTGGTGCTGGACGCCTTCGGCAACCAGCAATACATCCAGCGGCCCAAGAACCTGTTCCAGGCCTATTCCCAGTCCATGATCCTGCCCCTGGTGGAAGTGTGCCGGAAGGATCTGATGCTGTTCGAGCACTACTACCTGAAGGAATGGAACGCCGCCCATCCCAAGAAGGAAGTGGAACTGGTCAAGATCAAGTTCGACATTCCCCCCGACTGGCTGCCGGCCGCGCTGGACTGGTCGACCAGCAACATGGAGCGCATGTTCGAGCTGGGCTACGAAACCGCCCGCAAGCACATCGCCGAGTACGGCGTCGATCTCGGCCGGACCATCACATAAGGGGAGAACGCCGCATGGATGGGTCCGAGGTGGGGTTCGAGCCACTTCTGGCGCTCGAGGCCATGATGCTCAGTCGCGAATGCGACCGGCGCGAGGCCATCCTCGTCCGCCAGGGACGAGCGCCGTTCCACGTGTCGTCGGTGGGGCACGAAGCCCTGGCCGCCCTGGCCCAGCTGATCGGGCCGGGCGACCTGGTCTTTCCCCATTACCGCGACAAGGCGCTGATGCTGGCCTTGGGCACGCCGGTGAAGGAGCTGGCGCGCCTGCTGCTGGGCAAGGCCGCCTCGCTGGCCAACGGCCGGCAGATGCCGGGGCATTTCGGCGACCGGGGGAGGGGGGTGTGGAGCGCGCTGTCCCCCGTCGCTCACCACCTGCTGCCCGCCTGCGGCTTCGCCTGGGCCATGCGGCGCCAGGGCCTGGCCCATGTGGCGGTGGCGCTGACCGGCGAGGCGTCGTGCCGCCAGGGCGAGTTCTTCGAGGCGGTGGCCTTCGCCGTCGAACGCCAGCTTCCGGTGCTGTTCGTGGTCGAGGATAACGGCCTGGGCATCAGCACGCCCACCGACCGCCTCAACCCCCTGGCGCTGGGCCTGCTGGACGGAGTGCCGGTGACCCGGGCCGACGGACGCGACCCGGAAGCCCTGTTCGCGGTCGCCCGGCGGGTGATGAACGGGGTGCGCGGCGGCAATGGCCCGGCCATCCTGTGGTGCGAACTGGACCGGCTGGAGGGCCATTCCAGCTTCGACGACCAGCGCGGCTACCTGTCGGAAGATGCCATCCGGGCCAAGTGGGACCGTGATCCGGTGGCCGCCTTCGCCCAACGGGCCGCCCCGGAGGCCGAGGTGGCGGCGCTGCGCCAGCGCCTCTCCGACGAGGTCTACGCCACCTTCCAGGAGGTGCTGGACGAGCCCGACCCCTCGCCCCGGGCGGCTTTGGACGACCGGCTGGCGCCCGCGGCCCTGCCTTCGCCCTTCCGATTCCCCGAGGATTACCCCGAGAAGCGCTGGACCCTGGCCCGTGCGGTGGGGGTGGCGCTGGGCGCCATCTTCGAGGACCAGCCCCAGACCCTGCTGTTCGGCGAGGACGTGGACGATCCCAAGGGGGGCGTGTTCGGCCTGACCCGGGGGCTGTCCACCCGCTTTCCCGGCCGCGTCCACAACTCGCCCCTGGCCGAGGCGACCATCGCCGGGGTGGCGCCGGGATTGGCCGCCGGCGGCATCCGTCCCTTCCTCGAGATGCAGTTCGCCGATTTCTGCGGCCCGGCCATGAGTCAGATCGTCAACGATCTGGCGACGCTGCGCTGGCGTTCGGCCGGGGCCTGGAACTGCCCGGCGGTGATCTATGCCCCCTATGGCGGCTATGTGGCCGGGGCGGGCATGTGGCACAGCCAGGCCTGCGAGGCCTCGTTCTGCCAGATTCCCGGCATCCGGGTGGCGGTGCCCAGCACGCCCGCCGACGCGGTGGGCCTGTTCTGGGCGGCGGCCCATGCCGAGGACCCCACCATCATCCTGCTGCCCAAGCGGCTGTTCCAGGCGTCCGAGCCGGTGCCGGCCGAGATTCCGGCCATCGCCTTCGGAAGCGCGCAGCGCCTGCGGTCCGGCGACGACATCACCGTCATCTGCTGGGGCAATACCGTGCGGGTGGTCCAGGACGCCTTGCGCCGGCCCGAGACGGCATCGGCGTCGGCCGAGGTGTTCGACCTGCGCAGCCTGGTTCCCTGGGACCGGGAGGCGGTGATGGACTCGGTGGCCCGGACCGGGCGGCTGCTGGTGGTGCAGGAGGACAACGTGAGCGGCGGCGTGGGCCAGATGATCGTCGCCGAGCTGTGCGCCCATGCCGGAACCTGGAGCCGCCTGAAGGCTCCGCCCTTGATCCTGGGCCGTCCGGACGTGCATATCGGTTTCAGCGGGGCCTATGGCGATGCCTATCTGCCCCAGCCGCAAGAGGTCGCGGAAACAATCCGCGACATGACAGGAGCCCCGTGATGATCAAGGTGCTGGCCGTTCCGTCCTACGGCTACAATGTTGAGAAAGTGAACATCACCCGCCTGCTGAAGGAGCCGGGCGAGGATTTCGCCCTGGACGAGCCCCTGTACGAGCTGGAGACCGAAAAGGTCGCCCAGGAGGTGGAGGCCCCCTTCGCCGCCCGGCTGGTGCGCTGGTGGGTGGCCGAGGGCGACGTGGTGCCGGTGGGCGCGCCGGTGGCCGATGTGGAGGTCGAGGGCTGATCCATCGGCTATTTCCGGAACAGCGGGATGTCCACCTCGCGGTCGTGACGGTCCAGTTCCTTGTGGAAATGCTCGATGCGCTCGCGGGCCAGGTCGGGGGCCTTGTTGCGGATGGCTTCGCGCACGGGGGGCAGCAGGGCCAGCAGGCGCAGATGGTCTTCCTTGAGCCGGGCGACGGAATCGGGGCCGAGGCGGACCGCCAGTTGCTCCTCCATGCGGAAGTGGATGCGCATGCGGTCCTGCAGCACGTCGATGGCCTCGTCGGCCAGCCCCAGTCCGGGATCGTTGCGGACCACCGCCGCCATGGAGGCGATCATCTGATGCAGCTTCTGGTGCTCGGTGTCGATCACCGAATCGCCGCTTTTCCACTGCTCCTCAAGCCAGGTCGCCATGCCAGCCCCCTTTCCCGCCACCTCGCATTGACGTGGGGATCTGACTGGAATAATTCCAGAAGAAAAATCAGCCGCAGCGCACGCCGGTGCCGCCCAGGCCGCAATAGCCGCCGGGATTCTTGGCCAGATATTGCTGGTGGTAGCCTTCCGCCCAGTAGAAGGTGCCCGACGGAACGATTTCCGTGGTGATGGCGCCGAAGCCGGCGCGGCGCAGGGCCTCGCCATAGCTGTGACGCGACGATTGGGCCGTCTCGGCCTGCTGGGGCGTGGTCCAGTAGATGGCCGAGCGGTACTGGGTGCCGATGTCGTTGCCCTGGCGCATGCCCTGGGTGGGGTTGTGGCCCTCCCAGAACAGCCGCAGCAGGGTGGAATAGGGCAGTTCGGCGGGGTCGAAGGCCACCATCACCGCCTCGGCATGGCCGGTGCGGGCGGTGCAGACCTCTTCGTAGGACGGATTCTCGGTGAAGCCGCCGGTATAGCCCACCGAGGTGGAGTAGACGCCGCCCGTCTTCCAGAACAGCCGCTCGGCGCCCCAGAAGCAGCCCATGGCGAAGACCGCCACCTCCATGCCCACCGGGAAGGGGGGCTTGAGGTGGGTGTCGAGCACGTAATGGCGCTCGGGGATGTGGATTTCACTGGCCCGGCCGGGCAGGGCCTGCTCGGCCGTGACCATCACCGTCTTGCTGGGACCCCAAAGGGACATGGACGCGCCTCCGCTCTTGCCGTGTTCCCCTCTATATGGGGGCCGTCGTTCACCGTAGCGAGATGGCGGCCAGGGCCAGGGCGGCGACGATGGCCAGCGCGCCCAGGAAGATGTCGCGCTGGCGGCGTCGGGCGTGGTCCTTTTCCTCCAGGCGGCGCTGCAGCCAGCGGGTGGTGACCTCGACCGCCGCCGCCCCGGCGAAGTCGCTGAACACGCCCTGGACCGCCGAAGGCTCGAACATCCCGTCGTTGAATTCGTGGATGGTGAACAGGCACCACTCGCCCTCGTATTCCACCTGGCAGACCCAGTCCTGCAGCACCCAGCGGTCCAGCACCTTGCGGATGGGGCGCTCGGCCTCCTGGTGGTGGAACGAGAACTGGAAGCCCTCGACGGAGGCGATGCGGGACTCGGCCATGGCGGCTCCTCAATGAAACGGGCGGCTGGCGAAAATAACGGTAGAACTACCGGATGTAATAATTGTTTCACCCCGGCGGCACAAGCCCTTGCGTTATAGGATAGCCATGGACGGCTACGAAACCTCAGCAGTCGAAGGTCGGCATGTTGTGCCGAAGCAGCCCGAAAGGGGCGCTTTCGATCCGTCTTGCGTCCCAATTCCATTGTCCGCAATCAGACGAGGTGAGTCATGACCCACCAGATGACGAGCGTCCATGCCCTGAACCCGGCCGCCTCCGACGGGCTGGAGGTGCGCCTCGCCGAGACCAGCGCCGAGGTGGCCGCCGCCCAGCGCATCCGCTACCGGGTGTTCTATGAGGAGATGGGCGCGAAGCCCACCGCCGCCATGCAGGCGCTGGAGCAGGATTTCGACGATTACGATCGCCATTGCGACCACCTGCTGGTCCTGGCCGAGGGCGAGGTGGTGGGCACCTACCGCCTGATCCGCCGCCGGGCGGCCGAGGCGGTGGGCCGCTTCTATTCGGCGGGCGAATTCGACATCAGCCCCTTCCTGGCCGTCGAGGGCGAGATTCTGGAACTGGGTCGCTCCTGCGTCGATGCCCGCTGGCGCCACCGGGGCACGTTGCAGGCCCTGTGGCAGGGGCTGGCCGCCTATATGGTGGAGAACGACATCCGCCTGCTGTTCGGCTGCGGCAGCCTGCCGGGCACCGATCCCGAGGTGCTGGCGCCCCAGCTGGCTTACCTGCGCGACAACCACCTGGCGCCGCCCGCTCTTCGCGGCCGGGCGCTGGACGGCGCCGAGACGGTGGATTTCGCCACCATCGATGTGGCCTGGGAGGCGCGCCGGGTGCTGGCCTCGCTGCCGCCGCTGCTCAAGGGCTATTTGCGCCTAGGGGGCGTGATCGGCGAGGGCGCGGTGATCGACCGGCCGTTCAACACCACCGACGTGCTGGTGGTGGTCAACGCCGCCGACATCGCCGGGCGCTATGTGAAGCGCTTCAGCGCTTGATGGCGGCTTTCAGCGCGGCCAGCAGGCGGGCGGGCTCCACCGGCTTGGACACGTAATCGTCCATGCCGGCCTCCAGGCACAGCAAGGCGTCGCCGTCCAGCACGTCGGCGGTCATGGCGATGATGGGAATGGCGGCCACCGGGCCGGTCATGGCACGGATGCGGCGCGTCGCCTCCAGCCCGTCGATGCCCGGCATGTGGACGTCCATCAGCACCACGTCGAAGGGCTGGCGCGCCAGGGCGGCGATGGCCTCGGCCCCGTTGTGGGCCAGGGTCACCCTGTGGCCCCAGCGCTTCAGCAGGGTGGTCGCCAGCTTCTGGTTGACCGGATTGTCCTCGGCCACCAGCACCGCCAGGCTGGGCAGGTGGGAATCCTCGCCCTCCGCCGTCTGAGAGGAGCGTTCGGCGGCCACGGCCAGGGGCAGGGTGAAGTGGAAGGTGGTTCCCTCGCCCGGAAGGCTGTCGAAACCGATCTCGCCGCCCATCATCTCCACCAGCCGCTTGCAGATGGAAAGCCCCAGGCCGGTGCCGCCGAAACGCCGGGAAATGGACGAATCCGCCTGGACGAACTCGGCGAACAGGGCGGGGGCGGCGGACGGCTCGATGCCGATGCCGGTATCCATGACCTCGAAGCGCAGGATGTTGGACTCCGCCTCCACCGAGACCACCACGCCGCCTTTTTCCGTGAACTTGACGGCGTTGCCGATCAGGTTGGTCAGTACCTGGCGCAGGCGGGTGGGGTCGCCGACCATGTGGCGGGGTACTCCTTCGCCCACCGCACAGCGCAACGTCAGGCCCTTGTCTACGGCGGCGCCCCGCATCAGCGCCATCATCTCGTCCAGCAGGCGGACGAGGTCGAACTGGGCCGCCTCCAGCTTCATCTGCCCGGCCTCCAGCTTGGAGAAGTCCAGGATGTCGTTGATGATGGCCAGCAGGGCGCGGGCCGAGGACTGGGCGGTCTCCAGATGGTCCTTCTGCTCAGGCGTCAGCGGCGAGCCGGTCAGCAGGTGCAGCATGCCCAGCACCCCGTTCATGGGGGTGCGGATCTCGTGGCTCATGGTGGCCAGGAAGTTGGCCTTGACCCGGGCCATCTCCTCCGCCTTGTCCTTGGCGTGGATCAGCATGCGCTCGGCGCGCTTGCGGTCGGTGATCTCGGTATAGGTGGTGACGAAGCCGCCGCCGGGCAAAGGCGTGCCGCGCACTTCGATCACCGTGCCGTCGGGGCGTTCGCGCTCGAAGCAATGGGCGGTGAAGTTGCGGGCCTTTTCCACCCGCTCGGCCACCAGCGTCTCGACGTCGCCGGGGCCGTACTCGCCGCGTAGCGCGTTGTAGCGCATGAAATCGGCGAACACCGTTCCGGGGTGGACCAGGCTGGGCGGGAAATCCAGCATCTCGAGGAAGCGGTTGTTGCACAGGATCAGGTTGAGGTCACGGTCGAACACCGTGAAGCCCTGGCCGAATTCCTCCACCGCCTCGATCAGGTGGCGCCACTTGAACTCGGCCGACCCCGCTCCGTGATGCATGCCCAGCTTCCTTGTTCACGCAATGGCAGCATAGGCGAAATTGTCCCAAGGCGAAAGCTGCATGCGAGGAACCGAATTAACGCCATACCTTGTAACTATTGCGAGATGATGCGACGCAGTATACCGTTCTTCCCGTGCCAATCTGGCGGATCAATGACATGGAGGCGGGCATGGCGATCAAGCGGGCAATCTGTCTTGCGGGTGGCGGCCCGGCGGTCGGCCTTTCCATCGGCGCGCTGGAGCGCATCCACCGCGAGCCGGACATCCGCTTCGACGTGTGGAGCCTGTCGTGCATCGGAGCCTGGCTGGGCATCGTCTGGAATCAGGCGGCGCCGGGCAAGGAGGCGGAGACCTCGGTGGACTTCTTCCGCGGCATCTTCCGCCCCGACGATGTCTACGAGAAGTTTCCGGTGGCGGCGGCCTTCGCGCCTGATTTCGAGGCGGCGACCGAGAACGCGCTGAACTTCGTGCTGGATTCCTCCAGCTACCGCAATCTGGTGATCCCCGAGGCCATCAAGGAGGCGTCGGAAGAGATCGTCGCCTTCGCCAAGGACCCCGGCAAGTGGTCCCAGGCCAATCTCAACGCCCTGATCCTCAATCAGGTGCTGGCGGTCAACCCGGTGTCGCGGTTCATGACCAGCCTGATGTACAAGAGCGCCACCAAGGGCCTGTCCCGGGTGTTCTATCCCGACAGCGCCTTCTTGCAGCAGATCGACTTCAAGGCGCTGTACCAGGAGGGGCGCCCGGTGCTCTACCACAATTCCTACAACCTGACCGACCAGCGCCTGGAACTGTTCAGCAACAAGGATTCCAAGTACCAGCACATCTCGGCCGAGACCCTCTGCGCCTGCTCGGCCCTGCCCTATATCGAAGAGCCGGTGACCATGAACGGCAAGGTCTATTGCGAGGGTGCCACCATCGACACCGTCAATTTCGAGGACCTGCTGACCAACCATCCCGACCTGGACGAGGTGTGGGTCAGCCGCATCCTCGACCGCAAGCAGATCCGCCGGCCCGAGAACCTCTACGACGCCCTGAACAATCTGGTGATGCTGTTCGCCGCCACCACCAGCGAGGACGACGTCAAGCTGTTCAAGTACCACCTTCGGGAGATCGGCTCCAAGGTCAGGGTCATCGAGATCCCGGTCGCCCACCACATCAATTACGATTGGAGCTGGTCGAACCTGGACCGCTCCATCGCCGATGGCCGCCTCGCCGCCGATGCGGTGCTCCGGGCTTATCGTGGTGGAAAGCCGGATTCGAAAGCCATTCATGCATCCAAGATAAATAAATCTACGGTGAATGCCTGACCAGACATAGGTCATAAAGCATAAATTCATTACAATTGTCTGTTTGATCGGCTGTGGTATGGCTGTTTAATAGCCGTGTCATCCGTTATGACGTAGTCTTGGATGGCTGAGGCATCTGGCTTCGGCAACATGATGGCAGCGTTGCCTTCAGCCTGACGCCGATCGCGGAGGGGTGAGATGAGCTTTCTCGACGATATGAGGATTTGGGCGAAGATCGCCATTGTCCCGGTGGTGGCCACCGTCGGACTGGTGATCATCGCCTGGGTGGGCATGCAGGGCCTGGCCGGGCAAAGCCGGACCCTGGACCAGATCGCCGAGGTTTCGTTCGCCAAATCGGTGAAGATCGGCGATTTCACCGACGTCCTGCAGGATGCCCATTCCGACCTCTATCGGTTGCTGACCTGGAACGCCGCCGGCGTCGAGGCGGCCAAGGTGGACAAGATCGAGGCCGCCTTCGCCGAGGGCTTGAAGAAGGCTGGAAAGCAACTGGGCGATTTTCGCGCCGCCTTTCCCGTCGCCGGCGAGGAAGATGCCCTGCTCAAGAAGATCGAAGCCGGCCTGATCGTCTACAAAAACGCCACCGATCAGGTGGTCTCCATGCAGAAGATGGATTTCACCGCGGCGGTGTCCTTCATGTGGACCGCCCAGGACAGCTATCAGGCGCTGATGGCCGAAACCCAGGCCCTGGTGGCCATGGAGGCCCGTCTGGTGGACGCCGCCCGCCGGTCGGCCGGAAATGACGCCGCCACCACGCGAGGGCTGTTCATCGGCATCACGCTGGGCGTGCTGGGCCTGCTGGCGCTGATCTCCTTCCTGCTGGTCCGCGCCATCGCCAGCGCGGTGGGCGGCATGACCAGCGCCATGGAGCGTCTGGCCCAGGGCGACCTTTCCGTCGTGGTGCCCGCCATCGGCCGCAAGGACGAGATCGGCGCCATGGCCGCCACCGTCCAGGTGTTCAAGGAGAATGCCCAGCGGGTCAAGGCGCTCACCGACGAGCAGGACGCGCTGCAGCGCCAGGCCGAGGCCGCCAAGCGCCAGGCCATGGCCGAACTGGCCGGCGAGATCGAGACCACGGTCAGGGGCGCCGTCGAGAACGCGTCGCGCGCCGCCGATTCCATCCGGGGCGAGGCCGAGGTGCTGGCCGCCAACGCCGAAACCGCCATCAGCCAGACCGCCCAGGTGGCGGAATCCTCGGAACTGGCCAACGGCAACGTGGAGAATGTGGCCCAGGCGGCCGAGCGTCTGGTGGGCTCCATCAGCGAGATCAACCGGCAGGTGGAGGAATCGTCGCGCGTCGCCTCCGAGGCGGTGGCGGAAGCCGCCCGCACCGACGAGACCGTCAAGACGCTGACCGTGGCCTCGGGCAAGATCGGCGAGGTGGTGAACCTCATCAACGACATCGCGTCCCAGACCAACCTGCTGGCCCTTAACGCCACCATCGAGGCGGCCAGGGCCGGCGATGCCGGCAAAGGTTTTGCCGTCGTGGCCAACGAGGTGAAGAATCTCGCCAACCAGACGGCGCGCGCCACCGAGGAGATCACCGGCGAGATCACCGCCATGAAGGCGGCGACGGAGGAGGCGGTCCGCGCCATCGACGGTATCGTCGCCACCATCGGCCGGGTCAACGAGGCGCTGGCCGCCATTACCGGCGCCGTGGCCGAACAGGGGCGCGCCACCGGCGAGATTTCGGATTCGGTCAGCCAGGCCGCCGACGGGACCCGTACCGTGTCGTCGGGCATCGGCGAGGTCCGGCGCGTCGCCGATCAGGTGGGCAACGCCGCCGCCACCGTCCAGGTCACCACCGAAACCCTGGTGGGCGAGTTCGATCGCCTGCAATCCCAGGTGGACGGGCTGGTGGCCCGTCTCAAGTCCGCATAATCATAATCAGGAGGGAAGACGTGAGGAATTTCGCAAGGATGGCGGTGCTGGCCGCCGGTGCTGTGTTCGGCCTGTCCGGGGCGGCCCAGGCCGCCGACGAGTGCGCCGCGGCCCAGGGGCTGGTGGACAAGGCCATCGCCCATTACAAGGCGGTCGGCCAGGAAAAGTCCTATGCCGACTTCATGGACAAGGGCAACAAGGATTGGGTCAACGGCGAGCTCTACGTCATCGTCTCGACCATGGACGGCATCTTCAAGGCCCACGCCATCAATCCCAAGCTGATCGACAACAAGGATCTGCCCGGCCTCAAGGACGTCAACGGCGTGATGATCATCCAGGAGATGATCAAGGCCGGCAAGTCGGGGCCGGCCGGTGCCTGGGCCAAGTACACCTGGACCCATCCCGAGACCAAGAAACTGGCCCCCAAGCAGACCTGGGTGAAGGCCAACGGCGACCTGCTGTTCATGGCCGGCTGCTATCCGCCGGCCTGATCCAGCCCCGTTCCCGATGCCGCCCGCTGCAAATGCGGGCGGCATTTTTATTTGTAGCGAAATTAGTCAGGTTCTGGTGCGGCGAGACTGTCGAGTAGCGATCCCCCTTCGACTCGACTCAATGGAATCCCCGCATGAGGGGATTTTTGCCCATGGGCGCAAGAATTCCCTGGCGTCTTTCGTTGCAACGTCCTTGCCGCTATGCTTAAGCTATACGGGACAAGCGGTGGAGAATCGGGGCTTGGTCGTGCGCAGATTTGGGTGATGCGCTCCGAATTATGTCGGCGAGGGGGAGTGTTTTGAAAATCACCCTGAATTGTCTCAGTGTTGATCGGTTGACCTGCATGGGTATTGAGTTCCCATGAGGCCGTATATCGTCGCCATCTTCAATCAGAAGGGTGGTATCTCCAAGACCACCACCAGCACCAATCTGGCGGTTTGCTTGGCGGCCTTCGGAAAATCGGTGGTGGTCATCGATCTGGACTCGCAGGGCGATTCCACCAAGAGCCTGGGGATTGATCCCAAGACCAAGCAGGGCATCTACGATCTTTTCACCAACGGCGCCGCGGTCGAGGACGTCATGGTCGAGACCATGTTCGACGGCGTGCGGGTGCTGCCCTCCACCTACAGCCTGGCCGGTATCGAGATCAAGCTGTCGGAAATGCAGAATTCCCAGCGGACGCTCTCCAACATCCTGGCGCATACGGCACTGGATTGCGATTACGTGGTGATCGATTGTCCGCCGGCTTTGGGCATTCTGCCCATCAACGCCCTGGCCTCGGCCCATGCGGTGATCATCCCCGTCACCGCCACGCCCTATGCCAATGACGGATTGCTGCGCACGCTGCCCTCCATCAAGTACGTGCAGGAGGGGCTGAACAAGAACCTGCTGCTGCAAGGCGTGCTGTTCACCATCAACGACAAGAACAAGACCACGCGCAAGATCAACGAGTTGATCCGCTCGCGCCTGGGGGGAACGGTCTACCGGACCGAGATTCCGCGCGACAACACGGTGATCGAGGCGGCGACCTCGCGGCTGCCGGTCTGCGTTTTCGCGCCCAAATCGCCGGCGGCCCAGGCCCATCTGGACTTCACCGAGGAATTCATCGGCCGCCACGTGGCCATCGCCGCCAAGAACAACGAGACGGTGAGCCCCCATTCCCCGCGCGATGAGGCGATCGGACGCCTGACCCGCTGGCAGGGGGCTTGCGCCGAGACCGCCATACCCGCCGATGACGCCCGCCTGCGCCAGAAGACCGACCAGTTGGACCGCATGCTGTACGGCGACCGGACGCGCATGGAGCGCTGGCATCTGGAAGTGGTGCATTTCTTCATCGAGAACCGCCTGTCGCTGGTGGCCTTTCTGGTGGTGATGCTGCTGGGGGGATTGGCCCTGCTGGGGGTGGGAATCGAGGGCGCGCGCCGGTTGGCCGGGCTGCTCGGTTTCGTCTGACGGGTATGATGATGGTGCCAATGCCCGCCGACGCTTCAGCCATCGTGATGTTCCGTCTGACCGGGCAGTGTTTCGGCCTGCCGGTGGAAGAGGTGCGCGAGGTGGTGCCGCTGGCCTGGCTCGACCGGCCGCCGCATCTGCCGGCCATCGTCGAGGGCATCCTCAACCTCGGCGGCCAGGCCGTGCCGGTGCTGCGGCTTGATCGGCTGCTGGGAATGGAGGGGGGCCATTACGGCATGGATGCCTCCATCTTGATCATGCGCCCCCGTTCCGAATCCGGGGTGGTGGGCTTGCTGGTCGAGCATGTGGACGGTGTCCGCGACGCCGGCGATTTCGCCGCCATGGACCTTCCGCCCGGGCAGTCCTTCAACGACTGTCTGGCCGAGGTGCTGGAACGGGACGGGCGCAGCGTGAACCTGCTGGCCTGGGATCGCGTCCTGCTGAGCCAAGAGCGGGCGGCGCTGAGCGAATTCCAGGTCCGGACCCAGCAACGGCTCGACGCCCTGACGGAATTCGGGCCATGACGGACGCGGCGCCGTGAGCCTGTTCACCGCCAATCCCTCTCCGGCGGTAACCGCCATCCTGGAAGACCCGGCCTTTCCCCGGCTGAAGGTGCTGGTCATCGACACCACGGGAATGGAGTTCTATCGCGACAAGGACGCGGACCTCGCCCGCATCCTGGCCGAGCGCATGGACGAGATCGGCGTGGCCGATTGCGGCGGCTATCTCCATCTGCTGCAGGACCCGGCCCAGGGCAAGGCGGAGATGGATGCGCTGATCGCCGAACTGACCATCGGCGAGACCTATTTCTTCCGCCACAAGGAGCAGTTCGACGCCCTGCGCGAACTGATCCTGCCCGAGGTGATCGAGCGCAACAAGATGGTCCGCCGCCTGCGCATCTGGAGCGCCGGCTGCGCCACCGGCCCCGAGCCCTATTCGGTGGCCATCATGCTGGAGCGCGAGTTCGGCGAGCGCATCGCCGGCTGGCACGTCACCGTGCTGGGGACCGACATCAACCAGAAATTCCTGACCCGGGCGCGGGAAGGGCGCTACGACGAATGGGCGTTCCGGACCATGTCCGATTCCCTTCGCGCCGCCTGTTTCGAGCGGGTGGGAAACCAGTGGCAGATCCGTTCCGAGTTCAAGCGCCACGTCAGCTTCCAGTACCACAACCTGATCAAGAGTCCGTTTCCGTCCCTGGCCGACAACATCGCCGGCTTCGACATCATCATCTGCCGCAACGTCATCATCTATTTCAGCCAGCCCACGGTGGAGGCCCTGGTTCCCTGCTTCCGCGAGACCCTGAACGACGGCGGCTGGCTGATCATGGGCCATGCCGAGCCCAACCAGCGGCTGTTCAGTTCCTTTCGCACTGTCAACACGCCGGGCGCCGTCCTCTACCAGCGGGTCGACCGGCCGCAGGAGCCCCCAGGCCCGGTGGCCATGCCGCCGCAGGCGCCTTTCTCTGCGCCCAAGGCGCCGCCGCTTCCGGTGGGACGGGGGGGGCTGCCGGCGCCCGCTCCGGTGACGAGCCGGCGTTCGATGCTGCTTTCCAAGCCGGCGCGGCCCAAATCGGCGCCGGTGCCATCCCCGTCTCCGGCCGTCGTGCCCGCCGATCCGTCCCAGCCCGGCTACCGGCTGAAGGTGGCGCGGGACCTGGCCGACAGCGGCCAGTGGGAGAAGGCGGCGGCGGCCTGCGACGCCATCATCGCCGCCGTTCCCCTCGACGCCTGGGCCCATTTCTACCGCGCCATGGTCCACGAGCAGCTGGGCGAGGACGACCAGTGCGAAAAGGCCTTGCGCCGCGCCATTTATCTCGACCGCCGTTTGGTTCTGCCCCATTATCACCTGGGGTTGTTCCTGGCGCGGAAAGAGGATGTCGCCGGTGCGGTGCGTTCGTTCCGCAACGCGCAGGCATTGCTGACCGGGCTGGCGGACGAGCATCCGGTCGACCCGGGCGAGAAGATTACCGTGGGACAGATGCGTGAGGCGGTGGCGATGCATCTCAAACTGGTCGGAGGGGCCTGATGTCCCGTCAGGCCGCGACCATTCTTGACCGTCTTCACGCCCTGGGCGACGGGCATGACGGCTGGAGCGAGGCGGAGTACACCGAGGCGCTGCTGCGCGCCCGGGCCCGCCGCCTGGCGGCTCCGCGCGGCGTGGTCGCCGAAACCGCCGTCGGCATCGAGGCGCTCGGGGCGCGCGTCGCCAACGAGCGTTACGCCCTGCCTCTGGATTGCCTGTCGGAAGTGATGGTGCTGGCGCGCTGGACGCCGGTACCGGGGCAGCCGCAATACCTGCTGGGCGTCACCAATCTGAGGGGGGAGATCCGCCCCGTCCTGGACCTGCACTCCCTGCTGGGCCTGACCCCGCCGCCGCCTGAATCGCGGTCCTGGGTGATCTTTCTCAAGGCCGGCGGAGCCGAGGTGGGGGTCCGGGTCGAAGCCCTCGACCGGGTGGTGTCCCTTGATCCCGCCACCCTGACCCGTCCACACGAAAGCGGCAACGGTCTGCCGCAGCGGTTCATTTCCGGCATCACCCCCGATGCCCTGATTCTTCTCGATACAGCACAGCTTCTGGCCCTCGATGCGCTGAAGGATACGCGCGTCAATGGTCCCGACGAGTCATGAAGGAAACCTCGATGACCAAGTCCGCGCAACGCTCCTGGTGGAAAGATCTGAAGCTTCGCCGCAAGTTCTCCACGGTGTCCCTGGGGTTCACCCTGGTCCTGGCCGGCCTGATCGCCTTCAACGTCATGGTGCTGCGCAGCCAGAGCCAGAACTCGCTGGTGACCGACATGGCGGGGCGCCAGCGCATGCTGTCGCAGAAATTCGCCAAGGAAGTGCTGCTGATCGGCAACGGGGTGGCGGTGGATCATCAGGCGACGCTGCGCCTCATGCGTGATTCCCTGGCGGCCCTGATGGAGGGCGGCGAGGCGATCGTCAACCTCGATACCGGCGCCAAGGCCGAACTGCCGCCGCCGCCATCGCTGGAAATCCGGGCCAAGCTGGCCGAGCAGGCGACGCTGCTGCGCCAGTACGAGACCTCGGCGACCGGTTTGCTGGCGCTGCCGGCCGGCGACGCGCGCCGCGCCGACAAGCTGAAGGACATGCTGGCCTTGCAGGCCCAGCTGAGCGATTCCGCCGAGGCCGCGGTCAAGCTGCTGAGCTTCCAGGCCGAAGGTTCCATCCGCGGCATGATCGGCCTCGAGATCATCGTCGGCCTGATCTGCGCCCTGTCGGGTCTGGTGGTAAGCTCCATGATCGGCCGCCAGATCGCCGATCCCCTGGCCGCCTGCGCCGAAGCGGCCCGCAAGATCGCCGAGGGCGACCTGCGCATCGAGCCGCTGGTGGTCAGCTCCACCGACGAGATCGGCATGCTGCAGGAAGCCTTCGACGAGATGCTGAAGAGCCAGCGCGACATCGCGCTGCAGACCCGGTCGGCCTGCGACGCGCTGACGGCGGCGGCCGCCGCCATACTCTCCTCGGCCCAGGAACAGGCGGCCGGCACCAAGCAGCAGGCGGCGGCAGTGCAGGAAATCACCACCACGGTCGAGGAAATCAGCCTGTCGGGCAAGCAGGTGGCCGAGCGCTCGCGCCAGGTGGCCGGCACCGCCGAGGCGGTGGCCACCTCGGGCAATGCCGGCCTGCATGCGGTGCGTGACGCCTCCCAGGGCATGGAGGCCATCCGCGAGCAGACCGAGACGGTGGCCGAGAACATCATCACCCTGTCGGAGCGCACCCAGGCGGTGGGCGAGATCATCGCCACCGTCAACGAGATCGCCGAGCAGTCCAATCTGGTGGCCTTGAACGCCGCCATCGAGGCGGCCGACGCCCGCGAGCAGGGCCGCCGCTTCTCGGTGGTGGCCGGCGAGATCAAGAACCTCGCCGATCAGGCCAAGGAGGCCACCTCCCAGGTGCGCGGCATCCTGGAACAGACCCAGAAGGGCATCAACACCTCGGTGATGCTGACCGAGGAGGCGTTGAAGCGCGTCGAACTGGGCCGCGAGAAGTCCACCATGTCCGAGCACGTCATCCGCCAGATGGCCGACAACATTCAGGAAAGCGTCCACGCCTTCCAGCAGATCGTCGGTGCCACCAACCAGCAGCAGATCGGGCTGGAACAGGTGACCCAGGCGCTGCACGAGATCCGCCAGGCCAGCCAGCAGACGGCCCAGACCACCGCCCAGTTGGAAAAGGCCTCCCTCGACCTCAGCCAGCTGGGCCAGAAGCTGTCGCGCACCTTGGAGAAATACCGGCTTTGATCAGCATCCGCGAAAGGCTGCTCCAGGCCTTTCAGATCGAATACCGGGAACATGTTGACGCCATCCGCACCCTGCTCGACGACCTCGGGCATAAGGCGGAAGGGAGCGGTCTCGCGCAGCTGGACGAGATATTCCGCCGCGCCCATTCGCTGAAGGGCGCCTCCAGGGCGGTGGACCTGCCGGCCATCGAGGAAATCTCCCATCGCATGGAGACGCTGTTCGCCAAGGTCCGCTCGGGCCAGGCGAAGCTGGATCACGGTGTCGCCACCGGCCTGGGGCAGGTGCTGGACGTCATCGAGGATTGGGTCGCGGCCAATCTGGCCAACGAGCCGCTGCCCGACACCGCATCCGCCGTCGCCGCTCTCGACGCCATGATCGACGGCCGTGCCATGCCCGCCGAACAGGCTCCGCCGCCGCGGCCCATTGCGCCCGAGCCGGTCGCCGCGCCGGTCCCCGCGCCGGCCGCCCCGCCGCCGCCGCCGCAGGCCGAAGAGCCCGACGAGGACGAGCCGGTGCCCGCCGAACGCACCGGCGCCGCGCCCTTGCGTCCCGAGGAGACGGTCCGCGTCCGCGCCCTCCATCTGGACCGCCTGCTGCGCTCGTCCAACGAATTGCTGACCGAGACCATGAACCAGCGGCAGGTGACCCAGTCGCTGCTGGGGCTCGACCGGACGCTGGCCGAGTTCGATCGCTCGTGGCGCCGGGCGCGCAAGACCGCCGCCGCCGCGCTGCGCGATCTCGGCGATTACGACCGCGCCATCGCCCTGGAGCGCCAGTACGAGACCCTGGAGCAGACCCTGAACGGCATCGGCCGCGAGCTGCGCGCCGTGCGCCGGCGGCAGCAGCGTACCGGCTGGGCGCTGCGCCAGCTGGGCAACGACATGCAGCAGGAGGTCCGCCAGGTCCGCATGGTTCCGGCCGATTCCATCTTCGGCGGCTTCCGCAAGATGGTCCGCGACCTGGCCAAGGCGGCGGGCAAGCAGGTTTCGGTCCAGGTCTCGGGCCTGGATGTGGAGGCCGACCGCATGGTGCTCCAGGGCCTCAAGGACCCGGTGATGCACCTGTTGCGCAACGCGCTTTCCCATGGCGTCGAGACGCCGGACGAGCGCAAGGCGGCGGGCAAGCAGGCCAGCGCCCATGTGGGCCTGTCCTTCGACGTGTCCGAGGGCCGCCTGGTGGTGCTGATCGAAGACGACGGCCGCGGCGTCAATTTCGAGGCCATCCGCCGCAAGGCGGTGGAGCGCGGCCTGTTCTCCGACGCCGAATCCTTCCAGGTGGACCGTCAGGCGCTGATCGACGTGATCTTCGATCCCGGCTTTTCCACCGCCCGGGTGGTGGACGACCTGTCCGGACGCGGCATGGGCCTGTCGGTGGTGCGCGAAGCCATGGCCATGATGAACGGCACGGTGGAGGTCCAGGACCGCCAGCCGGCGGGCACCCGCTTCCGCCTGTCGCTGCCGCTGACCGTCTCGACCCAGCGTCTGTTCCTGGTGGAATGCCAGGGCCATGTCTACGGCCTTCCCACCGAGGGCGTCGACCGCCTCTACCGCGTGCGGGCCGAGGATGTGAGCACCGTCGAGGGCAAGTCGGTGGTGTTCCTGGGCGACCGGCAGATTCCGCTGCTGTCGCTGGCCCACCTGCTGGCCTTGGGCGAAAGCTCGGTCAAGGTGACCCGCAACGTGGTGCCGCTGGTGGTGTTGAAGAACGGCGAACGCCGGGTGGCGGTGGCCATCGACGGCTTCCTGTCCATCCGCGAGGGGCTGGTCAAGGATATCGGCGTGCCCGGCGCGCGCAGCACCATGGTGGCGGGCGGCGTGCTGCTGGAGGATGGCGACATCGCCCTGGTCCTCAACCCCTTCGAGATCGTCGAGACCTTCCGGAAATCGGGCAGCATCCGGGTGCTGACCACGGTGGAGAAGCCGGCGGAAAAGAAGGTGCCGGTCATCCTGGTGGTCGACGATTCGCTCACCACCCGGACCCTGGAAAAATCCATCCTCGAGGCCCACGGCTATCAGGTGCGCCTCGCCCATGACGGGCTGGAAGGCCTGGGACGCCTCAGGGCCGAGCAGATCGACCTGATCATTTCCGACATCCAGATGCCGCGCCTGGACGGCTTCGGCCTGCTGCAGGCGGTAAAGTCCGATCCGGCGCTGAAATCCATTCCGCTGATTCTGGTCAGCTCGCTGGAGGCGCGGGAAGACAAGGAGCGCGGCCTGGAACTGGGGGCCGACGCCTATGTGGTCAAGCGCAAGTTCGACCAGAAGGAACTCCTCGAAACCATAGGTCAGTTCCTATGAGGAAGAAGATCAAGGTCCTGATCGTCGAGGATTCCCTGGTGGTGCGGGAATTGCTGAAGCACATCATCGGCTCGGACGAACGGTTCGAGGTCATCGCCGCGGTGGCCAGTGCCGAGGAATGCCTGGAACAGCTCGATACCCTGCGCCCCGACGTCATCTCCCTGGATATCCGCCTGCCCGGCATGAACGGGTTGGACGCCACCCTGAAGATCATGGCGCGCCGGCCAACCCCCATCGTGGTGATCGCCGCCCAGGTGGACGACAACGAGCTCAACATCGCCATGAACGCCTTGCGCGCCGGCGCGCTTTCGGTGGTGGAAAAGCCGGTGGGCGTCACCAATGCCGGCTACGAGACCATGGCGGCCAAGATATGCACCCAGCTGGCCATCATGAGTCAGGTCCAGGTGGTCCGCCAGGGCATCGACCGGGGACTCTCCTTCGGCAGCGACGAGCCCCCGACGCAGCCGCCGCCCGGCCGGGCGGGCACCTATTCCATGGTCGGCATCGTCGCCTCCACCGGCGGGCCGCAGGCGCTGGTGCAGTTGCTGGGCGGCCTGGGCAGCGACTTCCCCCTGCCCATCCTGCTGGTCCAGCACATCACGTCGAGTTTTCTCGAAGGCTTCGTCACCTGGCTGTCGGGGGCGACGCCTTTCGAGGTGCGCATCGCCGAGGAGGACGAGAAGCCGGTTGCCGGCCGGGTCTACGTGGCGCCGGCCGACCGTCATCTGGGGCTGGTCCACGGTCATCTGGCCATTCTGGATTCGCCGGCGGTGTGCAACCAGAAGCCGTCGGGCACCGTGCTGTTCACGGCCATGGCCCGCGACCTGGGCAAGCTCGGCATCGGCGTGGTGCTGACCGGCATGGGCTCGGACGGGGCGGACGGCCTGCGGCTGATGGCCGACAAGGGGGCCTACACCATCGTCGAGGACGCCTCCACCTGCGTGGTCAACGGCATGCCCGCCGCCGCCGCCAAGCTGGGCGGGGCGCGCGAAACCCTGCCGCTGCCCGCCATCGCTTCGCGTTTACGAGACCTTGCCCTGGGAGGGACACGTTGACCGACGACCATCTCATCCTCATCGTCGAGGATTCGGTGACCCAGGCTCTCAAGCTCCAGCTGGTCATGGAGCAGGAAGGGTTCAGAACCGTCTGCGCCCATTCCGGCGAGGCCGCGCTCGAGGAAATCAACCGCCAGCGCCCCAGCCTGATCATCGTCGACTACCACCTGCCCGGCATCCAGGGCGACGAGCTGTGCCGCCAGATCCACATGGACATCACCACGCGGAGCATTCCGCTGATGATGCTGACCGCCGACGAGACCTCGGCGGCCGAGCTGCACGGCCTGGAAAGCGGCGCCGACGATTTCGTCGCCAAGTCCGAGGACCCGGAAATTCTGCTGCTGCGGGTCCACAACCTGCTGCGCAAGGCGCGGCGCCAGGCGGTCAACGTCGAGGTCGGGCGCTCGCTGTTCCGCCGCGCCCGGGTGCTGGTCATCGACGACAGCACCACCTACCGGGAAAGCCTGGCCCAGGAGCTGACCGACGAAGGCTGCGACGTCACCCAGGTGACCAACGGCGTCGAAGGCCTGCGTCTGCTGTCGGAAAGCGATTTCGACTGCGTCATGGTCGATATGGTGATGCCCGAGATGGACGGCATCACCGTCTGCAAGGAGCTGTCCCGGCTGCGCGCCGACAATGACGCGCCCCTGGTGGTCCTCATGCTGTCGGCCTACGAGCACAAGGAGAACGTCGCCCGCGCGCTGGAGGCGGGGGCGGACGATTTCGTGGGCAAATCCACCGAGATGAGCCTGCTGCGCGCCCGCCTGCGCGCCCTGCTGCGCCGCAAGTTCCTCCTGGAGCAGAACCAGCGCATCGTCGAGGAAATCCGCCTGCGCGAGATGGAGACCCTGCGCGCCAAGGCCGAGAAGGAAGCCGCCGAGGCCCGCGCCGCCCTGGCCGAAGGCCTCGCCAAGGCCAACGCCGAGCTGGAGGAGGCCAATACCAAGCTGCGCGAGACCCAGGTCCATCTGATCCAGTCGGAAAAGATGGCCTCGCTGGGCCAGCTGGTGGCCGGCATCGCCCACGAGATCAACAATCCCCTGTCCTTCGCGCTGTCCAACGTCTTCACCATCGAGAACTGGCTGGCCGCCGTGATGACCGAGGCCGCGCCCTGCCTGGCCGCCGACCATGTGACCAAGCTGGACAAGGCCAGGAAGCGCATCGCCGATACCGGACAGGGGCTCGAGCGGGTGCGCGAACTGGTGGTCAAGCTCAGGACCTTCTCGCGCCTCGACGAAGGCGAGTTCAAGACCGTCGACATCAAGGAGGCGGTGGAATCCGTCCTTCTGTTCCTGCGCCACAAGATGAGCGACCGCATCGAGGTTCGCCGCAACTATACCGGGGACAACATGCTGGCCTGCTATGCCGGCCAGCTGAACCAGGTGATCATGAACGTGGTTGCCAACGCGGTGGACGCCATCGAGGGCAAGGGCGCCATCACCGTGCGCACCTATCGCAGCGACGGCATGTTCGCCATCGCGGTGGCCGATACGGGCAGCGGCATTCCGCCGGAAATCCAGGAACGCATCTTCGATCCCTTCTTCACCACCAAGCCGGTGGGGCAGGGAACCGGGCTGGGGCTGTCCATATCCTATGGCATCATCAAGAGCCATGACGGCCGCATCGAAGTGACCAGCGATCCGGGGCAGGGGACCGAGATCCGTATCCTCATCCCCGACAACCTTCAAGGGGCCTGAAGCCGATGAGTGCATCCGGGACCGGACCCAAGGAACATGTGCTGGTCGTCGATGACGAGCCGCAGATCCTGACGGCCATCACCGATCTGCTGGAGGATGAGTTCGAGGTCTGGACCGCCCATGACGGTCCCTCGGCGCTGGATATCCTGAAAGAGCACGAGATGGCGGTGATCCTCTCGGACCAGCGCATGCCCGGCATGAGCGGCGCCGAGTTCCTGGGCCAGGCCCGCGTGCTGTCGGACGCCACCAGGGTGCTGGTCACCGGATATTCCGACCTGGACGCCCTGGTCAGCGCCGTCAACCTGGGCCAGATCCACGCCTATCTGTCCAAGCCGTGGAATCCGCTGGAGCTGAAGGTGGTGGTGCGCACCGCCGCCGACCGCTGGCGCCTGGACCGCACGCTTCAGCAGGAAAGGACCCTGCTGCTCGCTCTGATGGGCAATATTCCCGACGCCATCTTCATCAAGGATTTGCAGCTCAAGTTCTCGCGCGTCAACCAGCCCCAGGCCCGGCTGCTCGGCCTGACCGAGACCAGCGACCTGGTGGGCCAGCGCCTGTCCGAGCTGCTGGGCTCCGAGCAGGCCAAGGCGGTCGAGGCCGAGGAACGGGCCATTCTCGACCAGGGGACCTCGCAGCTGGACAAGGTCGAGGCGGTGACCGACGAGACCGGCAATGCCCAGTGGTTCTCGGTGAGCAAGGTGCCGATCCGTCTGGGCGGCGAGGTGGTGGGGCTGGCCGGCATCGCCCGCGACATCACGGCGCGCAAGCAGGCCGAGGACTACCTGCGCCGCGCCCATGACGAGCTGCAGCAGGCGGTCGAGGAGCGGACCCGCTGGCTGCAGCAGGAAATCAGCCGCCGCGCCAAGGCCGAAGAGCAGGCCCAGGCGGCGCGCGAGGCCGCCGAGGCCGCTTCCCGGGCCAAGACCATCTTCCTGGCCAATATGAGCCACGAACTGCGCACGCCCTTGAACGCCATCATCGGCTTCTCCGAACTGGCCCACTCCATCATGGGCGAGGCCGATGCCGATCGTTACGGCGGCTTCCTCGACAACATCTCGGAATCCGCCCACCATCTGCTCAGGGTGATCAGCGATATCCTGGACGTGTCCCGCGTCGAGGTGGGCAAGGTCGTCTTGCGCGAAAGCGAGGTGGATGTGGCCGAGGCGGTGCGCTCCGCCATGCGGCTGGTCAGCCACGTGGTGTCCAACAAGCGCCAGTCCCTGACCTTCGATGCCACGGGGGAATTGCCGCGGATTCGCGCCGACGAGCGCCTGATGAAGCAGATCGTCCTGAACCTGCTCTCCAACGCCGCCAAATTCACGCCCGAATCCGGCAATATCCGGGTTGAGGCCGGCATGATCGACGGCTGCGTCACGGTGTCGGTGGAAGACGACGGCGTCGGCATCGCCGCCGAGGATATCCCCATGGTGCTGCAGCCCTTCGGCCAGGCGGAAAACGCCATCAGCCCCAAGCACGAGGGCACCGGCCTGGGCCTGCCGCTGGCCAAGGGCTTCATGGAGCTGCACGGCGGCAGCCTCAGTCTGGAAAGCCGGGTGGGCGAGGGGACCCGTGTGGTCCTGACCTTCCCCGCCTCGTGCATCGTCGCCTGAAAAGAAAAGGGCCGCTCCACGGAGCGGCCCTTAAGTTTCCGGGTCAATGCTTTGATACCAACCGGCCAATAAAGGTTGGCCGGGATCAGCCCGCCATCTTGCGCTTGTTGGCCGAGTGGACCGACATGGCCAGGCCGTCGTCGTGGACGGTGGTGGCGTCCTCAGGGTACGCGCCGATCTGGTGGATGGAAAGGTCGGCGCCGGCGAATTCCTCCTCGTCGCTGAGGCGGATGCCGAAGGCCGCCTTGAGGCCGCCATAGACCGCCAGACCGCCGCCCAGGCCGAAGGCGGCGCCCGCCACCGTGCCCAGCACCTGCGCGCCGAAGCTGACGCCGCCCAGCCCGCCCAGGGCCTCCTGGCCGAACACGCCGCAGGCGATGCCGCCCATGAAGCCGCACATGCCGTGCAGCGCCCAGACGCCCAGCACGTCGTCGATCTTCCACTTGATCTGGCACAGGTTGAACAGCCAGACGAACAGCGCGCCGGCGATGCCCCCGGTGGCCAGGGCGCCCACGGGGTGCATCACGTCCGAGCCGGCGCACACCGCCACCAGACCGGCCAGGGCGCCGTTATGGATGAAGCCCGGGTCGTTGCGGCCCACCACCAGGCTGGTGACGATGCCGCCGACCATGGCCATCAGCGAGTTCATGGCCACCAGACCGGAAATGTCGGCGATCACCTGGGCGCTCATCACGTTGAAGCCGAACCAGCCCACCGACAGCACCCAGGCGCCCAGCGCCAGGAAGGGGATGTTGGACGGCGGGAAGGCCACCAGACGGCCGTCCTTGCGATAGCGCCCCAGGCGGGTGCCCAGCATCAGCACGGCGGCCAGGCCGATCCAGCCGCCCACCGCATGCACCACCACCGAACCGGCGAAGTCGTGGAAGGCCACGCCGAACCAGCCCTTCATCATGTCCTGGAAGCCGAAGCGGGTGCCCCACACCATGCCTTCGAACAGAGGATAAACCAGGCCCACCAGCAGGGCGGTGGCCATCAGCTGGGTGGTGAACTTGGCGCGCTCGGCGATGCCGCCCGACACGATGGCCGGAATGGCCGCCGCGAAGGTGGCCAGAAAGAAGAACTTCACCAGATCGTAGCCCGAGGCCGCGAAGGCGGTGCCGGTCTTGCCGACCAGAACGTCGGCGCCCACCAGGAAGCTGGTGCCGTAGGCCACTGAATAGCCCACGAAGAAATAGACGATGGTCGAGACCGCGAAATCCGAGAGAATCTTGACCAGGGCGTTGACCTGATTCTTTTTCCTGACCGTGCCCACCTCGAGGAAAGCAAAGCCGGAGTGCATGGCGAGAACCATGATCGCTCCCAAGAGGATGAACAATACATCGGCGCCTGTCTTCGTGGTCTCCATTTGCTTCCTCTGCCCAAAAATGCTGCCGCCGCCGCGGGATGGCTGCGCGGGTTCAAGATGCATGCCAAATGCCGGGAAGCGATGATATCGTTATAAATCAATAGAATAGCATTTGATGAGGGTTTAAGCGCGGCTGCGCTGCTCATAACGTGGGCATTGTGTCGAGGCATGTGCGCGAATATTGGGCGGCTGCCGGGGGGTCGAGCGTCTCCCGCAGGGCTGAAGCCGTATTTATGGGCATAATAAGTTGATGATGAATATTTATGCAGTCTAGGCGGGGCTGCAAAAGCAAAAAGCCGGTCCCAAGGGACCGGCGTTTGCGATGCTATTCCTCGAAAAGAGGAATGGCGCGAGTGACGGGGCTCGAACCCGCGACCTCCGGCGTGACAGGCCGGCGCTCTGACCAACTGAGCTACACCCGCGCGAGGGCCGGTGATATAGCAGTCGAATCCGGGGGGCGCAAGCCTGTTTTTTCGCCGATGCGATTCGACACTCCGACGGGGCGCTCATAAAGTGGTCGGACAGGGTTTTCTGGAGGTCGCCATGGCGGAGGTCGTCAATCTCAACAAGGTGCGCAAGGCTCGCGCCAAGGTCGAGGCCGAGGAGACGGCAAGGAACAACCGCGTCCGCTTCGGCCGGACCCGCCAGGAAAAAGAGGCGGCCCGGCGCCAGGAGGAAAAGGTGTCCCGGGATCTCGACGGCAAGAAATTTGACGAATGATGACGGAGTTCCGTGAATTGATGTTCGGAAAAGGCATCTTTTCCGTTATAGTGTCCTCCTCGGAAATGTCTGAAGCTCTCGGATAAATAGGGGGCTCGATAAAGACAGGGCGCGCAAAAGTGTGCCGGCGAGCGGGAGGTTGAATGTCACGGGAACCAGAATCCGACGATGCGCGGATTCCTGCGGCTCTGCGCTCGGCGCTGCTGCATGATCTGCCCGACGTTCTATACAGCCTTGACGCCAAGGGGTGTTTCACCTGGCTGTCGCCCAATGTGGCCAGCATCTTCGGCTATCGTGCCGACGAGCTTCTCGGTACCGAGGCCATTCGACTCTATGTCCGTCCCGAGGAGAGGGCCGAGATCGTCGAACGCATTCGCCGGGCGCGCGGCCGGGCGGTGCGGGCCGAGGCGGAGATGCGGCGCGGCGACGGACAGACCATGTGGACGGCGATCTACGCCTGTGCCCAATTCAACGCCGACGGCCGCTTCAGCGGAATCATCGGGGCGATCCGCGACATCACCGAGATATGGCAGACCCGCAAGACCCTGGAGGACAGCGAGGACCGCTTCCGCCGCCTGTCGGACGTGGCGACCGAGGCCATCTGCATTCATTACCAGGGCAAGATCATCGACATGAACAAGGCGTTCGAGACCTTGTTCGCCTACCCGCGCGAGGAATTGCTGACCATGTGGGCGTGGGACGTGATCGATCCCCGCGACATCCCGCTGGCCAAGAGCATGGTGGCCCAGCAATACGAGGCCCCCTACGAGGTGCGCGGCGTGCGCAAGGACGGCTCGGTCTTTCCCATGGAGATCCATTCCAAGCACAGCTGGATGGGCGAGAAATCGGTGCGCGTCACCTCCATCCGCGACCTGACCCAGAGCAAGCGGACCGAGGCCCGCGTCAGTCTCCTGTCCCAGGCGGTGGAGCAAAGCCCCGTGGCGGTGGCGGTGGTCGGCGGCGACGGCCTGGTCCAGTACGTCAATTCCGCCCATGCCGCCATCACCGGTCATCCGGGGGCGGAGGTGCCGGGCATGGCCCTGGCGGCGCTTTACCCGGGCGAGGCGAGGGGCGTGCAGGCCGACCTCTGGCAAAGCCTGCTCTCCCGTGGAGAGTGGCGGGGGGAAATTCGGGTCAGGCGGCGGGACGGCAAGTACCAGTGGCAGGATGTCTACGCCTCCAAGGTGGCTACCCCCGGCGAGGATACTCCGCACTACCTGCTGCAGATCGAGGACATCACCATCCGCAAGGAGCAGGAGCGCAGGCTCCAGCACCAGGCGCTGTTTGACGGGCTGACCGATCTGCCCAACCGGGTGCAGGCCCTGGAACGCCTCGGCCACGAGATCGACCAGGCCCGCGGCCGCGGCCGCAAGGTGGCCTTGCTGTTCGTCGATCTGGACGAGTTCAAGGCCATCAACGATTCGCTGGGCCATGAATACGGCGACGAGCTGCTGGTGCTGGCCTCCGAACGGCTGCGGCAGGCGGCCGGTTCGCTCGGCGCTGTCGCCCGTTTCGGCGGCGACGAATTCCTGGTGATCATCGGCGACCTTCCCGATGACGAGGCGGCGCGCGGCGTGGCGGCGGGCATCATCGAGCGCTTCTCCCATCCCTTTACCATCAGCCGCCGCGAACTGGTCGCCACCGCCAGCATCGGGCTGGCGGTCTATCCCGATGACGGCCGCACCCAGCAGACCCTGCTGCGCAACGCCGACATCGCCATGTATCAGGCCAAGCTGGCCGGCCGGAATCGCTTCTGCTTCTTCACCAGCCGCATGAACGAGGAGGCGGAAGCCCGGCTGCGCATGGAGGGCGAATTGCGCCGCGCCATCGGCACCGATCAGTTCCACCTGGCCTATCAGCCTCTGGTCGAGGTCAAGACCGGCCGCGCCGTGGGCGTCGAGGTGCTGCTGCGCTGGACCAATCCCGAACTGGGCAACGTGCCGCCCGACCGCTTCATTCCCCAGGCCGAGACCAGCGGGGTGATCGTCGCCATCGGCCGCATGGTGCTGCGGACCGCCTGCCGCGACGCGCGGCGTTGGGTGGACGCGGGGCATGCCGATCTCAGGCTGTGCATCAACGTCTCGCCGCGCCAGTTCCAGGATGCCGGCTTCCTCGACGACGTCCGCGCCGCCCTGGCCGAATCGGGATTGGAGCCGCGCAATCTGGAGTTGGAAATCACCGAGGGATTGCTGCTGACCGAGCGGGGCGACGTGGACGTCCTGCTGCGGACGCTCACCGACATGGGCATCTTGCTGTCCATCGACGATTTCGGCACCGGCTATTCGTCGCTGAGCTACCTGGAGCGCTTCCCCTTCGACACGCTGAAGATCGACCGCTCATTCATGATCGGCATGCTGGAGCGCCAGGAACGCAAGGTGCTGGTGGAAACCATCGTCGCCATGGCGTCCGGGCTGGGCCTCAAGGTCATCGCCGAGGGGGTGGAGACGCCCGAGCAACTGGCCCATCTGGCCGCCATCGGCTGCGACATGGCCCAGGGCTACCTGTTCAGCCGTCCGGTTCCGGCCGGCGAAATCCCGTCTCTGCTCGGCCGGGAATTCCGCTAGGGGCTATTTCTCGTTCCAGGGTACCGGCATGGCGCGCCACCGCTTCCAGGCCTTGTCGGCGTTGGCCAGCAGGGTGGTGCGGCGGCTCTGGTGCCAGCCGGCCACAAGACCGGCGGCCCGCGACGAGCCGGCCTCGGCGGTGCGCCCCGACAGCTTGGGCCCGGCCACCGCGATGTCGTTGAGCTGTCCCAGGATATCCTGCAGTTCGGACAGCTCGGCCAGGAAGACCCTGGTGGTCTTGCGCGGGACCAGCGAGGCGAAGAACTCGCCGGCATAGCGCACCTGCTTGCAGCGGATGCGCACCGCGTGCCGGTCCTCGGGCGACAGGCGCGACAGGCTTTCCCCGCCCTCCTTCAGCAGATTGCGGATGGCCTTGTCCACCCGGCGGACGGCGAAGGTGCCGACCGGTTCGCCCAGGCGTTTGCGCGGGGCCAGCCAGTCGCCGGTTTCCGTCCAGCGGCCGAGATTGAGGATCATGGCGGCATAGCGCCGCGAGCGCACGGCGGCCAGGGCGGCGGCCAGCTTGGTCTCGCGGTCCTTCTGCCAATGGGCGCGCAGCGCCGCCAGCCCGGCATCGTCGGGATGGGCGGCCAGGACGGGCTCGACGATTTCCGCCAAGAACACCTCGGCGTCGCGGGCGGGGCCCAGATGGGCCAGCAGCCAGCGCAGATCGCCCTTCACCCGTTCCAGTTCCGGGCCATCCGTAACCGACTTGAAGACCTTGATGGCCGAGCGCAGCCGGCGCATGGCCACCCGCATCTGGTGAATGGCCTCGCCCGCTCCCGTCGCCACCAGGCAGCGCTCGTTGAGCATCAGGTGTTCCAGGCAGGATCGGGCGATGGCCTGGAAGGCGATGGCCACGTTCTGGTCGGGGGCCAGAACCGGCGCCCTGGCCTTGACGATGGCCGAGGCCTTGCCCGCCGCCAGCCGGTAACCCCGGTCCGATTTGGAGAGGCAGAGCGGACGGGCGGCCGCGTCGTCGAGGATGCGGGCGGCCAACTGGAACAGGTGGGCGGGACTGCCGCCGACCAGTTCCAGCTCCAGCTCGGCGATATCTTCCCGCCGGTCGCCGGCCAGCAGGGCGCCGCGGTCCAGGGCCGCTTCCACCTCCCAGCCGTCGCCGCCCAGGCGCACCAGGGTGCGCTCCACCTCGGTGGAGAAGACCGGCGACAACCGGTCGCCCAGAGTCTCCTCGGCGAAGGCGCCCAGGCCGGTAAGGCGCAATTGCTCCAGATCGAGCTCGGGCGTGGCGAGGGGCACTTCCCATTCGTCGCGGTCGAACAGGCCGCTGATTGCGGTGCCGGCGCTTTTCACCGTCTGGACGAAGCCCGAACCGGTGCGGCGCACCCGCACGGCGATGCCCTGGGCGGCCAGCGTGAAGTCCGGCGTATCGTAGTAGATGGAGGCGAGGTGCTTGGAAACCGGCTCGGCCAGCCGTCCATGGGTGAGGCAGGGGCGCGCCAGGATGCGGGCCATGTCCTCGGGCGTCAGCGCCAGCTTCAGCTCGATCTCGCGGTTGTCCCCGGTCACGTCGGCCATGCATTCCCCCGGATGATGGGGTAATTATACCAGCCGGCAGGCATCCGGCCATTAGCAAAGTGTGAACCTTCATTGACGCATTATGGCGGCAAGACTGAAAAGGTCTTGTCCCGTCCAGCCCGATGTGAGAGTCCGGGAGGGGCGGATGATCGTGCCATCTTGGGGGACGAGGTCTATGAGCATGAAAGGATTGCGCAGGGGCGTCCTGGCCGTGTCGCTGGTAACGGCGCTGGCGGGGTGCGGCGTGCTCAACGACCCGCGCGGCTTCACCGATGCCGTGATGAAGTCTCCCCTGCTCGACGACGATTCCAGTGAAAGGGCCATGACCGCGCTCACCCGGGGCGAATACGGCACCGCCGAGCGCCTGGCCATCACGGCGCTTCGGCGTAATCCGAAGGATCCTTTCGCCCTCTACACCGCCGGCATGGTCTATCAGGCCACCGGCCGTTACGATCTGGCGCGCCAGTATTACGAGGTGATCATCGCCAACCGGCCGCAGGTCACCATCACCACGCCGTCCCAGGGCGGGCCGCAGATCCGCTCGCTGGTGGACGTGGCCCAGGCCAACCTGCTGGTGGTGGACAAGATGCTGGGCCGCACCGTCGCCGGTTCGGCCCTGCGTTCGGGTCGTCAGTCCGAGTTGACGCCCCAAAGCTTCGAGCCCATGAGCCCGCAGGGGGCCAGCCGTGGCATGGTCGCCGCCGAACCGCTGGGCGAGCCGGGCGGCATGCCGTCTTCCGCCATGGCGACGCGGGGCGCCACCCAGGCGGAAACCAACGTCGCCACCCGTTTCCGCGTCCTGCGGCGCCTGCTGGACGAGGGGCTGATCACCCCGGAGGAGCATTCGCGCCGGCGCAACACCAATCTCGGGGCCTTGCTGCCCTATTCGTCGAAGCTGCCCCCGGCCCAGGGGCTGGAGCGTCCCGGCCCCACCGAGGAGCAGGTGGTCGACCGCCTGCGCGCGCTCGCCGTGGCGCTGGAAAGCCGCGCCCTGTCGCCCGCCGAGCATGGTGCCGAGCGTCTGGCCATTCTCGACGCCCTGCTGCCGGCCGAGCCGCGCAAGGTGGACCTGCCGGTGCTGCCGCCCAAGGACGTGATGGAGGCCGCCACCGCCGTCGGCCGGGTCGAGCGCCTGCGCGCCGCCAATCTGGTCTCCGCCGACGAGGCCAAGCGCGAAAAGGCCGCCGTCGAAAAGGTGCTGGATACCCAGCTGGCCAAGCAGCCGGTATCGGGCACCGCCACCGGCCTGCGCCAGGGCGGCGCCAACGGCTCGGGCGCCAAGGCGTCGTCGGGCGGCGGCACGCCGGGTGTCAGCCTGGGCACCGCCAAGACCGAGGACGCGGCGCGCGACACCTGGGAAAAGATCAAGGCCAAGTTCCCCGAGGAGCTGGCCAATATCAACGCCACCTTCCCCAAGATCGACCAGGGCGAGCGCGGCACCCGCTGGCGCATCGTCGCCGGCCCCATGAAAAGCCGCGCCGACGCCACCAAGCTGTGCAAGGTCTTGAAACTGCACCGCCAGTCCTGCGAGGCGACCAGCTATTAGCTGGGGTCTGCACTTCGCGGAGTGATTTGGCCCCCGTGCGCGGTTGGGGCTAAGATGGTTCGCCGTGAAGATTTCAGGGGGCGGTCATGACCTACAAGGACATCCTGGTTCACGTCGATGACACTCCGCGCGCCCGCGTACGCCTGGATCTGGCGGCCGGCATCGCCGCCCGCTTCCAGTCCCACCTGATCGCTCTCAATATCCGGGATCAGGCCTTGCTGCCCTCCCATGTCACCGCCCAGTTCGGCGGCGACCTCAACCAGATCGGCGCCGCCCGCGACGCCGAGGCGGCCAAGCAGGTCGAGGCCATGGTGGCGGCCTGCGAGACCGGGCCGGGGGTGACGCGCGAATGGCGCGACGTCAGCGGCCCCATGGCCGAAACCCTGGCTCTGCACGCCCGCTACGCCGATCTGGCGGTGATCGGCCAGGCCGAGCCCCAGTCCGATGCGCCGCGTCTGGCCGATGAACTGATCATGGCGGTGGGCCGTCCGGTGCTGGTGGTGCCCTTCGCCGGCCGCTTCCCCACCTTAGGCCGCCGGGTGATGGTGGCCTGGAACGGCGGGCGCGAGGCGACCCGCGCCGTCCACGATGCCATGCCCCTGCTGGCGGGCGCCCAGACGGTTCACGTCATCGCCATCAATCCCGGCCACGGCATGGCGGGGCACGGCGACATTCCCGGCGCCGACATCTGCCTGCACCTGTCGCGCCACGGGGTCAACGCGGTGTGCGAGCACGTGGCCTCCGACGACCTCAACGTGGGCGAGATGCTGCTGTCGCGCGCCGCCGACGAGGACGTGGACCTGCTGGTCATGGGCGGCTACGGCCGTTCGCGCCTGCGCGAGATGGTGCTGGGCGGCGCCACCCGCCACATGCTGGATTCCATGACCGTGCCGGTGCTGTTCAGCCACTGAGGCGCGGCGACATGCGGGGCTTTGCCCCGACCCCATCGGGAGGCATGCCTCCCGAACCCTCCTTTTGTTTCATGAAATAATGGAATGGGGTTTGGGGCCATCGGCCCCGTGCAGCCCCGCAGGGGCAAACGACGCACCCGGGGGTGCGGTCCCAGAGGGACGAGCGAAGCGAGCAAGCGGGTATGGGCGGAAGCCCATATCTTATCCCTTGGGATCCAGCGCCTTCTGCAGCCCGTCGCCCAGCAGGTTGAAACCCAGCACGGTGGCGAAGATGGCGGCGCCCGGCCAGAAGGCCAGCAGCGGCGCGCTCCACACCACGTCCATGGCCCCGGTCAGCATGTTGCCCCACGACGCCAGGGGCGGGCGGATGCCGAGCCCCAGGAAGGACAGCGCGCTTTCGATCAGGATGATGTTGCCCACCGACAGCGTGGTGGCCACCACGATGGGCGAGGCGACGTTGGGCAGGATGTGGCGCAGCATGATGCGCATGGGCCGGGCGCCCATGGCCTCGGCGGCGCGCACATAGTCGCGGGTACGCACCGAAAGGGTGGCGGCGCGCACCAGGCGGGCCACCCCGGTCCAGGCGATGCAGGCGATGATCACCGCCGGGCGCAGCACGGCGAACACCTCGGACCCGGTCAAGCCGGGCGGCACCCCCAGCTTGGCGGGATCGGCGGCGGCCATGACGATCAGCAAAGGCAGCAGCGGCAGCGACATCACCCCGTCGGTGAGGCGCATCAGCGCGGAATCGGCCCAGCCGCCATGATATCCGGCCAGCAGCCCGATGATGGTGCCGATCAGCGCCGCCATCAGGGCGGTGAGCGCGGCGACGCCCAGCGAGACCAGACCACCCTGGGCGAGGCGCGCCGCGATGTCGCGGCCCAGATCGTCGGTGCCCAGCAGATGGGCCGCGGACGGCGGATCGAAACGGCTGGCCAGATCCATGGCTTCGGGGGCGGGCAGGGCCCAGGGCGCGGCCAATACGGCGGCCAGCAACAGCACTAAGATGGCGGCGCCCGTCCTCATGACCGGCCGATCCGGGGATCGAGGCGCTGATAGGCCATGTCGGCCAGCACCGAGCCGGCCAGCGTCATGGCGGTGGCCAGCAGCAATCCCGACAGGGCCAGATTGAAGTCGTTGCCCATCACCGCCTCGTAGATCAGGCGGCCCATGCCGGGCCAGGCGAAGACCGTCTCGGTGATCAGCGCGCCCGAGAACAGGCCGCCGAATTCCAGCGCCACGATGGTGGTGATGGGCAGCAGGGCATTGCGCAACTGGTGGCCCAGCACCACGCGGGCGGGACCACAGCCCTTGGCCCGCGCCGTGCGGATGTAGTCGGCGCCGGCTTCCGAGATCATGGCGGCCCGCATGTGCCGTGCCGCCTGGCCGATACCGGCCAGGGCCAGGGCGGAGACCGGCAGAACCATGTGGCGCAGCCTGTCGGCCAGCCCGCCGCCGCCCACCGTCTCGACGCCGCCAGCCGGCAGCCAGCCCAGCGACACGGCGAACACCACGATCAGCATCAGGCCCAGCCAGAACACCGGCACCGACACCGAGGCGAAGGCCAGCAGGTTGACCAGCCGGTCGAGCGGGCTTCCCGGTCGGAGCGAGGCGAGGATGCCCAGCGGAATGGCCACCGACAGCGACAGCGCCATGGCCGACAGCATCAGCAGCGCGCTGTTGCCCAGCGCCGGGGCCATGGATTCGGCCACTGGGCGGGCGTAAAGGCGGGAATAGCCCAACTCGCCCTGGAGCACCTGTCCCAGCCAGCGCAGCCAGCGCTCGGTCCATGGCCGGTCGAGGCCGTAAAGCGCTTTCAGCCGGAGCGCGTCCTCGGAGCTCATGCGCGGGTCGCCGGCGATCATCAGGTCGATGGGATCGCCGGGCATCAGGCCCATCAGGCCATAGACCACGAAGGACATCACCAGCAGGACCAGGGCCGACTGGATCAGGCGGGCCATGGCCTTGCCAGTCATGGCTTGCCCCTCCCAAGCTGTGTCATAGCATCGGCCGACAATCTTGACCTGTCATCCCGACGACCCTCGGGAGGAGGGATCTCGTCCTGGCATGGCTTTTCAAGACCGGGATCGCCAGTCCAGGCGGAGATCCCTCGCATACGCTCGGGATGACAGTTTAGGGCACGCCGGTTTACTCCCACCGCCACTGCTCCGCCCAATAGGGGGAGGGGTCCTGATGGCCGGTGGGCCGCACCCCCTTCAAGGCCTTGGGCAGGATGAAGGAATCCGACTTGAAGAACAGCGGCAGCGCCGGCAGGTTGGCGGCGTAAAGGGCCTGGATGTCGCGCCACAGGGCCTTGCGTTTGTCCTTGTCCAGTTCCCCCTCGACCGCGTCGATCAGCCTGTCCATTTCCGGGTTGGCGTAGCCGGTGTAGTTCTGGCCCGACCAGTTGTTGGCCGTGCTGGGCACCATGGTGGAGTGCAGCGTCGAGCGCGGCACGTTCTCGGGCGCCGAGTACCAGGCGAACAGCGCCATGTGGGGGAACTTGCGCCGGGTCACCGTCTCGCCGAACATCACGCGCGGCGGCTCGGTCTTCAGCTTGAGCTCGACGCCGATCTTCTTCCATTGGGCCTGCATCACCTGGGCCACCAGCTCGCGCGAGCGGTTGCCGGCGGTGGTGACCAGTTCCAGCGACATCCGCTCGCCTTTGGTGTTGACCCGGATGCCCCCCGGTCCGACCATCCAGCCGGCCTCGTCCAGCAACTGGTTGGCGCGCACCGGATCGAAGGCGGCCTTGGGCAGGTCGGCGGCGTAGACCCAGTCCAGCGGCGGCACCAGGGATTGGGCGACGATCTGGCGGCCCTCGAACAGCTGGCGCGAGATGGTCTCGCGGTCAAGCCCCAGCAGCAGGGCGCGGCGCACCTTTGGCTCGGACAAAAGGGGCGAGGACAGGTTGAGGTCCAGGTGCTCGTAGCTCAGGCTGGGTCTGGTGATCACCTCGAAGCGGGCGCCGTGGCGCTTCTCGAAGGCCAGGGCCTGCTCCAGCGGCAGGCCCAGCTCACCGGCGATCATGTCGATGCCGCCCGCCAGCAGGTTGGCCTCCAGCGAGGCGGTGTTCTCGATGGCCTTGACCACGATGCGCTTGAACGCCGGCTTGGTCCCGCCCCAATGGGCGTTGGGCTCCAGCACCACATGGCTGCCCTGGACCACCGCGCTGATGCGGTAGGGACCGTTGTAAAGGCCGGGATTGGTGGAATCCTGGTCGTAGGCGGTGCGGTTGCGGTACTCGGCGGGCGCGGCCTCGAACCGCTTTTTCTCCACATGGGCGGGCAGCAGGCGCAGGTCGTTGATGGCGTTGTAGTCGAAGGTCAGCTTGTCCACGTAGAGCGTGAAGGTCCGCTTGTCCTTGGCCTCGATTCGGGTGATGCGGCGGAACAGCTCGGCCGCCGCCACGCCCGACTGGGGATGGCGTCCCACCTGCCAGCTGAAGACCACGTCGTCGGTGGTCACCGGCGTGCCGTCGGCCCATTTGGCGTCGGCGCGCAGCGTATAGGTGGCGGCGATGCCCTTTCTGCCGCCCTCCAGGCTCTCCACCTTGGCCAGCCCGTTCTCGATGGTCGGAAGCTGTTCGCACAAAAGGCAGGTCAGCTGCCACGCGGCGTCATAGGCGGTGATCGGCCGGTGGGCGAAGGCCAGGACATAGGTCTTGGCCAGCATGGATTCGATGGACGGGTTCAGCGTCGCGGGAAACTGGGTGATGCCGATGGCCAACTCGTCCTTGGCCAAAGCCGGGGCGGCGAGCAGGGTCGAGACGAGCAGGGGGGCGAGGCGCTTGAACATCTCCCTAGAATCAAAGCCCCGCCCCCGGCTGTCAAGCCGGGGGCGGGGCTTCGCGCAAATGATCGCTTACTGGGTCGGGGCCTGGATCAGTCCCTGGCGCATCGGGCAACCGGCGGGCAGTTTGCTCACGTCGATCTTGCCATCGGCGCCGATGGCCTGCGCCATCATGCCGCGGCCATAGCCGGGGCCGCCGCCCCACATGCCGTAGCCCGGGCCGCGGCCGGGGACGAAGGTGCCGTCCTTCTGGGCCTTCAGCATCTGCTCATGACGCCAGCCGGGACCCCAGGTTTGCGGCGTGGGGGTCGGGTCGGCGGCTTGGGCCGCGCACGAGGCGACAAAACCGACGAGGGCGAGAGCCGCGAGGGTCTTGAGGATGGTCTTCATGATTGCCTCCTGTCACTCATTCCCGCTCATGGGTGTATTAGATCATGCGAAGGTAACGGGCGGATGTCCGGCGGACGGGCAGGGGGTAACAGAGTGTAACGCTTGCCTCCGTCCCCGCTTCGGGCATGATGGAAGGGTTCAATTCCAGGGGGCGGACATGGGCGACGAAACCGGCGGCAATCAGGGTCCGATGCAGTGGAAGTTCTTCCGGGCGGGGGGCTTCGATCAGGTGCGGCTCGATACCGGCCGGGCGCTGATGAGCCTGGGTTCGCTGGACCAGAAGCTGTGGGCGGCGCTGTCCTGCCCGACGCGCGGCATCGAGCTGGACCAGCGCACGCTGGACATCATCGATTCCGATCATGACGGCCGCATCCGCGCCGGCGAGGTCATCGCCGCCGTCGAGTGGGCCGGCAACCTGTTGAAGCAGCCCGATCTGCTGTTGAAGCGCGAGGATGCGCTGCCCCTGGCCGAGATCGACGATGCCAAGCCCGAGGGCCGCGCCGTGCTGGCGGCGGCCCGGCGCATCCTGGCCAAGAGCGGCAAGCCCGATTCCGACACCATCACCCTGGCCGAGGTGGCCGGGGTGCAGGAGGTGTTCGCCGCCAACGACTTCAACGGCGACGGCATCGTTCCGGCGGAAATCGTCGACGACCCGGCGCTTCGCTCGGTGATCGAGGACATCATCGCCTGCCTGGGCGGCGAGACCGATCGCGGCGGCCTGCCCGGGGTCAATCTGGACAAGGTGAAGGAATTCTTCGAGGCGGCCGAGGCCCATGCCAAATGGGCGGCCAAGGCCGACCAGGACCCGGCCCTCAACCCGGTGGCCGGCGAATCCGAGCATGCCGCCGAGGCGGTGACGGCGGTGGCGGCCAAGCTGGACGACTGGTTCACCCGCTGCGCGCTGGCCGCCTTCGACACCCGCGCCGCCGGGCCGCTCAACCGCTCGGAGGAGGATTGGGCGGGGCTGGCCGGGCAAATGCTGTCACCGGATTCGGCGGCGCTGGCCGAATTCCCCCTGGCGGGCGTGGCCGCCGGCGCCGACCTGCCGCTGGGGGCGGGGCTCAATCCGGCCTGGGGCGCGGCCATCGCCCGCTTCAAGGCCGAGGCGGTGGTGCCGCTGCTGGGTGAGCGCGACAGCCTGTCGGCCGAGGATTGGGCCGCGATCAAGGCGCGGTTCGCGGCGCGGGCCGCCTGGGCCAAGGAGATGCCGGAAGGACCCGTGGGGGCGCTTGGCACCGAGCGGATCAGGACCATCCTCGGCCAGGACGCCCAGGCCGCCATCGAATCCCTGATCGCCCAGGACCTGGCGCTGGAGGCCGAGGCCAAGGCCATCGATTCGGTGGACAAGCTGCTGCGTTGCTGCCGTGACCTGGCGGTGCTGCTCAACAACTTCGTCGCCTTCCGCGACTTCTACACCCGAAAGCACAAGGCGGTGTTCCAGGCCGGCACCCTGTTCATCGACGGGCGGTCCTGCGATCTGTGCGTCCGGGTGGAGGAGCCCGGCAAGCACGCGGTGATCGCCACGCTGAGCCGCATCTATCTGGTCTATTGCGAATGCCGGCGCAGGGGCGTGGACGACGGCGAGAAGATGTACATCGCCGCCGCCGTCACCGATGGCGATTCCGACCAGCTGATGGTCGGGCGCAACGGCGTGTTCTACGACCGCAAGGGCGGCGACTGGGACGCCACCATCGTCCATATCGTCGACCACCCCATTTCCATCCGCCAATCGTTCTGGGCGCCCTACAAGAAGGTGGGCAAGATCATCGCCCAGACGGTGGAGAAGATGGCCGCCGCCCGGGCCAAGGCCGCCGACGAGCAGGCCGCCGCCCTGGCGGTGACGCCGAAGATTCCGCTGCCGGGCGCCAAGCCGGCTCCGGCTCCGGCCCCGGCTCCTGCCGCTCCGGCTCCGGCGCCGGCCGCCGCCCCGGCGGCGGCGCCCGCCCCCTTCGATGCCGGACGCTTCGCCGGCATCTTCGCCGCCCTGGGGCTGGCGGTGGGCGCCATCGGCACGGCGCTGGCCTCGGTGGTGACCGGGTTCCTCTCCCTGCCGTGGTGGCAGATTCCGCTGGCCCTGCTGGGCGCGGTGCTGGCGGTGTCGGGGCCCAGCATGATCATCGCCTCGTTCAAGCTGCACCAGCGGCACCTGGGGCCGATTCTCGACGCCAACGGCTGGGCGGTGAACACCCATGCCCGCATCAACATTCCGTTCGGCACGGCGCTGACCCATCTGGCCAAGCTGCCCGACGGCGCCCAGCGCTCGCTCAAGGACCCCTATGCCCAGAAGGAGCCGCCGTGGCGTTCGGTGGTCGTCGCGGGCGTGGTGCTGGCGGCGCTGGCTCTGGCCTGGAAGCTGGGCTGGATCGCCAAGTTGGTGGCGATGGTGCACAAGTAGGAAGGTGGAGTGCGGGCGCCCCGCCCGCGCTTTCGCTTACTCCGCCACGCCGTCCTTGAGGCGCTCGATCTTGGCGCCACAGGCGGCCAGCTTTTCCTCGACCCGTTCGTAGCCGCGGTCCAGATGGTAGACGCGGTTGACGATGGTCTCGCCCTCGGCGGCCAGCGCGGCCAGCACCAGCGACACCGAGGCGCGCAGATCGGTGGCCATCACCTGGGCGCCCGACAGCTTGGGCGCGCCGCGCACGATGGCCGACGAGCCGTGGACGTTGATGCGTGCGCCCATGCGGGTCATCTCGGGAACGTGCATGAAGCGGTTCTCGAAGATGGTCTCGGTGATCATGGAGGCGCCCTTGGCCGTGGACATCAGCGCCATCAACTGGGCCTGCATGTCGGTGGGAAAGCCGGGATAGGGCTCGGTCATGATGTCGACGCCGGTGATCTCGCCCTGGTCGGCGCGTACCCGCATGCCGCGCGGTGTCTCCTCCACCTGGACGCCGCACTCGGTCAGCACCTTGTTGACGGATTCCATCAGGTCGAAGCGGGCGCCCACCAGCTCGATGTCGCCCCGGGTGATGGCGGCGGCCACGGCGTAGGTGCCGGTCTCGATGCGATCGGGGACCACCGAGTATTCGGCGCCGTGCAGGCGTTCCACGCCCTGGACCTTCAACGTACCGGTGCCGATGCCCTCGATCTTGGCGCCCATGGCCAGCAGGCATTCGGCCAGGTCGGTGATCTCGGGCTCGCGCGCCGCGTTGGCGATGACGGTTTCGCCCTCGGCCAGGGTGGCGGCCATCAGGATGTTCTCGGTACCGCCCACGGTGACCTGCGGGAAGATGATGTGGGCGCCCTTGAGGCGGCCCTGGACGGAAGCCACGATATAGCCGCCGTCCAGCTCGATTCGGGCGCCCATCTGCTCCAGGGCCTTCAGGTGCAGGTCCACCGGCCGGGTGCCGATGGCGCAGCCGCCGGGCAAGCTGACGCGGGCCTCGCCGCAGCGGGCCAGCAGCGGGCCCAGCACCAGGACGGAAGCGCGCATCTTGCGCACCAGATCGTAGGGCGCGGTGGTGTTGCCGATGGAGGCGGCGGTCAGCTCGAGGACGCGTCCGGTATGGCCGCCGTTGGTGGCGTTGCCGTTCAGCGCCATCATCACCCCGTGCTGGGCCAGCAGATTGGCCATGGTGGTGATGTCCACCAGATGGGGCAGGTTGGACAGCGCCAGGGTTTCCTCGGTCAGCAGGCAGGCGGGCATCAGCGCCAGCGCGGCGTTCTTGGCGCCGCCGATGGTGATGGTGCCCTTGAGCGGCGTCCCGCCGATGATGCGGATCCTGTCCATGCTTGGTCCTTAGAAGAGCGCGAGGGGGAATCGGAAGGCCCCCTTTAGCGCCCCCCCTTGCCAAGGTCAAGGTCCGCGACTAAAACCGCTCCCATGATTCTGACACCCATCGACCATACCGGCTTCGCCGGGCTGAAGAGCGAGTTCGAGGCGGCGCTGGCCGAGGACCCGCTGGCGCTCGCCGTGTTCCGCCGCATCACCGCCCTGGTGCCCGAGGACGATCTGCTCACCCTGTCCACCGAGCCTGAGCATCGGAAGGGGGCGGTGGAGCTTTGCCGCCGCTTCGGCTTCAAGATTCTGGAGATGAGTCCCCAGGAGCATTTCACCTGGGATGGCGAAGGCGTGGCGGTTCACCTGGAGCCCAGCGTGCTGATCCACGAAGTGGGGCATTACCAGCTGTCCTCGCCCGAGCGGCGCAAGGTGCTGGATTTCGGCCTGGGCGCCGGACCCGAGACCGGGCGCAAGGCCGAGGCCGACGCGGTGCAGTCCCTGTTCCTGCCTGAGCGCGACGTGGAGGAGGGGCTGTGCTCGCTGCTCGGCATCCTGTGGGAGGCCGAACTGGGCCAGCCGGCGGTGCTGGCCTTCCTCGAGCAGAACTGGCTGGAAGGCGGCTCCAACCTCCAGAATGTCGGCCATTTCCGCAAGGTGGTGCGCTGGCTGCACGAAATGGGGCTGATCGACGATGCCGGCGCTCCCACCATGGGCCTGCGCCAGGAAGGCGACGACACCTTCTTCGCGCGCTGGTATGCCGATTGTTGAGCATCGGCGTCGACCGTTCACTGAGTTGATGCATCTCCGATACAATCCGTAACTATTCCAAAAGAATGGGCTTGGCTATAGTCCATGCGGAATTTAGGGATTTGTGGGGGGTGGCGTGAGCACGCGGTCCAAGCGACCCAGGATACGGCTGCGTGTCGGCATCGCCGCCATGTTTCTCGGCATCATGCTGCCCCTGACGGCGCTGATGACCACGGTGCTGTATCGCCAGAATTCGCACCTGGCCGCCGATCTCGCCCAGAATGCCATGGACGGCGCATCCCGCGACGTGGTTTCCGGGGTGCGCAACCTGCTGGTTCCCATGGCCCGCGTCGTCGATCTGTCCACCGCTTTCGGCAAGGCGGAGGGCGAGAAGCTGCGCCGGGTCGAGACCCTGCGGCCGCTGATCGACACGCTGGAGGCCTTTCCCGACCTCTACGCCCTGTTTTTCGGCTTTGCCAAGGACGGCGCCTTCTACGAGGTGATCCGCCTGCCGCCGCCCGGCGGCAAGGGGCTGCTGGGCCGCAAGCCGCCGCCGGACGCCAAATTCGCGCTGCGCATCATCGACACGGTGGAGGGCGAGGCCACCGACAGCTGGATCTACATCACCCGCTGGGGCAACGTGGTCGGCGTCGAGCGCGCGCCCAAGGTCACCTATGACCCCCGGACGCGGCCCTGGTACACGGCGGCCATGGAGACCCAGGGTGTGGCCACCTCCGGAATCCACGTGTTCAGCAGTATCGGCAAGCCCGGCCTGACCCTGTCCCAGCGGCTGGTGACCGACGATGGGGCGCCGATCGGGGTGTTCGCCGCCGATCTGCTGACCGAGACCCTGTCGCGTTTCCTGGCCGAGCGGGCGGTGGGCGCCAAGGGGCGGACCTTCATCCTGGACGAGGACGACCGCCTGCTGGGCTATCACGACGCCGAGCAATCCCTTGTCCAAGGGGGCAATGGGCTGGAAATCGCCAAGGTCGATCAGATCGCCGACCGGGTGGTGGCCGACGCCGCCCGGTTGCGCAAGGATCTGGGCAACCGCTTCCGGGCGGAACTGGGGCCCGAGCGCGATACCTATCTGGTGTCGTTCAGCCCGTTTCCCGACGATTTCGGCAAGCACTGGACCATCGGCGTGGTGGCCGAGGAGGGCGAGTTCATCGCGCCCCTTCGCCGCGCCAGCGTCATCATCCTGATCATCGGCACGGCCTTCCTGGTGCTGGCCGGGGCGGGGGTGGCCTGGGCGTCGCGCCTGCTGACCCGGCCCATCGAGACGCTGATCGGCGAGGTCCGCCACATCGAGGCCCTGGACTTCTCCAGCGATGCGGCCGTCCGCTCGTCGGTGATCGAGGTCCACGCCCTGGCGGCGGCCATCGAGCGGATGAAGGCCGCCATGCGCAGCTTCGCCGCCTATGTGCCCAAGGATCTGGTGCGGACCATCATGGCCTCGGCCGGAATTCCCACCATCGACGGCGAGCGCCGGCCGCTGACCATCCTGTTCACCGATCTCCAGGGGTTCACCCAGACCTCGGAATTCATGGCGCCCGAGGATGTGGCCCATCGCCTGTCCATCTATTTCGAGATGATGTCGGGGGCGATCATCGCCAGCCGGGGGACCATCGACAAGTTCATCGGTGACGCCATCATGGCGTTCTGGAACGCCCCCAGCCTGGACGAGGACCACGTGGCCAACGCCTGCCGCGCCATCCTCGCCTGCCGCGTCCTGTCCGAGGACCTGAACCGCGATCTGGTGGCCAACCGTTTCCCGCCCATGCCCACCCGCTTCGGCCTGCATACGGGCGTGGCGGTGGTGGGCAACGTGGGCAGCAACGACCGCATGCAGTACACGGTGCTGGGCGCCGAGGTGAACCTGGCGTCGCGCATCGAGGGCCTGAACAAGATGTTCGGCACGTCCATGCTGGTGACCGGCGCGGTGGAAAAGCAGGTGCGTGACCGCTTCCTGTTCCGCCCCCTGGGCGTGGTGGCCCCCGCCGGCGTCACCTTGCCGGTGCCCCTGTTCGAACTGGTGGCGGCGCTGGACGACGGAGGCGCTCTGGCCGCCACCGGGGAGCAGATGTCGGCCGTCGCCCACTGGAACCAGGCCATGAAGCTGTTCTTTGCCCGTGACTGGTCCGCCGCGTCCCAGGCGTTCCGCGACTATCTGGCCGGCCGCGGCGAGGACGGCCCCGCCCGCTTCTTCCTGGACCTTGCCGAGCGCTACGCCGCCGCCCCGCCCGACGAGGCCTGGGACGGCGTGCTGCATTTCGAGGGGAAATAAGCATGCGGCCGTTCGGCGCCATCCTCGCCCTGGTTCTGCTGGCGGCCCTGCCGGTCCGGGCCGCAGAGGGGGACAAACCCGCCCCGCCGCGCGAGATCTTCCTGGCCCATACCCAGGCGCAGAAATCCTCGGCCAATCCCACCGCCGCCATGGCCGCCGAGTTCAAGCGGCAGGTGGAACGGCTGACCGAGGGACGGGTCAAGGTCGGCATCTTTCCCGCCGGGCAACTGGGCGGCAACCGCGAACTCGCCCGGCTGATCGGCGATAACGTGGTGCAGACCGGCTTCGTCACCATCGGCGGCGTGGTCCCCGTCTATCCGCCGCTGGCCGTGACCCAGATTCCCTTTGCTTTCGCGTCGCAGGAGGCGGCCCAGGCGGCCTTCGACGGCCCGTTCGGCCGCCTTCTGGGCGAGGGGATCGAGCGGCGGACCGGCATGATGGTGCTGGGCTATGGCGATAGCGGCGGCATGACGGCGCTCACCAACGCAAGGCGGCCGATCCACCGGCCCGAGGACATGCACGGCCTGAAGTTCCGCGTCATTCCCGGCTTCAAGTCCCAGGACACCATGATCCGCAGCCTGGGCGCCGTGCCGGTGGCCATCTCCTCGCGCGAGGAATTGTCGGCCCTGGCGGCGGGGGTGGCCGACGGGCAGATGAATACGCCGCTGGCCATCCTGGCCGGGCGCTTCGACGAAGTGCAGAAATACGCCACCCTGACCGAGCATCTGTATGCACCGCCGCTGTGGCTGTTCAACCGCAAGGCCTTCGACGCCCTGGCGCCCGACGAGCAGCAGGCGGTGCGCCGGGCGGCCGACGCCGCCCTGGCGGCGGGCCGTACCCTGGCGCGCGACATCGAAGGGTCGGAACGCGGAATCTCCGCCCTTTACCGCCGCATGGCGGTCACCCGCCTGTCGGCCGAGGAGCGTGACGCCTTCCGCCGGGTGGTGCAGCCGGCAATCATCGCCGAGGTCCAGGCGGATCTGGACGATGAGGGGCGCGCCCTCATGGACGCGTTCCTCAAGGCCGCCGGCAAGTAGAGCACCGCGCGTTAAATAAGAAACTTCACTTTGCGTCATGGCCGGGCTTGACCCGGCCATCCACGCGGAGCGGTTCAGTACGGTGCCAGGTGGAGTCACGTGGATGCCCGGAACAAGTCCGGGCATGACGAGAGTGGAAGCGGTGCAGATTTGTGGCTTGAAGGTTTAGTCCCGGTCCCTATCCCTTCCGCCTGATCTCGTAGGCCTGCAGATGGGCCAGCGCGGTGCGCAGATGCGGAGCGGCAAGTCCGGCCGCCCGGGCGCGGCGCGCCATGTCGCCGACGATGTGCTCGCCCTCGGTGGGCCCGCCGGCCTCCAGGTCGCGCATCATGGACGCCGTCATGGCCGAGCCCTTCTGGGTGAGGAAGCCCAGGGCCAGGTCGCGGGCCTCGGGGCGCGGCCCATGCCCGGCGTGGGACGCCACGGCGGCGCATTCCTCGAACATTTCCCGCGTGATGGCCTCGCCCTCCTCGGTCGCCATGATGGTGCCGACGCTGGCCCGCATCAGGCAGGTCATGCCGGCCAGCGGAGCCAGCAGCACATATTTCTCCCAGGCCTCCTGCATGATCTCGGGCGAATGGCGGGTCTCGCACCTGGCGGGGGCGAAGGCCCGGGCCAGCGCCTCGGTCCGGGCCGAGGTACCGCCCGAGCGCTCGCCGAAGGTGATGCGGTGGATGGCGTTCATGTGCAGGATCTGCCCCTCGGCGCCCAAGGTGGAGAAGATGTGGCACAGCCCGCCGATCACGCGGCCCGCCCCGAAGGCCGCATCCAGCGGGCCGTAATGGGCCAGCCCGTTGAGGATCGGCACCACGGTGGAGTCCGCTCCCACCGCCGGCGCGATGGCCTTGATGGACTCCTCCAGGTCATAGGCCTTGCACGACAGCAGCACCACGTCCCAGTGGCCCGACAGGGTATCGGCGGTCACCGTGTTGACCTTCAACTTGGCGTCGCCGTGCGGACTTTCGATGGAGAGGCCGCGCTCGGCCAGAAGCTGGGCGCGCTTGGGTCGCACCAGAAAGGTCACGTCGGCCCCGGCCTCGGCCAGCCGTCCCCCGAAATACCCCCCCGTCGCCCCCGCGCCCAGAATCAAGATCCGCATCATCCGCCTCCGGTATTACCAGTGGCGTCGAGGCTAGCGGAGACGGACGGCGGGCGGCAAGGGGAAAGGCTGCGAATGCATTCAGGGTAAGGTCGGTGGGCTTGTACGGGTTATTGGGCAGTGGGGAAAAGTTCTATTCCATTGAGCAATATTTAGAACTATTACGTCCCGTAGGTATGGGGATTCCCATCCCTTATTGTGAGGTCCAAAAAACCCGCAGCCATGCTTTAGTTTTGTCGCCAAGTGGTTGGCGATTGGCTCATTGAGAGATGATATTCCGAGGAGGACCATATAGAATATAGGTTTGTCATCGATGGTTTTTTGAAGTTTTGTGTATATGAAGGAGTCTTTTATTTTTGGTGCTAAATTTTTTGATATGAGATTTCCGGAGTGAAATTCATCTATAACTTTTTTACATCCAGCGTGTCTGATTTCATCTGAGAGGGCTGTTGATGTTTCTGGGTCTTTTATCTCAACAAACCAATAGTATTTGTCCCATTCGACGATAAAGTCTACAGCTGCCATACAGTGGCTGAGGCCGTAGGTCTTCTCCTTTCTTCTGTTATCATCAAATTCTAGGACATTCAGTGCATCAGAGAAATCAATTTTGACGTCCTTTTCAAATACGGCTCTCCCCATGTCATAATCCCCCTAGGCTTCTTCTTATGCCTTCATCATAAATTCTGATGTACTCATCAGCAATTAGATTTGGGCTAATCTGCTCGTATGAATCGGATGGATGAGAAAAAATGCCGTCCTCGTCAGGCTTTCGATGGAGTGAGAAGAAGCGTATGGGAACGCTTTTCATGGCATGAAACTCAATCTCCTTCAGGAAGGCATAGCTGTGCGTAGCGACAAATACCTGAATCCCTATTCTTGCAAGTTCGGTCAAGATACCGGCCACGTGCTGCATCATAGATGGATTGAGGTTGGCCTCGGGTTCATCCCAATAGAGCGTTGAGCCGCTTAGAAGGGAGCCATTTTGAATGAGCTTCCAAATTAAAGCGAGTTTTCGCGTTCCCTCTGCGACTAGGGTCATCTCAAGGTCGCCGGAACTATTTGTTAAGAAAAAGTCCTCATCTTTTGTCGTTACTCTTCCATCGACAATTTTCCTGATAAATTCAAGTAATTTCTTTCTGTCCTCAATTGCGGGGCCTTTTAGCGATGGCAGATACGCAAGGTCAATTATATCGTAATATACCTCTTCGTGAGGAAGGTCGTATCTGTTGTAGATGGATCTATACTGTGGTGCTTGGGATAAAAGTTCCTTGACAGGAATATAAACCGGTTGGCCGAATTTACCTAACCCGCCAGTAGATTGAAGTGGCTTTGCGCTATTGCTGAATTTTAATGAAATATGCTTATTGTTTGAAGTTGCCTTAATCTGCGCGATTGATTTTCCAGCACGCCTGTGGACTAGTCGTCCTAGGCTCCCCTTGTATGGCCTGAATACAGCTACAAATTTCTTTGATATACTTGTCTTTGTATCGCTATCCTTGTGTGTGCAGTACTGCATGCAGTACAGCATTTTTAGAATGTGAGTTTTTCCTGTTCCATTTCCGCCCACAAATACGTTTATTCCAGGGACGAATGTGAAACTTGTGTCAACAAAGGCGGTGAAATTCTCGATTCGGAGTGTCGAGAACATGCTGTCCCCCATAAACGCATTGCCGTCTGGCACTCTGCCGTGTTGGCTAAGTTAAATATAGCACCTAAAGGGATGTTCGGCATCTTGGTTGTTTTGTAGGTTTTCTATTTACCCGTGTATTGGGGCGCGCCTTATGGTTGGTTCAAGGTAGCTTGGTGAGATTATGGGGTTTCGCATCAACGAAAAAGCCCCTCCCGTTTCCGGAAGGGGCCTTCTCAATCACGCTCCCCCGATGAAATCAAAGGGGGGCCGGGGCATCGCCCCGGATGGGTGCGGGCGATAGCCCGTCATCCGTCTCATCCATTACCCGGGCGAGGGGAAGAGCCCTTCACTCACCGTCCTGCGACTTTGGTGAAAGGCCCTTCGCCCTTGGCTCAGGGTGACAGTGCGGTCCTACTCCGCCGCCTCCTTGCCGCCCGCAGGCGGCGGGGTGACGTCGGGCAGGCCGGCGAAGCGGCGCAGCATGGCGAAGCGGCGGCGCAGCTGGCTTTCGGCGCTGTCCACCAGCTGGCGGTACCGCTCGGGGTCGGCGCGTTCCACCATCTGGAAGCGGGCCTCGCCCTTCATGAAGTCGTACAGCTTGCCGTTGGGCTCCTTGCTGTCCAGCGTCAGCGGGCTTTCGCCGGTGCCCATCTTGCGCGGATCCCAGCGGTAGAGCGGCCAGTAGCCGGCCTCCACCGCCATCTTCTGCTGGTCCAGGCCGTGGGCCAGGTCGTAGCCGTGGGCGATGCAGTGGGAATAGGCGACGATCAGCGAGACGCCGGGATAGCTGACGGCGTCCTGGAAGGCGCGCATGGTCTGCACGTCCTTGGAGCCGAAGGCCACGTTGGCGACGTAGACGTCCTCGTAGGCCATGGCCATCATGCCCAGATCCTTCTTGGGCAGGGTCTTGCCGGCGATGGCGAACTTGGCCGAGGCGCCGATGGGGGTGGCCTTGGATTGCTGGCCGCCGGTGTTGGAATAGACCTCGGTGTCCATGACCAGGATGTTGACGTTCTTGCCCGAGGCGAAGACGTGGTCCAGGCCGCCGTAGCCGATGTCGTAGGCCCAGCCGTCGCCGCCGACGATCCACACCACCTTCTCGACCAGATAATCGGCCACCTGCTCCAGCTGGCGGGCCTCGGCCGACTTCAGGCCGGAGAGGACCTTGCGCAGATCGAGGATGCGGCTGCGCTGGACGGCGATTTCCACCTCGCTGCCCTGGGGGGCGTGGGCGATCTCGTTGGCCAGCTTCTCCGGCACCTGGCCGGTGGCGGTCAGCGCGGCCAGCAGCAGCTTGGCCTGGTTCTTGTGCTGGTCCACCGCCAGACGGAAGCCGAAGCCGAACTCGGCGTTGTCCTCGAACAGCGAGTTGGCCCAGGCCGGGCCGCGGCCCTCGGCATTCTGGGTGTAGGGCGTGGTGGGCAGGTTGCCGCCATAGATGGACGAGCAGCCGGTGGCGTTGGCGATCATCAGGCGGTCGCCCCACAGCTGGGTCATCAGCTTGATGTAAGGAGTCTCGCCGCAGCCCAGGCAGGCGCCGGAGAACTCGAACAGCGGCTGGAGCAGCTGGGCGGTCTTCACCGTGGGGGTGCCCAGCTTCTCCTTATTCACTTCCGGCAGATCGACGAAGAACGCCCAGTTCTTCTTCTCGGCCTCGAGGATGGAATCCTTGGCCTCCATGCGCAGCGCCAGGCGGTTGGGGTCCTTCTTGTCCTTGCCGGGACAGACCTTGACGCACAGCGTGCAGCCGGTGCAGTCCTCGGGCGCCACCTGGATGATGTAGGCGTCACCCTTGAACTCGTTGCCGCGGTAATCCATGCGCTTGAAGCCGGCGGGCGCGGCTTCCATGTCGGCCGGGCTGGCGACCTTGGCGCGGATGGCGGCATGGGGGCAGACCAGGGCGCACTTGTTGCACTGGATGCAGGGGCCCTCGTCCCAGACCGGGATTTCGGCGGCGATGTTGCGGCGCTCGAAGCGCGCCGTGCCCGTGGGCCACACGCCGTCGACGGGGAAGGCGGAGACGGGCAGCTTGTCGCCGTGATTGGCCAGCATCAGGGCCGAGACGCGCTTGACGAAGTCGGGCGAGTCCTCGGGCACGATGGGGGGCAGCGAGCGGTTGGAGGTGGCTTCGGCCGGGATGCTCACCTCGTGCATGTGGTGCAGCGTCTCGTCCACCGCCTCGAAGTTCTTGGCCACCAGCTTTTCCGACTTGCGGCCGTAGGTCTTCTCGATGGCCTTCTTGATGTGACCGATGGCCTCGTCCCGGGGCAGCACGCCGGAGAGAGCGAAGAAGCAGGTCTGCATGATGGTGTTGATGCGGTTGCCCATGCCGGTGGCCAGCGCCACCTTGCGGGCATCGATCACATGCACCTTGATCTGCTTGTCGATGATTTCCTGCTGCACCTCGCGCGGCAGGTGGGTCCACACCTCGTCGGCGGGATAGGGCGAGTTCAAGAGGAACGTGGCGCCCTTGGCGGCGTAGCGCAGCACCTCGTACTTGTCGAGGAAGACGAAGTGGTGGCAGGCCACGAAATCGGCGTCGCCGGAATCCAGCAGATAGGCGGACTGGATGGGCTCGGGGCTGAAACGCAGGTGCGAGATGGTGATGGCGCCCGACTTCTTCGAGTCATAGACGAAATAGCCCTGACCCTGGAAGCCGGCGTTCTCGGCGATGATCTTGATGGAGTTCTTGTTGGCGCCCACCGTGCCGTCGGCGCCCAGGCCGAAGAACACCGCGCTCTTCACCTTGGGCTGGTCCAGCTTGAACGAGGCATCGGGCTCCAGCGACAGATGGGTGACGTCGTCGGTGATGCCCACGGTGAAGCGGCGCTTGGGGCTCGGCCGCGCCAGTTCGTCGAACACCGCCTTGGCCATGCCGGGGGTGAACTCCTTGGAGGCCAGGCCATAGCGGCCGCCGATCACCACCGGGTCGGCGGCGGTGGCGCGCATTCCCATGGCCTTGGCCTCGGCCAGGGCGGCCAGGATGTCGAGGTACAGCGGCTCGCCGATGGCGCCCGGCTCCTTGCAGCGGTCCAGCACGGCGATGGCGCGCACGCTGGTGGGCAGGGCCGAGACGAAGGCGTCGATGGAGAAGGGGCGGAACAGGCGGACCTTCAGCACGCCCACCTTCTCGCCCTTGGCGGCCAGCGCGGTGACGGTCTCGTGCACGGTCTCGGCGCCCGAGCCCATGATGATGACCACGCGCTCGGCCTGGGGATGGCCGTAATAGTCGAACAGCTTGTAGGCGCGGCCCGTCAGCTTGGCGTAACGGTCCATCTCCTGCTGGACGATGCCGGGGCAGGCCTCGTACCAGGGATTGCGGGCCTCCTGCATCTGGAAGAAGGTGTCGGGGTTCTGCGCCGTGCCGCGCAGGGTGGGGTGGTCGGGGGACAGCGCCCGGGCGCGGTGCGCCGCGATGGCGTCGGCGTCCAGCAGGGCCAGCAGGTCCTCGTCGTTCAGCTCCTCGATCTTGGTCACCTCGTGCGAGGTGCGGAAGCCGTCGAAGAAGTGCAGGAACGGCACCCGGGCCTTCAAGGTCGCGGAATGGGCGATGGCCGCCATGTCGTGGGCTTCCTGGCCCGAACCCGAGGCCAGCAGGCCGAAGCCGGTCTGGCGGCAGGCCATGACGTCGGAATGGTCGCCGAAGATGGACAGGCCGTGGGTGGCCACGGTGCGCGCCGTGACGTGCATGCAGAAGCTCGTCAGCTCGCCGGCGATCTTGTACATGTTGGGGATCATCAGCAGCAGGCCCTGGCTGGCCGTGAAGGTGGTGGCCAGCGAGCCCGCCTGCAGCGCGCCGTGCACCGCGCCGGCGGCGCCGCCCTCGTGCTGCATCTCGGCCACGTCCGGGACCACGCCCCAGATGTTCTTCTTGCCTTCCGAGGCCCACTGGTCGGCCAGCTCGCCCATGGTGGAAGACGGCGTGATCGGATAGATCGCCGCCACCTCGCTGACCCGGTAAGCCACCGAGGCGCACGCCTCGTTGCCGTCGACCGTGATCAAAGCCCTGTCTGCCATGTCTTTCCCACTCTCTAAGTTCATTTGCCCGTTTTGGGCCTTGGAAAACGGGCGCAAATCACCGCCGCGCCCCGTTTCCGAAAGGCTCGGAAGAATAGACGGCGGCCTCACGGGTCCGCAAGTCCCTTACGAATCGCCGCTCAAAAAAGTAATAAAGTTGTTCGGCTGGGAGCCCGTCTATGCAGACTTGCCCCGGGGGCTTTCGGCGTCGGGCCACGGGTGCTAGAAGGTGAACGACGGATTAGTTGCTCAGAGGGTTCCATGTCCGGGATAACGCAGCCGCCCTGGCATATTTTGACCGATACGGATCTGGTGGCGGCGCTGATGGACGTCATTCCCCACCCTATCTTCTTCAAGGATCGCGAGGGGCGCTATCTCGGCTGCAACAGCCATTTCTGCCAGATGCTGGGCTACGGCCATGACGAGGTGGTGGGCAAGACCGTCTTCGAGATCGCGCCGTCCAACCTTGCCCAGGTCTATCACGAGGCGGACATCAAGCTGATGGAGGCGGGCGGCACCCAGTGCTACGCCTCCTCGGTGAAGTACGGCGACGGGCTGACCCGGCGCGGCGTGTTCTTCAAATCGGTCTTTCACGATAAGGACGGCATGCCCGCCGGCCTGGTCGGCATGTTCTACCCCATGGAGTTCATGCTTCACGTGATCGACATGTAGGCCGGGGCCGCTCAGGCTGCCTTGCAGGTCTCCCGGACCCGGCGCATCAGTTCGATGCTGGCCAGCGACCAGATGGGGGTTCCCTCCGCCTTGCGGTCGGCGACGATACGCTCGACCAAGGTCAGGGGAACATTGCGAATCCATTCCTCAAGCACGGCGGCGGCTCCTTTGTGCTGCAGCGCACAACGGACTGTATCGCCGTTCGCCGCTGGGATTCCAGGCCCGTGAATGCAAGGGGGCCATGCCGAGAGCGCAATGGTCATACCAGTGGCTCGCCGGACAGGCGCCGGTCCATAGGTATGTCTGCGAAATTCAGTTGCACATTCCAGCGATAGGCGCGCATAATATCGGATGCGGACCCGGACCTCTTTGAGGCCGGGTATTTTTTTGCCTGGGGAGTTCTGCAATGGCCGAGAACAACAACTCCAATCCTCCGAACAACCAGCATGCCGAAGATCAGCATGATGGGAAGGAGAACGCACAGCAGGCGCTTGACGACCTGACGGTGCTGCAGAACGTCCAGAACCAGAACATGGGCGATGCCCGCCTGAACGTGGCGCGATCGGTTGACGTCAGCGACACTCAGCTCGGCAACCTCGCCAATGTGCAGCAGGGCTCGACGGGCAGCCCGCAGGTTCAGAACCTGGGCGGCATCGCCGGCGGTGTCAACGTCGCCATCGACGTCGAGATCGAGACGGCCAAGGACAATACCGTCGCTCCGCCCGAGCTGGAAAGCCTGGGCGTGGACGTGCGGGACGAGGTGGCCACCATCGCGGTGAATGCCGGCGGCGCCAAGGCGCTGAATGTTCAGGAGCTTCCCGACCTCGCCAAGCCCGACGCGGAGTTCAAGCCTCAGGATCCGGCCCTCGGCCAGCCGGTCACCCTGGCTCCTCCCGGCGGGTTCGTCGCCAATACCCAGCTTCAGGAAGGTGCTGCTGCTCCGGCCGCCGCCGAGGCGGCGAAGGAAGATAAGGCCCCCGAGATCCAGGCGGCGGTCAATCATGCGCCGACGGTGGCGGGTGACGCCTCGAGCTCGACGGTGCAGGAAGGGACTGTGAGCGGCCGTATCGTTGCCTCCGACAACGATGGCGATGCGCTCACCTTCCAACTGATCGGTGCGGATGGCCAGCCGACCAACACCATCACCAACGACCACGGCACCATCACCATCAACCCGTCCACTGGCGAATACACCTTCGTGGCCAGCGAGGCGACCCGTTCTCTCGGCCTGAAGGCCGACGGATCGCGTGAATCGGTGACCGATCTGTTCCAGATTCGGGTCAGCGATAGCCATGGCGGCGACGTTTCCACCAACCTGAGCGTAACGGTGGAGGGCCTCAACGACGGTCCGACCGTGTCCGGCGCGGTGACACTCGACGCCATCGACGAGGATAAGTCGATCACCATGTCGGCCGCCGATTGGCAGGCCAAGCTGTTGGGCAAGGCTTCCGATATCGATGGCGACGACCTGTCGGTCTCTCTCTCCGGCTTCCAGGTTTCCAACGGCAAGATCACCGACAACCAGGACGGCACCTTCACCTTTACGCCCGGCAAGGATTTCAACGGCGATATCGAGGCGACCTATACGGTTTCCGATGGCCATGGCGGCACCACCACCGGCACTGCGACGCTTCATGTCAATGCGGTGAACGACCAGGCGACCCTTGACCCGCAGAATCTGGTCACCCGCGACGACGATACCGCTGTGACCGGCAGCGCCCGCGGCAGCGACGTGGATGGCGACAAGCTGACTTATTCGCTGGTTGATGGCGAAGGCAACAAGGTCAGCAGCCTTGAGACCACTTACGGCAAGGTGACCATCAACACCGAAACCGGCGAGTACACTTTTACACCCAACGATAAGGCCGACGCTATCGCCGACGGCAAGTCCGAACACGACAGCTTCCGGGTCGTGGCCAATGACGGCACGGTGGACAGCGATGTCTCGACAGTGGACGTCACCGTGACCGGCTCTAACGATGGCCCGCGGACCGAGCTGGTCGAACTGACCGGCGGCGACGAGGACCATTCGGTCACCTTCACGGCGGCGCAGCTGCTGGGCAAGGCGTCGGACATCGACGGTGACACTCTCAGCGTGTCGAACCTGTCGGCCACCAACGGCACCATCCACCAGAACGACGACGGTAGCTACACCTTCACCCCCAATGCCGACTTCAACGGCGACGTCAACATCACCTACACGGTGGATGACGGCCATGGCGGCACCACCCAGGGCACCGCGACACTGGACGTGACGGCGGTGAACGACGCGGCGGAGATCGGCGGCGAGTTGAGCGGCGGCGTGTCGGAAGACGGCGCCACCCGGTTCGCCACGGGTACCGTGACGGTGTCGGACGTGGATACGGGCGAGGCCCATGTCCAGGCGTTCAGCCAGACCACGGACGAGGGGACCTTCTCCATCGGCACGGACGGCAAGTGGTCGTTCGAACTGAACAACGGCAACGCCGACATCCAGGGCCTGGCCGAGGGCGAGACCCTGACCAAGACCTTCAAGGTGACTTCGGCGGACGGCACGGACACCCAGGAAGTGTCGGTGACCATCACCGGCAGCAATGACGGCCCGGTGGTGAGCGGCGCCATCGATCTCGGCGACACCGCCGAGGACAATTCGGTCACCTTCACGGCGGCGCAGCTGTTGGGTAAGGCGTCGGACATCGACGGTGACACTCTCAGCGTGTCGAACCTGTCGGCCACCAACGGCACCATCCACCAGAACGACGACGGTAGCTACACCTTCACCCCCAATGCCGACTTCAACGGCGACGTCAACATCACCTACACGGTGGATGACGGCCATGGCGGCACCACCCAGGGCACCGCGACACTGGACGTGACGGCGGTGAACGACGCGGCGGAGATCGGCGGCGAGTTGAGCGGCGGCGTGTCGGAAGACGGCGCCACCCGGTTCGCCACGGGTACCGTGACGGTGTCGGACGTGGATACGGGCGAGGCCCATGTCCAGGCGTTCAGCCAGACCACGGACGAGGGGACCTTCTCCATCGGCATGGACGGCAAGTGGTCGTTCGAACTGAACAACGGCAACGCCGACATCCAGAACCTGGCCGAGGGCGAGACCCTGACCAAGGAATTCAAGGTCCATTCGGCGGACGGCACCGAGCAGACGGTTTCCGTCACCATCGGCGGCAGCAATGACGCGGCGGTGATCTCGGGCGACGCCTCCAAGTCGGTGGGCGAGGACACCGCGTCGGTGTCGGGCAAGCTGAACGTCTCCGACGCCGATCACGACCAGTCCACCTTCCAGGCCACCAGCCAGACGGTGGGTGAAGGCACCTTCACCATGGGCGCCGACGGCCAGTGGACCTTCGCGGTCAACCATGACGCGGTGCAGGGCCTGGCCGAGGGCGAGACCCTGACCAAGGAGTTCAAGGTCCATTCGGCGGACGGCACCGAGCAGACGGTTTCCGTCACCATCGGCGGCAGCAATGACGCGGCGGTGATCTCGGGCGACGCCTCCAAGTCGGTGGGCGAGGACACCGCGTCGGTGTCGGGCAAGCTGAACGTCTCCGACGCCGATCACGACCAGTCCACCTTCCAGGCCACCAGCCAGACGGTGGGTGAAGGCACCTTCACCATGGGCGCCGACGGCAACTGGACCTTCGCGGTGAACAACGCGGCGGTGCAGAACCTGGCCGAGGGCGAGACCCTGACCAAGGAATTCAAGGTCCATTCGGCGGACGGCACCGAGCAGACGGTTTCCGTCACCATCGGCGGCAGGAATGACGCGGCGGTGATCTTCGGGCGACGCCTCCAAGTCGGTGGGCGAGGACACCGCGTCGGTGTCGGGCAAGCTGAACGTCTCCGACGCCGATCACGACCAGTCCACCTTCCAGGCCACCAGCCAGACGGTGGGTGAAGGCACCTTCACCATGGGCGCCGACGGCCAGTGGACCTTCGCGGTCAACCATGACGCGGTGCAGGGCCTGGCCGAGGGCGAGACCCTGACCAAGGAGTTCAAGGTCCATTCGGCGGACGGCACCGAGCAGACGGTTTCCGTCACCATCGGCGGCAGCAATGACGCGGCGGTGATCAGCGGTGCGGTGGATCTTGGCGATACCACCGAGGATCGCTCCATCACCTTCACGGCGCAGCAGTTGCTGGGCAATGCCTCCGACATCGATGGCGACACGCTGTCGGTGAGCGGGCTTTCGGCCACCAACGGCACCATCACCCAGAATGCCGACGGCACCTATACCTTCACGCCCAACGCCGATTTCCATGGGGAAGTGGATCTGACCTACACCATCAGCGATGGTAATGGCGGCACGACCCAGGGCACGGCCAGCTTCGACGTGGCTTCGGTCAATGACGGCCCGACCACTGCTGACGTGACGCTGGCTTCGGGCGCCGAGGACCGCTCGGTGACCATCAAGGCCAGCGACCTGCTGGGCAACGCCCATGACGTGGACGGCGATACGCTTTCGGTGAGCGGCCTGTCGGCCACCAACGGCACCATCACCGACAATCATGACGGCACCTTCACCTTCACGCCGAGCCATGACTTCAACGGCAATGTGGAACTGTCCTACACCATCTCCGATGGCCAGGGCGGCAGCGTGGCCGGGTCGGCCCATTTCGACGTGGCGGCGGTGGCGGATTCGCCCGTCCTGTCGGCGTCGAACATCACTGTCGATCTTGGCGCCGGCCAGGCTCAGACCCTGAACGGCACCGGCGGCAACGACACCCTGAGCGGCGGTTCGGGCAATGACGTGGTCAACGGCGCGGCGGGTAACGACGTGCTGTACGGCGACGGCACCGGTACCGTGACGGTTCCGCTGAACATCGGCGACCGTCTGTCCGATACCGATGGTTCGGAATCGCTGGGCAGCGTCACCATCGGCGGCCTGCCGGCTGGTGCGACCCTGTCGGCCGGCACCCAGAATGCCGACGGCACCTGGACTCTGACTCCGGCGCAGCTGACGGGCCTCAGCGTCACCACCACCGAGGGCAGCAACCTGCATCTCAGCGTGACCGCGACCTCGACCGAGGCTTCCAACGGCTCGACGGCCAGCACCACCACCAGCTTCGACATCAGCTTCAGCGGCACCGCCGCCGGCAACGATACCCTGGACGGTGGCGCGGGCAACGACACCCTGTTCGGCGGCGCGGGCAACGACACCCTGTCGGGCGGCACGGGCTCGGATCTGCTGGAAGGCGGCGACGGCAACGATGTGCTGAACTACTCGGCCGACTCCTCGTGGAGCGGCGGTTTCGTGTCGCAGAACGTGGGTGATACGGTCCATGGCGGCACCAACGAGACCTACGCCATTGCCGGCGACAACCTCAGCCAGGACGTGTTCCGCGGCGGAGCCGGCACCGACACCCTGGTGATGGGCGCGGGCAACGACGCGGTGTTCCTGGATGACGGCTACAGCGCTTCGCCCACCGGCGGCGCGCGCCTGGACGGCATCGAGAGCATCAATGCCGGCGACGGCAACGACGTGGTCGACCTGACCTCCAACCGCTACTCCTACGGCGACGTCACCATTGACGGCGGCTCCGGCAACGACGTGCTGCTGGGCAATGCCGGCAACGACATGATCATCGGCGGTACGGGCAACGACGTGCTGTACGGCGCTTCGGGCAACGACACGCTTTTGGGCGGCGATGGCGCCGATACGCTGGATGGCGGCTGGGGCGCCGACACCATCGACGCCGGCGCCGGCAACGACCTTGGCATCATCAAGGGCGGCCAGTCGGCGGGCGATAATTACGACGGCGGCACCGGCACCGACACCCTGCGCATCGATCTCAGCGGCTCGCAGTACACCGCGGCGGTGCGCGCCGAACTGCAGCAGTTCCAGTCCTTCATCGCCGATCCTGCCCATGCCGGCCAGAGCTTCCACTTCAACACCCTTGGCGTCGATGCCAAGAATTGGGAAAGCCTGAAGCTGACGGTGGACGGGCGTGAGGTGGCGCTTGAGAACGCTCCCACGGTGACCAGTGCTTCGGCGGTCTCCACCGACGAGGATCACTCCGGCGCCGGCCGCGTGGTCGGCACCGATCAGGACGTGGGCGACAGCGTGCGCTACCACCTGATGGACGCCAGCGGCAACCAGGTGGACAGCCTGACCACCGCCCACGGTACGGTGACCATCAATTCCGCCACCGGCGAATACACCTTCACGCCCAATGCCGACGCGCAGGCTTTGCGGGCCGGCGATGTGCAGACCGACAGCTTCAAGGTTGTCGCCACCGACGGCACCATGACCAGTGCGCCCTCCACGGTGGGCGTCACCATCACCGGCTCCAATGACGGCGCGGTGATCACCGGCGCCACCACCGGTTCGGTGGGTGAGGACGGCAACGGCCGCGCCACCGGCACCCTGAGCGTCGCCGACGTGGATGCCGGCCAGGCCCATGTGCAGGCGGGTACGGTTCAGACCGACCAGGGCACCTTCACCATCGGCGAGAACGGCCAGTGGACCTTCCAGGTCAACTCGGCCAATGCCGACGTGCAGGCTCTGGGCGCCGGCGAGACCATGACCAAGACCTTCGCCGTGGCCTCGGCCGACGGCACCGCCACCCAGAACGTGACGGTGACCATCACCGGGTCCAACGACGGCCCGACGGTGAGCGGCGCGGTCAATCTCGGCCATTCCGCCGAGGACAATTCCGTCACCTTCACCAAGGCCCAGCTGCTGGCCAACGCCCATGACACGGATGCCCATGACAGCCTGTCGGTGACCAGCCTCAGCTCGAACCACGGCACCATCGTCGATAACGGCAACGGCACCTACACCTTCACGCCGACCGAGAACTACAGCGGCCATGTGGACGTCACCTACACGGTCAGCGACGGCCATGGCGGTACCGTCACCGGTTCGGCCGGACTGGACGTGGATGCGGTGGCCGATCGGGCCAGCGTGTCGGTGGCCATCGGCGCGCCGGTCGAGACGCCCAACGGCAGCTTCACCGTCACCAATCTGGACAGCACGGCTTCGGCCGGCTACCACAACACCTACGGCTATTACGTCATGGACGATAACGGCAACCCGACCTCGGGTGGCGTGATCTGGTCCGACGTGCATGCCTCGCCCAGCGCTTCGGTGACGGTCAACGGCGTCGACCCCGACCGGGTCGGCTTCTTCCTGATCCCCGATGGCGGCAGCCAGAACCCTGGCCTGGCCAACGGCGCGGCGCTGACCTTCTCGAAGGACTCGGCGGGTAACTGGCAGGCCAGCGACAGCGCCGGCCATGTACTCAACGGCGCCGGCACCAAGGTGCTGTTCGACAAGAGCGCGCTGAACTCCGACCGCCTGGTCCATTCCGAGGACACCAGCGCCGTTTCCGGCAACCAGAACTGGGAAGACCTGAACGGCGGCGGCGACCGCGACTACAACGACGTCAACATGAACGTGTCGTGGAATGCGGCCGCCCCCACCGCCACCCATCCGCTGACCGTGTCGGCCAATTTCCCCGACATGGACGGTTCGGAAGGGCACTCGGTCAAGATCTCGGGCCTGCCCTCGGGTTCGACCCTGTATCAGAACGGCGTGGCCCTGGTGGCGGGCGCCGATGGCTCGTACTCCATCAATCCCAGCCAGATGACCGGCCTGTCGGTGAAGACCCCGGCCGGCTTCAATGGCGATCTCACCGTCAACGTCACCGCGGTCAGCACCGACGGCACCAGCGTGGCCTCGTCTTCGGCTTCCGCCACGGTGCATGACGACCTGTCCAACCATGGGCCGGAGGCGGGCGATCCCACCTCGGTCTCTGGTGCCATGAACGCCACCCTGTCGGGCACGGTGGGCGTGTCCGACGCCGATGGCGACCACCTGTCCTACGCGGTGGGCACCGGCACCAGCGGGCCGCAGCACGGTACCGTGGTGGTCAACACCGACGGCACCTTCACCTACACGCCGACCGGCAATTACAGCGGCACGGATACCTTCAAGATCACGGTGTCCGATGGTCACGGCGGAACCACCACCGAGACCGTCAACGTCAGCGTGCTGAACGGCGCGCCGACCCTCACCACCGCCAATGCCGCCACCGCCAACGACCACAGCGCGGTCACCGGCCATGTCGGCGCGGTCGATCCCAATGCGGGTGACACCGTCAGCTACTCGCTGGTGGACTCCGCCGGCAACCATGTGAGCAGCCTGGTCACCGACCACGGCACCGTCACCATCAACGCCTCGACCGGTGACTACACCTTCACCCCCAACGCGGCCAATGCCAGCCTGGGCGTGGGCAAGTCGGTCACCGACAGCTTCAAGGTGGTGGCCACCGACAACCACGGCGCCGACTCCAATGTGGGGACGGTCAACGTCACGGTGACCGGCTCCAACGACGGACCGGTGGTGAGCAGTGTCACCGGCGGTACCGGCAACGAGAGCGTGACCAGCGCGGCCACCGTGGTGACCGGCAAGATCAACGCCTCCGACGTGGATACCGGCGACAGCCTCAGCTACTCGGTGGTGTCGGGCGGCACCCATAACGGCACCCTGTCCGTGGCGGCCGACGGCACCTACACCTTCACCGCCACCGACAAGAACTGGCACGGTACCGACAACTTCACGGTTCAGGTGTCCGACGGCAAGGGCGGCACGGTCAGCCAGACCGTGGCCATCACCGTCAACGCCCAGGCCGACGCGGCGACCATCACGGCGCAGAACGTCAGTGCGGCGGCCCAGTCCGGCTCCACCATCACCGCCAGCGGCGGCTATGCCCAGGGCGGGTCGGGCTCGGACATCATCAACGGCAGCAGCGCCGGCGATGTGCTGTACGGTGACGATCCGTCGGGCGACACCGCGGTGACCGTCAACCTGAGCATCTCCGCCACGGCGGTGTCGGGCGAGTCGGTGGCCTCCATCACCCTGTCCAACCTGCCGGGCGGTGCGGTGCTCAACCATGGTGTCCAGAACGCCGATGGCAGCTGGACCCTGACCCCGGCCGACCTGACCGGCCTGACCCTGACGTCGAACAACGGCATCGGCGGCACCGTCGACGTGGCGGTGACCACCCAGGACGGCACCAGCACGGCGGTGACCAATTCGTCGTTCAACGTCTCGTTCTCGGGCGGCTTCAACGACACCCTCACCGGCGGCGCGGGCGCCGACACCATGTATGGCGGCGCCGGCAACGACGTCTTCAAGGTGACGGGCGCCACCGAAAGCGCCGGCGACATCTATGACGGCGGTTCGGGCATCGATACCGTCCTGGGCAGCTCGGGCAACGACGTGATCAACGTCACCAGCAACCTGGGCAACATGCGCTCCATCGAGGTGATCGACGGCGGCGCCGGCACGGATACCCTGCTGGCCGGTTCGGGCAACGACTATCTCGACTTCTCCAACACCACCATCCGCAATGTGGAGGTGATCGACACCGGCGCCGGCAACGACATCATCATCGGTTCGGCGGGCGCCGACACCATCATGACCGGTAGTGGCAACGACACCGTCGTGGCGGTGGGCGGCACGACCGCCGGCGACGTGTATGACGGCGGCACCGGGACCGACACCCTGAACGTCGATCTCTCGCCGGCCCAGTACACCCAGGCGGTCCGTACCGAGCTGATGAGCTTCGCCTCGTTCGTCGCCGATGCGGCCAACGCCGGCAAGCCCTTCATCTTCCAGAGCCTGGGCGGCCTCAAGGTGACCAACTTCGAGCAGCTGCAGGTGACGGTGGACGGCAACGACGTCGACCTCAACCACCCGCCGCAGGTGACCAGCGTCGAGACCAACTACACCGCCGGCCATGCGGACGGCACGGTGCATGCGGTCGACTCCGACGGCGACACCATGTCCTACTCGTTCGGCACCAACGCCAACGGCTCGCCCATCACCTCGATGACCACCGCGCACGGCACGGTGACCATCGACGCCTCGACCGGCGAGTACCACTTCACCGCCACGGATTCCAACTACAAGGGCACCGACCAGTTCAGCGTCACCGTCAAGGACGGCATGGGCGGCACCACCACCCAAAAGGTCACCCTGGACTTCAACCCGGGCGACGACGCCACCGTGGTGACCGGCCCCACCAACCTGGGCGCCGGGACCGAGGATACCCAGGTGTTCATCAAGTCCAGCGACCTGCTGGCCAATTCCACCGACGTGGACAACACCCTGCACGTGGCCAACCTGTCGGGCGTCGATTCGCACGGCAACACGGTGGGCAGCTTCGTGCATGCGGTGGATGCCGACGGCAATGACGGCTGGGCGTTTACGCCCAACGCCAATTTCGCCGGCGACGTCACCGTCAATTACGACGTGGTGACCGATACGGGCATCGCCACCCACACCAGCGGCTCGCTGCATGTGGACGCGGTGGCCGACGCCGCCACCTTCAGCGCCTCCATCGGGGCCAACGGCGCCTCGGTCGCCCATCTGGGCAACGACAGCAAGCAGGTCAACCTGTATGTCAACGACACCAGCAGCGGCACCGCCGGCTTCAACATCTATCTCGGCGGCACCAATCTGGGCTACTTCTCGGTCAATCGCAGCTACAGCGCCGACAAGGCCATTTCGCTGACCCTGACCGACGACCAGCATAACCAGCTGCTGAACGGCGCCGACATCAAGGTGGTGGATAATGACGGCTACAACACCCGCGACGTGCTGGTGGACAGGATCCAGGTGGACGGCCTCACCTTCCAGGCCGAGAACGGCATCCTGTCGGGCGCCAGCACCACCACCGGCGGTTACGGTGTTTCCAGTGAAACCTATGTCCGCCTGAACAACGTGGGCTCGTCGGTGACCTTCGACTTCGACTCCTCGGTCACCCACACCGCCAGCGGCTATCATATCGATCTCACCGGCCACACCAACGACACCGACGGATCGGAGACGCTGAGCTACCACATCGACGCCTTGCCCACCGGCGCCTCGCTGGCCTATACGGGCAACGAGGGCACCCTGGTGCACAACACCGACGGCAGCTGGGACTTCAACGTCGACAGCTCCCACTACGACGGCGCGGTGTCCCTCAACCTGAACGTGGCGCAGGGCACCCAGGGCTTCGACGTCCATGTCTCGGCCGACACCGTCGAGGCCAGCAACCTGGATATCGCCAGCGTCGATAATACCGTCCATTGCGACGGCGCCGTCGGCGGCGGCTCGTCCATCCCCGGCATCACCCTGGTGGGCAATTCCGGCAACGACGACATCATCGGCACCAACGGCAACGATCTGCTGCTGGGCGGCAAGGGCGGCGCCACCTATCGCTACTCGGGCGGCAGCCATGGCGGCGGCGGCTCGAATGGCGGCTGGAGCGTCACCCAGGCCGACACCAACGACGTGATCAGCGCGGGCGCCGGCGACGACGTGATCTACGGCGACGCCAAGATGGTGGGCGGCCAGGTCTATGTCACCGGTGCCGGCAATGACGTGCTGGACGGCGGTTCGGGCAACGACCAGATCCATGGCGGTGCCGGCAACGACACCATCATCGGCGGCACCGGCGACGACGTCATGTGGGGCGACCAGGGCAACGACACCTTCCTGTTCGACTTCGGCTTCGGCCACGACGTGGTGGACGGCGGCCGCGGTTCGTCCTGGACGGATACGCTGGATCTCACCCACGACACTCAGATCACCTCGGTCAACATCGAGGGCGTGTCGGGCTGGGCGGTCAGCGTCGATGCCGAGGGTCACCATGTGGCGCAGTCGGTCACCGGCGCCAAGGACGCCCACGGCACGGTCATCGTCACCAACAACGACGGCAGCCAGGACACCATCGAATTCCACAATGTGGAAAAGATCACCTGGTAAGCCGGATTTGCCGGCAACAATGGGGGCCGCCCGCCGGGGCGGCCCCTTTTCTTTCCAGTGATGACGGAGAGGGGGGGGCGATGGAGGCGGGGGAGCACATCGGCCGCTATCAGATTGCACGTCACCTGATCGATACGGCGTTCTCGCGGCTATATCTGTGCACGGACACCCAGTTGGGGCGGCCGGTGGTGGTCAAGGCCTTCGCCATGGATGCCGCCAAGCCCGAGCCGCCTTTCAGCCGCGCCGAATGGATGCGCCGCTTCATCGTGGAAGGCCGGATCATGGCCGGCCTTGACCATCCCCATGTCCTGCCCGTGTACGAGACCGGCCGGCTGGGGGATGGCAGCCCGTACATGGTCCTGCCGTTCATGCGGGCCAACCTTCCGCGTCTGATCGGTTTCGACGTCGCCGAGGACGGCATGGCCGAGGACGAAAAGCCGCAGGCACTGGACGCCGGCCAGGCCCGCTTCATCCTGCTGCAGCTGCTGGCGGCCCTGGCCTATCTGCACCGCCGCGACATCATCCACCGGGACATCAAGCCGTCCAACCTGCTGCTCACCGCGCGCCAGGGGGGCGTGGTCAGGCTGTGCGATTTCGGCTTCGCCCGCGTCGGCAAGGCATCCGACGTTCCGCCCCACGCCTGGATCGGCACCCTGGACTACATCAGTCCCGAGCAGCGGGCCGGTGCCGGCGCGGTCGGCCCCGCCGCCGACATCTATTCCACCGGGGCCCTGGCCTGGCGTCTGCTGGCCGGGCGTCTTCCCGGCCCCGAGGAGGGCCGGCCGTCCCTGTCCGACCTGGCGCCCCACACGCCGCCGGCATTCGTGGCCTGGGTGGAGAGGGCCATGGCCGCCGATCCGGGCGCGCGGCCCAGTGCCGAAGAGTCTCTGCGCATGCTTGCCACCGGCATGACGCTGGGAGCATGATGGGCCATGGCCGCCGGATCGGGTGAATTCCGATGATTTCCTCCATTGCTTCGACGACATTGCTGAGCGGCCTTGCCGCCCAGTCGCGTGTCGCCGTAAAGGCGGCCGACAATATCGCCAACGTCACGACTGCGGACTATCGCGCCCAGCAAGGCCAACTCGTCTCGACCAGTCCGGCCGGCGCGCGTTACGTGCCGCTGCCGCCCGAGGGCGGGGTCGATCTGTTGCGCGAGGTGGTGGATCTGGGGCAGGCGAAGCAGGCCTATACCCTGGCCGCCCGAACCTTCTCGCGCCTCGCCAGGACCGAGAAGGACGCCCTGGACGTCCTGGCCTGAGGAATTCCCGCCCCATGACCCACAAGCCCAAGGCCTATCTCGCCGGTCCGGCGGTGTTCCACCCGGCCGCCAAGGCGCTGCTCGACTATCTGGTCGAGATGTGCGGCCAGCACGATCTGGAAGGGGTGGCGCCGTTCGAGCCTCAGGCCGACGACCTGACGCTGCCCCCGGCCGAACTGGCGGCGGCCATCCGCCGCGGCAATATCGAGCGGATCAGGGCGTGCGATATGGTGATCGCCTGCGTCTCGCCGTTCCGCGGTCCCGGAGCCTGCCCGGGAACCACCTGGGAGATGGGCTATGCCGAGGCCCTGGGCAAGCCCGTCATCGCCTGGTCCGAGGATATGCGGCCCTACCAGGAGCGTGTCCCCCATGACCGTGACGAGGACGGACGCCTGTTTTGCCGCCAGCACGGCATGGTGGTCGAGGATTTCGGGCTGGTGGAGAACCTGATGTACGCCGCCATGCCGGCCGAGGTGCTGCCCAGTCTGGAAGCGGCGCTCACCCGGGCGCGGCAGCTGGCGACCGGGTCTCGTCCAGCGGCAGGGTGAAGCGGAAGACGCTTCCCGTGCCGGGCGTGGATTCCGCCCAGATCTGACCGCCCAGGCGATTGACGATCCACTTGCATATGGCAAGGCCGACCCCGGTTCCCGTGTAGGAGGAATGGGGGTGGAGGCGGCGGAACAGCTCGAACACGTCCTGTTCCGACGGGTCGAAGCCGATGCCGTTGTCCGTGACCGAGAACTGCCAGTACCGTTCCTGACGCTGGACGGAAACGTGGACGTGCGGCACGCTTTCGGCTTTGCGGTACTTGATGGCGTTGCCGATCAGGTTCTGGAAGATCTGGATCAGCATCACCGAATCGGCGCTGACCTCGGGCAGCGGGTCCACGACGACCACGGCGCCGCTGGAATCCATGGCGTCGCGCAGGTTGTTGAGGGCGCCTTGGCAGGCGGCCTGCGCCGACACCGTTTCGATCCGTCCCTCGCTCCGCGTGGTGCGCGAATAGGCCAAAAGATCGTTGATCAGGTCGTGCATGCGGATGGCGCCGCCGGTGACCAGATCCACATATTGCCGGCCGCGATCATCCAGGGCCTGGCCGTAGTCGCGCTCCAGCAATTGGGCGAAGCAGGTAATGGTGCGTAACGGTTCCTGCAGGTCGTGGGAGGCGACGTAGGCGAAGCGCTCCAGTTCCGTGTTGGCTTCGGTCAGCGTCTCGACGGTCTTGGTCAGCTTCTCGGCATGGCTGCGGCGGTCTTCCTCGGCGCGGACGCGGTCCGTCACGTCGCGCACGATATGAAAGCCCCCGGACGGAAGGCCATCGGGACCGGGAAGCGAGCCGTAGCTGGTCTCGAACCACGCCGTGTCGCCGTCTCCGGCCAGGGATTGCAGCTGAACGAAGGATTCTCCGGCCAGGGTGCGGTCCCAGCACTCGGAAAACTGGCGGCATTTCTCAGGCACATGGCCGAACGCCTCCTCGAGGGACATGCCGATCTTCACATCGCGTTCGAAGAAATTCCAGCAAACCGCCTGATAGCGGGGGTTGAAGGCGGTCAGCCGCTTGTTGCGGTCCCAGGCGGCGATCAGATCCTGGGAGCCCCGCATGATGCCCGACAGGCGCGTGTTGACCTCGGTCAGTTCGCGGTTGGTCTCGCTCAGGGCGGCCCCGCGCCGGTTAAGTTCCCTCTCCCAGCGGCCGAGCAGCACCAGCAGCATGAAAGCGGTCACCAGGATGAAGGCGCAGCCCTTGGCCATCTCCAGCAGGGAGGCCAAGCCCGGGGGCTCGCCCACGCCGATCCACACGGCCAGGGATGACAGGAAAATCCAGCTCAATCCGACCCCGGCATAGATGCCGGTAATGCGCCAGGCGACGGTCAATCGGGAAGATCCTCTGGTGGAAAGACGGGGAAACCGGATCAGCCTAGCAGAGTATGGCGCGGCTGGCACCTGAATGAGCTTGGGGTTTTATGCCTGTGCCCGGGGGCGCGCCCACTCGGGCGCGGCCGGGTCTGGTCCAGCGGCAGGGTCAAATGGAAGGCGCTTCCCCCCGGATAGGGCTGTCCAGGCGGTTGACGATCCGATTGCACATGGCAAGGCCGGCCTGCTTTTCAAGCAGATTGCGATAATTCATTGAGTGGATTCGCAAAAAAATAGATGCCCCCAATGGGGGCATCCTTCCAAGGTCGGATTCGGAGGTCTTATGCCGGCAGTCGAAACATTCGACCGCTGGACCGCCATTTATTTGCGGCAACCGCCTCAGGCTGAAAGATGTTTCGGCTTACGCCTCAGCATGACAGCGTGTTTCATATCCGGCGCTCGGTCTAGTTGGGGTTTTCCGGCCAGATGCCCTGGACAGCGATGCAGGCCGTCAGCACGGATTGCGGCGGCAGGTTGGTGAAGGCCTGGTTGGCGGTGGTGTTGGGAGCCACGGTTACCATGCCCCCGGTGATGCCTGTCGCGCCGGTCACGGGCAGGTTGACGTTGCCCGACACGGTGCCGGTGGCCGCGGTGGCACTGGTGCTGCCGCTGAAAGTCTGGCTGGGGCCGATATTGGTGTCGGCGGTGGTGGTGGACGGAGCGTAGATCGCACCTTGGCCGCCGCCGGCCTTGGTCATCACCGCGCCGTTGCTGATGGCCTGCGCGCCGGCGGCGGTGGAACTGCCAATCTTCAGGCTGCCCGAGACCGAGATATTCTGGGCCGGAACATTGATCGTCACCGGCAGAGAGACGGTGCCGGCCGCCGTCAGCGGGCCGGTGCCGCCGCCGCCTGTGCCCGTGAAGGTCGCGGGATGGGTGTGCGGCGGCAGGTTGTTGACGGTCAGGGTATTGGCCTCGACACCGCGCATGACGCCGTAGGTGTTGGCGGAAATCTGGGCAGGGTTGCTGCCTCCCGTGCTGCCGCCGGTGGTGATGGGCGTCGGGTTGTAGCCAGCCGGCGAACGACCGCGCATGTCCGGAAGATTGAAATTCGTTGTGCCATTTCCCCCGTAAGTATTGCCAAGCAGCGCGAAAAGGGCCTGATTGTTCTGGACCGGTATCTGCCGGCCATCGGCCGGGAGATAACCGACGGGGCAATAACGGATGGCCGTGAAGCACACCGAGCCGATCAGGGGTTCGTTAGCGCAGGCCTGGGCGTCGCGTGCCCCGGTGCCGGACAGCACGGCGGCCAGGGCCAGGGTGGAAACGCCCGTGATCAGGGAGGCGAAAGTTATTTTCATCATCTACACGCTCCTGGATTTGATGGTCACGCATACTCAATGGTGGTCAATGACTGCGATATGCACATTTAAAAGGGTCGTATGTGCGGCGCTAAAATTCAAAGACTGTGTGTGATGATATCAATGCATCGATAGCTTGTATATACTCACCATGGAATGGTTTGAAATGGTTTTATACGCTATATATGCATCGATAAGCTGTGATTCCCGGCGCAGCAAGGCTGGCGGGAACGCAGTTTCGGCGACATTTTGTGTGTTGTGATCGCCTTTGAATTGCCATAACCACTTTAAGGCTTTGCTGCAATTCGCGTGTGAGTCATTCCATCGGAGAATGTGTCATTTTGACATATATTGATGATAGCATGAGTTTGAAGGTCTCGTGTCGTTGGTGTAAGCTCTGTAAGCGTAAAAGTGGATATATTGATACTGGGGTATGCCTTTTGGGCGGATCGATTGCCGAGGGTGATGTCATGACCAAGCTTGTTGATCCGACTTCGCTTCGCCGCCAAGGGGGAGGGGGTAGGCGATCTTTCCGGTGTACGCCGTTGGTCATGGCGCTTGAGCCGCGCCTGATGTTCGATGGAGCCGCCGTCGCGGATGCCGCCCAGGTGATGGCGGAAGCCGCCGTCAAGGCTGCTCCCCCGCCGGTGGTGATCCGCGACGCCGATCCGTCCAGGGACGATGGCAAAAAGGAAGTGGTGTTCGTCGACACCAAGGTGAGGGACTACAAGATACTGGAAACCGGCATCAGGGATGGCGTCGCCATCGTCGAGATCGACGGTGCTGCCGATGGGTTGGCGCAGATGGCCCGGTGGGCCGAGACTCATTCCGGTTACGACGCCATTCATGTGCTGAGCCATGGCTCCGAGGCCAGCCTGCGTTTGGGAACCACCACCTTGACCGCCGCCGGCCTGTCCGAGGGCGCCGTCCAGGTGGAACTGTCGGTGGTGGGGCGGGCGCTGGCTCCGGGGGGCGATCTGCTGGTCTATGGCTGTTCCGTGGCGAGCGGCGAGGCCGGGCAGGCCTTCATCTCCGCCCTGGCGTCTGCCACCGGTGCCGACGTGGCGGCGTCAAGCGACACGACCGGCGCCGTCGCCCAGGGCGGCGACTGGGTGCTGGAGCGCTCGGTGGGCGACGTCGCCGCCATCTCGCTGGGCATCGATGGGATGCGGGAGTTCACCGGTTCCCTGGTCAGCGCGACCATTACCTTCGAGGCCGGCAACGGAACCATCGGCGGGGCCGGGACCACATCGGTCACCTATACCCACGCCAACATCACTCTGACATTCACCGCCAAGGACGACGCCAACACCAATGCGGCGCAAATCGCCCTGGGCAGTGCCATCGGGGCCGCATACAACGGCGCCGAGGATCTGTATTTCGTCAATGATGGCAATGGAAAGGGCGGAAGCTTCACTGTCACCGCCGGCGGCGGAAAAATTTTTGACCTGACGTCTTTTGTCTTCAGTAATCAAAACGGCAATGGTCTGGAAACTTTCTCGATTACGACCAGCAAGGGTGGGAGCTTTACTTTTAGTGCCGGAGGTACGGGGGTCACGAAGCAATCCATCACTGTCAACAGCGACGTGTCCAATTACCAGGGGATTTCCTATTTCACCATTACTGCGCCAGCCGGCGGCGCCTTCATGGAAATCGACGACATCGTTCTCGACAACATTACGGTTTCTCCCACCTTCACCTCCGGGGCGACCGCCAATTTCGCCGAGAACGGCACCGGCACGGTGTACACCGCGGCGGCCACGGCCAGTTCCGGCGGCGGGACGGTCAGCTATTCCCTTTCAGGCGGCGCCGATCAGGCCAAGTTCAGCATCGATCCCGCCACTGGTGCGCTGACCTTCGTCTCTTCGCCCAATTATGAAAGCCCCACCGATAACGGTACCAACAACGTCTACAACGTCATCATCACCGCCAGCGACAGCAACGGCAGTGCGACCAAAGCCGTCGCGGTGACGGTGACCAACGTCAACGAGGCGCCCTCGTTCACCTCGGCCACCACCGCCAATTTCGCCGAGAATGGCACCGGTACCGTCTATACCGCCACCTCGACCGATCCCGATGCGGGGGCGACGGCCACCTACTCCATCGTGGGCGGGATCGATCAGGCCAAATTCAATATCAATTCCTCGACGGGTGCGCTGACCTTCGTCACTTCGCCCAATTACGAGAGCCCGGCCGATGACGGTACCAACAACACCTATGTGGTGACCTTGCGTGTCTCGGACGGCACCAACAATACCGACCAGACGGTGACGGTGACGGTGACCGACGTCAACGATGCGCCGGTGGGTGTGAACGATACCGGTTCGGCCACCGAGGCGGGCGGCCTGTCCAACGGTACTGCCGGGGGCAACGCTACCGGCAACGTGCTGACCAACGATACCGACCAGGATAGTGGGGCCACCAAGACGGTGACCGCCATCCGTACCGGCAGCGTCGAGGGGGCGGGGACCGGCGGAACCGTGGGGGCCTCGCTCAGCGGAACCTATGGCTCGCTGACGCTCAATTCCGACGGCAGCTACACCTATGTTGTGAATGACAGCAATGCCACGGTCCAAGCACTGGCCTCGGGCCAGACGCTCACCGACAACTTCAACTATACCGTCTCGGACGGCACCGCCACCGACATCGCGGTGCTCGCCGTCACCATCAACGGCGCCAACGACCTGCCGTCCCTGGGCGGCACCTTTACCACGGCGGGCACGGTCAACGACAATGCCACCACCACGCCGTTCTCGTCGGTGACCTTCACCGATCCCGACGCCACCGCGGTGACCCTGGCCATCACCTATACGGCGGCCAACGGGACCCTGTCTTCGGGGGGCGGCGGCCTGACCGGCTCGGCGGGCAGCTATACCCTGTCGGGCGCCAGCCCGGCGGCGCTGCAGACCCTGCTTCAGGCACTGGTGTTCACGCCCACCGCCAACCAGACCGCGCCCGGGGGCACGGTGGTCACCACCTTTACGCTCACCCCCGCCGACGCCATCGGCAACGGCACCGGCACCGCCAACGCCACCACCCAGGTGACGGCCACCTCCATCAACGACGTTCCGGTAATCGCCAACCTGAACGGTGATTCCGTCAGCTACAGCGTCGGCGGCTCGGCGGTGTCCCTGGACAACGGCGGCAACGCCACCGTCACCGATGCCGACCATACCAATTTCAATGGCGGCAACGTCACGGTGTCGATCACCGCCAACGGTCAGAACGGCGAGGACGTGCTGGGCATCACCAACCAGGGCACCGGCGCGGGTCAGATCGGTGCATCGGGTGGCAACGTCACCTATGGCGGCACCACCATCGGCACCTATACCGGCGGTTCGGCCGGGGCCAATCTGGTGATCAGCCTGAACACCAGCGCCACCCCGACGGCGGTACAGGCGTTGGTCCGTGCGCTCACCTACAATGACACCGACGCCAACACCAGCAACACCACGGCGCGCACCATCCGGGTGACGGTCAACGACGGGGTGGGCACGTCATCCAACAGCGACGTGACGGTCAGCTTGGTCCGCGCACCGATCATCGACCTGGACGGCAACGATTCGTCGGGCAACACCAGCGGCGGCTACAACGGCGCCTTCACCGAGGATGGCGGCGCGGTGGCGATCATCGATACCGACGCCAGCCTGAGCGACGACAACGCCAACCTCAATCAGGCGACCATCACCCTGTCCAACACCCAGACCGGCGACGTGCTCAGCCTGAACGGGCGCAACACTGGCGACGTCTATAACGGCATCACCATCACCTACACCTCGTCCAGCCTGATCACCCTGTCGGGCAGCGGCACCAAGGCGGACTACCTGACCTTGTTGAAGGAAGCCCGCTTCAACAACACCTCCAACGCGCCGAATACCACCACCCGTTCCATCGCCTTCGCCGGGCGCGACACCGATGGCAACACGGGCAGCAGCGTCAACGCTTCCATCACCGTGACGGCGGTCAACGACGCCCCCGCCCTGTCCGGCAATCTCAGCCTGTCGGCGGTCAACGAGGACACGGCATCGCCCGCCGGGGCGACCATCACCTCACTGGCCAGCGGTATCTATTCCGATCCCGATAACGGGGCCGAGACCATCAACGGCCTGGCCATCATCGGCAACACCGCCAATTCCGGCACCCAGGGCGCCTGGCAGTACTCCACCGACGGCACCAACTGGTTCGCGGTGGGCACGGTGGCCGACGGCGCCACCGCCCTGGCTCTGTCGGCGGCGACCAAGCTGCGCTTCGTGCCGGTGGCCGATTACAACGGCACGCCCACCGCGCTGTCGGTCCGCGCGCTGGATGCCACTTACTCGGCCGGCTGGACCAGCGGGGCGACCAAGGTGACGGTGGACACCACCACCACCGGCGGCACCACCGCCATCGCCGGCACGGCCCGTTCGGTGACCACCTCCATCACCTCGGTCAACGACAGCCCTTCGGCCACCCTGACCAGTTCCAGCGTCGCCTTCAGCAAGACGGACGGCTATGTGGCGGTGGATTCCGCCATCACCCTGGCCGACGTGGACAGCGCCAACCTGACCCGGGCGGTGGTGACCATCACCAATCCCCAGGACGGAGCCAACGAGACCCTGTCGTCCACCTACGGCACCGGGGCGCAGACGGTCAACGGCGAGACGCTGACCTTCACCCTGTCCAATTCCAACCACACCATGACAATCACCGGCACGGGGACCAAGGCCACCTACCAGCTGGCGCTGCGCTCCATCCGCTTCAACGACAGCGCCGGCACGCCCAACAATACGACGCGTACCGTCAGCATCCAGGTGCGCGACGATTCCGCCGACGCCGGCACCCAGGACAGCACGACCGTCAACCGCTCGGTGACGTTCAACAGCGCGCCCGTAGCGGGCGGGGCCGCCCTGACCCTGACCGAGGGACAGGTGGGCAGCGCCTATTCCTTCACGCTTCCCGCCGGGACCTTCACCGACGCCGACAACGACACCTTGAGCTACACGGTGAGCGGCCTGCCTGCCGGCCTTTCCATGAGCACGGCGGGCGTGATTTCCGGCAACCCGACCACGCCGGTGGATTCGGTGACCCTGACCTTCACGGCGACGGATCCCTCCAACGCCACGGCGACCAAGACGGCGACGCTGAAGATCAAGGCGGCGCCTTCACCGCCGCCGCCGCCGCCGCCGCCGCCTCCGCCGCCACCACCACCTCCTCCTCCGCCGGCGCCGCTACCGCCTGAGCCGCCGCCGGCTCCGCCCAAGCCGATCCCCATTCCTGATCCGCCCAAACCCGTGGCGCCTCCATCGGAGATCGGGGGCGGTCTGACCAAGCCCGCCCAGGGCGCCTTCCAGATCGCCGTGGCGGCCAAGCCGGCCGGAGGCGGCGACGCCCTGGTGGTCAACGCCCCCATGCGCGATACGGTGTTCGCCGAGGGCGCGCGTATCGCGGTGACCATTCCCGCCGAGGCTTTCGCCCACACCAAGGCCGACGCCACGGTGACGCTGGTGGCGACGCGGGAAAATGGGCAGGCGCTGCCCGGCTGGATGACCTTCAATCCCCGCACCGGCACCTTCGAGGGCACGCCGCCGCCCGGCTTCAAGGGCGAGGTGGTGGTAAAGGTGGTGGCCAAGGATAACGAGGGCCGCGAGGCGGTGCAGACCTTCAAGATCCAGGTGGGCACCGGCCAGGGCAACGTGGCTCCCGAGGGGGGGCAGGGCCAGGGCGCGCCCGGCCGGAGCGGCGATCTTGGACTGCCGGAAAAGTTTGCCAAGGCGGTGGGCCGTCCCGGCCTGACCGAGCAATTGCGGAACTTGAGTCGCGACGGACAGAAATCGGACGCCAAGGCGCTGATCGCCCTGCTGACGGGCAAGGGCCGCGCCGCATAGAGATGATGAACAGGGGGATTTGGACGATGATTGATGTGAAGCGCGCCGGCCGTCTGTTGGCGTCGGCCTCGCTGGTTGCTCTGCTCGCCGCCTGCGCGGTGACGCCCGAGCCGTTCACGGCCGAGGAATTGAAGGCCCAGGCGGTTGCCGACCGCGAGGCCATGTTCAAGGGCGGCGAGCCTTTGATCGGCCCGCTGTCGGTGTCCGAGGCCATTGCGCGGGCGCTGAAGTACAACCTGGACAAGCGCTCCAAGATGATGGAGGAGGCGCTGGCGCTGGGCCAGACCGATGTGGACCGTTGGGACATGTTGCCGAAGCTCACGGCCAATGCCGGTTACTCCTATCGGTCCGAACCCAACGCCACTGTCTCGCATGATGTCCAGACCGGCCAGCGGGGCGGTGCCTACAGCGTGTCGGCCGACCAGCGGAGCAAGACCGCTGATCTCACCATGTCGTGGAACGTGTTGGATTTCGGCGTCACCTATTACAGCGCCAAGGCCAATGCCGATCGTGCCCTGGTGGCCACCGAGCGTCGGCGCAAGGCGGTGCATAACCTGGTGACCGAGGTGCGCTTCGCCTTCTGGCGCGCCGCCGCCTATCAGGTTCTGAGCGCCGATGTGGACCGTGCGGTGGCGGAAGCCAAGGACGCCCTGGGCAAGGCCCGGCAGGTGGAGCGGGAGAACCTCAAGGCGCCGGCCGAATCCTTGCGCTACCAGAAGTCGCTGCTGGAGACGCTGCGCCAGCTGACGGCCATCCAGCAGGAGCTGTCCACCGCCCAGATCGAGCTGGCGGCGCTGATCAATGTGCCGCCGGGGAGCAAGCTGGTGCTGGACGTTCCGGCCGAAATGAAGGTGCCAGAATGGACCACGCCGCTGGAGCGCATGGAAGAACTGGCCTTTGCCGGCAATCCCGACCTGCGTGAACAGGGCTACCTGTCGCGCATCGCCATCGATGACACCAAGAAGGCTATTCTCAAGCTTCTGCCCGGCATCACCTTTTCCGGCGGGCGGAATTGGGACGGCAATTCGTTCCTGATGGACAATCGCTGGTGGGAGGCGGGCGCCAAGCTGTCTTGGAACGTCATGAACGTGTTCTCGGGCAAGTCGCAGCTGGACTATGCCGAGACCAATGAAGAGGTCGCCAACTCCAAGCGCGTGGCACTGCGCATGGCGGTGCTGGCCCAGGTCCATGTGAGCGAGCGCCAGTTCCAGAACTCGGTCAGCCAATTCCAGCAATCGGACGAATTGTGGCAGGTGGACCGGCGGCTGTTCGAGCTGTCCGAGGCCAGGACCGCCAACGACGCCACGGGCATTCTCGAGCGGGTGGCGGGGCGCGCCTCGGCCATTGCGTCCCAGCTGCGCCGCTTCCAGTCCTATGCCCAGGTGGAGCAGGCCTACGCCAAGATCCAGGCGACCATCGGCCATGACCTGCAGGTGGAAAAGGCCGAGGGCGGCGATCTCAAATCCCTGTCCCGCGCGGTGGCCGCTGGGCTGGAGTCCTGGGGCCGCGATGGCGTGGCGGCGGAGCCGGCTCCGGCTCCGGCTTCCGCTCCGGCTCCGGTTTCCGCTCCGGCCATGGCCGGGGCAGCCCCGGCCCCGGAGCCGCTGACCACCGAGAACACCCAGTGGATCAAGGGCGATGCCGAGGCCAGCCTGACCGAGGAGACGGTGGGCACCGTCATCGCCCATATCCGCAGCCTGTACCAGGCTTCCGGCCGATGAGGCGTGCCGCCCTGGCGGGACTGGCGGTGCTTGCCTGCGCCGCCCCCGCCTGGGGACAGGAATTGCGGGCCCAGCTCAGTCCCCGCGACTTCACCACCCTGGCCGCCGAGATCGGCGCCAAGGTGGAGAAGATCGGCGCGCGCGAGGGCGAGCGCTTCACCAGGGGACAGGTGCTGGTCGCCTTCGACTGCTCGGTCAACCGGGCCCAGCTGGACGAGGCCCGTGCCGCCCAATCCGCCGCCGACAAGACCCTGGCGGTCAACCGGCGGCTGCTGGAACTGCAGACCGTGGGCAAGCTGGAAACCGACGTCTCGGTGGCCGAGGCGGAAAAGGCCCGCGCCAAGGTCGCCGCCATGAGCGCCATGGTCTCCAAATGCGCCGTCACCGCGCCCTTCGACGGCCGGGTGGTGGAACAGAAGGTGAGGGGACAGCAATACGTCCAGCCGGGCCAGGCGCTGCTGGACATCCTCGACGATTCGGTGCTGGAACTGGATTTCCTGGTGCCCAGCAAATGGCTGGTGTGGCTGAAGCCCGGACACGTCTTCCAGGCCGCCATCGACGAGACCGGCAAGACCTATCCGGTGAAGCTGATCAGGGTCGGCGCCCGCATCGACCCGGTCAGCCAGACCGTGCGGGTGGCGGGTGCCATCGGCGGTCACTTCCCGGAACTGTCGGCCGGCATGTCGGGCAAGGTCCTGCTGGCTCCGCCTCCCTGAATGAGCGGGGGCATGATGGATATCGAGGCCGGAACGGCCCTGCGTCTGGCGACCCTGATCGATGTGGAGGGGCGCATCCTGCGGGCGGCGGATGCCGCCGAGATCGCCTTCGTGGCGGTCAACGACGCCCATGCCCTGGTTCCCTATCGCCAGGCGGTCCTGTGGCACCGGGACAAGGGCGTTCAGGCGGTTTCGGGTCTGGCTTTGCCCGACCGCAACGCTCCCTTCCTGCTGTGGATGGAGGCCGTGTGCCGCCATCTTTCCCGCCGCAGCGAGGCTGCCGCCATCTCCGCCGCCGACCTGCCCGATGATCTGGCCGGGCAGTGGGGCGAATGGCTGCCGCCCCATGCCCTGTGGCTGCCTCTGGGCGATGGCGCGGCCCTCCTCTATGCCGCCGAGGCGGAGTGGCACGACGGCGACATGGCCCTGCTGTCCCGCCTGGGCGAGGCGGTGACCGCCTCCCTGGCCCGCTTTCACCGCCCGTCTGCATGGGCCAAGGCTCTCGGCCGGCTGAAGGCCAGTCGCAAGCGCCAGATCCTGGCGGTGGGGTTGCTGGCCTTGTCCTTGTTCCCGGTGACCGGCTCGGTGCTGGCGCCCGCCGATTTGGTGCCCGCCCATCCCCTGGTGGTGCGCTCGCCCCTGGACGGCGTCATCGACCGTATTCATGTGCGGCCCAATGAAGCGGTTGCAGAGGGCAAGCCGCTGTTCGACCTGGATGCGACCCAGCTTGCGGGGCGTCTGGATGTGGCCCGCCAGCAGCACGCCACCGCCGAGGCGGAATACCGGCAAGCGGCCCAGGCCCAGGTCTTCGATTCCAAGGCCAAGGTCCAGGTGGCCATTCTGGCCGGCCGCGCCGAGGAGAAGGCCGCCGAGGCCAAGTGGCTGGAAAGCCAGCTGGAGCGGATTCGGGTGAAATCACCGGGGCCGGGCATCGCCGTTCTCGACGATCCGTCCGACTGGATCGGCCGTCCGGTGGTGGTGGGCGAGAAGGTGATGCTGGTGGCCGACGAGACCGACACCGAGGTGGAGGCCTGGCTGGCGGTGGCCGATGCCGGCGAGGCGCGGCCCGGCGCACGCCTCACCCTGTTCCTCAATTCCCGCCCCCTGTCGCCGGTTCGCGCCGTGGTGCGCAGCGTGGCCTACGAACCCTCGGCCCGGCCCGACGCCACCTTGGCGCACCGGGTGCGCGCCTTTCTGGTCGATGGCCAGGAAAAGCCGCGCCTGGGGCTCAAGGGCACGGCCCGCATCGACGGCGACACCGTGCCGCTGATCTGGTGGCTGTTTCGCAAGCCGCTGGTGGCGGTCCGCCAGTTCGTGGGTTTTTAGCCCATGATCGCCGCCGCCATGCTGCCGCCGCTGCGCGAGGAACTGACCGTGCATCCGGGGCCGCGCGGAGGCGACGGCGCGCCCACCTGGACGCTGCACGACCCCTTGCGCAACCAGTTCTTCCGCCTGTCCTGGCCGGCCTTCGAGATGCTGTCGCGCTGGCATCTGGGCGAGCCCGAGGCGGTGGCGGAGCGGGTCCGCCACGAAACCACCCTGGAGGTGGAGGCCGAGGACGTGGCCGACATGGTGGAATTCCTGGCCCGCGGCCAGCTGCTGCGGCCCGGAGGGCCGCAATACACCCGGCATCTGCTCTCCATCGCGCGGGCGTCGCGGACGTCGTGGGCCGAGTGGCTGCTGCATCACTACCTGTTCTTCCGGGTGCCGCTGGTGCGTCCCGATCGGCTGCTGGACGTCCTGCTGCCATGGGTGGCGTGGCTGGGCGGCCGGACCTTCCGTCTGGCCAGCGTCGCGGCGCTCCTGGCCGGATTGCTGCTGGTGGGGCGGCAATGGAACGTCTTCGCCACCACCCTGGTGGACCAGTTCTCCATCACCGGGCTGGCGGCGTTCGGCGTGGCCCTGGGGCTGGCCAAGATCATCCACGAACTGGGCCACGCCCTGTCCGCCAAGGCCTTCGGGCTGCGGGTGCCGACCATGGGGGTGGCCTTCCTGGTCCTGATGCCGGTGCTCTATACCGACGTCAACGAGGCCTGGAAGCTGCCCGACCGGCGACGGCGCCTGCTGATCGGCGGGGCGGGGGTGCTGGCCGAACTGACCCTGGCGGCTTGGGCGACCTTGGCCTGGGCGTTGCTGCCCGGCGGCACCTTGCGGCAGATGGCCTTCACCCTGGCCGCCACCACCTGGATCTCCTCGCTGCTGATCAACCTCAGCCCGTTCATGCGCTTCGACGGCTATTTCCTCATGGCCGACGCGCTGGACATGCCCAATCTGCACAACCGGGCCTTCGCCCTGGCCCGCTGGCGTCTGCGCGAGATCCTGTTCCGCCTGGGCGAACCTCAGCCGGAACACGTGGCCCCCGGCCGCCGCGGCTTTCTGATCGTCTTTGCCTGGGCGGTGTGGATCTACCGCCTCAGCCTGTTTCTCGGCATCGCGGTGCTGGTCTACCACTTCTTCATCAAGGTGGTCGGCATCCTGCTGTTCGCGGTGGAGATCGGCTGGTTCGTGATCAAGCCCGTGGCCGCCGAGATGGGGGAGTGGCGCAAGCGTTCAGGGGCGATCAAGGCCTCGCGGCGATCGCGCTGGACCCTGGGATTGGCGGGGGTGGCGGTGTTGCTGGCCCTGGTGCCCTGGAACGGCCGGGTCACGGCTCCCGCCATGCTGAAGGCCGCCGGACATATTGTGTTGTATCCGCCCGGCCCCGCCATTTTGAAGTCGGTGAACGTGCGGGATGAAATCTGGGTGGAAGCTGGCAGCGTGCTGGCCGTCCTTGACAATCCCGAAATCGATTTCCGCCTGGCCCAGGCGGCGCGGCGCATGGGGGTGCTGAAATACGAGCTGTCCTCGGTGGGCTTCGAGGACAGTTTCCGCGACCGCTCCCAGGCTATCGCCCGCGAGCTGGAGGCCGTCCAGGCCGAACATGCCGCCCTGCTGCGCGACAAGGCCCGCCTGACGCTCAAGGCGCCCATCGCCGGCTGGGTGGGCGACACGTCGCCCAGTCTGTTGCAAGGCCAGTGGCTGAACCAGCGCGAGGCACTGATGGCGGTCCGTGCCCCCGGGGGTTTGGTCGAAGCCTATGTGGCCGAGGACGACCTGCCGCGCCTCCGGCCCGGGGCCAAGGCCCTGTTTCTGGCCGAAGGCGCGCGGGCGGGGGTGCCGGCCGCCATCGTCGAGATCGACCGTACGGCGGTGCGGGGGCTGGTCGATCCCGCCCTGGCCGTCCAGTACGGAGGAACCGTTCCAGCCCGTTTCGTCGACAAGGCCCTGGTCCCCGACGCGGCGCTCTATCGTGTTCGCCTGTCCGTGGCCGGCACGGCGTCCGAGCCGGTGATGCAGCGGGGCGAGGTCCATCTGGACGGCGAGGGACGCTCGGTGCTCGAGCGCCTGTTCCGCGCCGCCGCCACGGTAGTGATTCGCGAATGGGGGGTATAGATTGATGATCGGAGGTGCATCATGACCACATTTCACCGCCTGTTGCCCGCCCTGGCCGTTTGCCTATGGCTGGGGGGAGCCTGGGCCGCCGACAAGCCCGCGCCGTCATCGGACAACGCCTATGCGGCCGCCAAGTCGGCCGAGATCGAGACGCTGAAGGTCAGGGCTTCCGCCCATTCCGCCATGGGGGCCGGCCCTATCCTGATGGAGGCCGACGACCTGTTGCGCCGTTTCCGCCAGGCGCCGGCGGCGGAGAAGGCAAGCCTGAGGTCCCAACTCGACGCCGCCCTGGCCAGGGCGGAACTGGAGCTCAGCCGGGGGCGCTAATCCGGCAGTCTCGGCAGGGTGAAGACGATGCGGGTGCCCTTGCCCAGCCCCTCGGACTCGGCCCAGATCCGTCCGCCGTGCCGCTCGATGATCTTGCGGCAGACCGGCAGGCCGATTCCGGTGCCGCCGCCGTATTCGTCGCGCTGGTGCAGGCGCTGGAACAGGCCGAAGATGCGCTCCTCGTAGCCTTTGCCCGCCTCCAGGCCGATTCCGTTGTCGGCCACGGTGAAGCGCCACATTTCCGGCCCGTCGGCATCGCAGTCCAAGACGATGCGAACCGGGTCCGGGCCGTGGTACTTGAGTGCGTTGCCCAGCAGGTTGAGCAGAACCCGATAAAGCTCGTCATCGTTGCCCATCACAATAGGCAGGGGCGAGGCGATCTCGATTTGGGCGTCGGCGGCCTGCATCTGGCTGCGCAGCCCGTCCCGGGCCGATTCGGCCAGTTCATTCAGGGAAACCGGAACCATGGCCCGCCCGCTTTGCCCCACCCGGCTGACTTCCAGCAGGTCGCGGACCAGACTGTCCATCCGGTTGGCGGCGTCGGTGACGATCTTGATGTAATCCCGCTCCTCGTCGTTCAGCTTGCCGGCGAGGCGGCGGGACAACAGGGTGGAGAAGGACGTGATGTTGCGCAGCGGTTCACGAAGATCGTGGGAAGCCACATAGGCGAAGGACTCCAATTCGGCGTTGGAACGCTGCAGCGCCTGATTCTTGTCGCGCAGTTCCGCTTCGACCATCTTGGCCTGACTGATGTCGGTGTGGAACCCCAGGGTATAGGGTGAGCCGCCCGCCGGGTCGTTGACTTCGAACGATTTGGCGTGCAGCCAGACCACCGAGCCATCGGGGTGGACCACCCGGAATTCCGCCTGGTACTCACCCGATCCGATGCTCGATGCCACCAATGCCATGACCGGTTCGCGGTCCTCGGGATGAATCCAGGCGGGCCACGAGGTGGGATCCTCGATCAGGTTCGCCGGATCGCGCCCCCACAATCGGCTGAAGGCCGGGCTGATGTAGTGGAAGCGGCGGTAATCCTGATCGGCAATGAAGAACACCTGATCGATGGTCTCGGCCATTTCGCGGAAGCGGCGCTCGCTGTCCGCCAGAACCCGCTCGGCCTGCTTGCGCTCGGAAATGTCGCGCAGGAACACGAACAGCCGCCCCTCGCCGCCGGGGAAATAGGATGTGCTGACTTCCACGTCCCAGACTTCACCGGTGCGGGTGCGGTGGCGGGTCTCGAAGCGGGCGACGTCGCCACGGGTCACCGCGGCAATGTGGGCGCTGGTTTCCTCGGAGGTCTCCTCGGCGTCCAGGTCCGAGATGGACATGGTCCGCAGCTGCTCGCCGCTATAGCCGGAGCGGCGGGCATAGGCGTTGTTGACCTCGAGAATGCGGCCCTTGGCATCGGTCATCCAGAAACCGTCGGATGAGGTCTCGACAATGGCGCGATAGTACCGCTCGCTGTCGCTCAGGGCCTGGGTCATCATGGCGTTGGCGGTCAGCCGCGCATGGCTGCGCCGGGCGATCCAGCCGATGGCCAGCACCCCGGTCAGCCAGACGGTTCCGTGGGTGGCGCTCATGGTCCGCACTACCTCGGCCTCGCCCGCCTGATAGGGGGCGAGCGGCACCGAAACACCGATGCCGCCCCGGACCTCGCCGTCCTTGAAGCCCAGATGGCCGTGGCATTTCTGGCAGCTGGCCTCCATGCGGAACGGCTTGAACAGGCGCAGGAAGGGGGCGCCGTCGATGTCGGATACCTCCATGATCTCGTCCATGCGGCCGGCGGCGAACTGGCGGATGCCCTCGGCCTCCCACGGGTCGGCGACGTTGGCGGGGTTCAGCGCGACGATGCCGACGATACGTCCCTTGATGCCGTACAACTCGCCATGGTCCTGCATCATCTCGCGCAGCATGTAGGCGGGATTCATCAGGGTCAGCCGCCGGCCGTCATTGGCGATCAGGTCGCGGTCGGGCAGGTGGGCCAGCCAGGGGCTGGGCGGGGTCTTCTCGGTCGGCTCCACGTAGACCCCGCCATGCCCCGATGCCCACAGGCGATAGGCGACGTCCTTGTTGAAGTTGGCCAGAGCGGTGTTGGTCGCCAGCTCCAGGGTGATTTCACGCTGCTTGCTGATGTTCCAGGCCAGCGAGATTCCCAGGAGCAGGGTCCAGGCCAGCAGACCCACGGCGGTATAACGCATCACTCCCGCCGTGACGACGGCGAGGGGGGAGGCCGCTTCCGAGTCCGGAGATTTACCGGTCAAATTGGCGTCCAGTCCGATCATTTCCCCAAAGATGAATTCCAACTATACCAAAAGGATATGGGAAGCGCAGCATCGTATCTGATGACGGAATCTTACCAATGCCGTGGCCATGGGATAAGCTGCCGCCATGATTTCCGTCACCCACCGCATCGCCATCGACGAATCCGAGATCGAGGAAAACTTCGTCCGCGCCTCGGGGCCGGGCGGCCAGCATGTCAACAAGACGAGCACGGCGGTGCAGTTGCGCTTCGATGTGCGCAATTCCCCCAGCCTTCCCGATCGGGTGAAGGCCAATCTGGAGCGTCTGGCCGGGCGGCGGCTGACCAAGGACGGCGTACTGGTGCTGGTGGCCCAGGATGCCCGCTCCCAGGAGATGAACCGCCAGGCGGCTCTCGACCGCCTGATCGAGATGATCCGCGAGGCCGCCAAGCCGCCGCCGCCGGTGCGGCGCGAGACCAAGCCGACCAAGGGCAGCCAGCAGCGCCGCATGGACAGCAAGTCCAAGCGGGGCGAGGTCAAGCGCCTGAGGACGGAGCGGCCGGAATAGGCGGCGTGCTCAGGTGCCTCAGGCAGGGTTCCGCAAATCCCGGATGGCCATGACGAACTGATCGATGATGGCCAGCGCCGCGGCGATCACTTCCGGGGTCGGCAAGGAGTCGTGCACATCGTCGCCTGGGTAGCGATAAGCAATGTTCCAGGTCGTCCACGGTTCGACGGTTGCGACGATATCGGCCAGAAACGGATACATGCCGACGACGGCGGTCCCCAGTTCCGCAAGATCGTGGGTTTTCCGAAATGGAACTTCCGCCCACACCAGGGCGGCCTTCAACAGCTTCTCGACCGCTTGCTGGCAGTGGAAGCTGGCGGCGTCCAGGAGAGGCGGGCGAGCGTTCAGGCAGACCTCCGCCGCCCGTCGGTCGGACCGCGCATGGGCGATCCATTGCTCGACGGCGGACCAAATATCTTCCGGATCAGCTGCGCTCATACACCACCACGCCGTCATGGGCCGCACTGAATGACAGCGTTCCCACGATATTCCGCTTCTTGCGGAAGACCGAGTCGCGGACGGGAATGACATCCACGGCTTTCCGGTAGGAGCGGCGTGATTCGTATCCAGCTTGCAGCGTGACTTTCTCCGCGGGCGTGTCGTCGTCAACCACCACCAAAAGATCAACGTCGCTATCCGCGCCGTCGTCTCCGCGCGCCCGAGACCCGAACAGAATCACCCGCTGTGGCTGGAAAAAGGCCACGACGGAGTCGAGAAGGTCGGGGGGAACCGTCGCGCGCATGGGCACCGTAGGCAAGGGAAACGTTCCGCGACAATACCACTGCAAGCATGGGGTTCGCCACACTCCCGGCATCTAGCGATGACGCACTGAACGTCAACAAAACCAGCACGGCGGTACAACTGCGCTTCGACGTGCGCAACTCCCCCAGCCTTCCCGAGAGGGTGAAGGCCAATCTGGAACGCTTGGACGGGCGGCGTCTGACCAAGGACGGCGTGCTGGTGCTGGTGGCCCAGGACGCGCGGAGTCAGGAGATGAACCGTCAGGCGGCATTGGACCGGCTGATCGAGATGATCCGCGAGGCCGCCAAGCCGCCGCCGCCGGAGCGGCGCGAGACCAAGCCGACCAAAGGCTCCCAGGCCCGGCGCCTCGACAGCAAGTCCAAGCGGGGCGAGGTCAAGCGCTTGAGGACCGAGCGGCCGGAATAGGGATCAGTCCCGGCTGCCCAGGCGGATGACCGCTACCGCCGTCATGTCGTCGGTAAGCGGCGTCTGGACACTGTCGAGGAAGGTCTCGACATGGCGATCCCGCCCCCTGGTGTGTGGTGGCGGCGGACAAGATCTTCCAGCCGCTCGTTCTCGAACATCTCGCCATCGGGCAGCAGCGCCTCGGTCATGGCGTCGCTGTAGACGAACAGGCTGGTGCCGGGAGGAAAGGCGGCCGAGCGGTTGAAGTACCGTCCCGTCTTGCCCAGCCCCAGCGGCGTGCCGATGGTGTCGAGCCGTTCCACCCCGCCTTGGCCGTCGAACAGCAGGGGGCGCGGCGCGCCGGCACCCGACCATGTGATGGTTCCGGCGGCGGTATCGATGACGGCCAGCACCATGGTGGCGTATTGGCCGCGCGGCAGCAGGCCGTGCAGCGCCGTGTTGAGTTGGATCAGGGTGGCGGCCGGGTCCACCACCTGGCCCTTCAATTCGCTGATCAGGGTGTGCAGGCGAAAGACGTTGAGCGCCGCCCCGACCCCGTGGCCGGAGAAATCGAGGGCGTAAAGGGTCAGGCAGCCGTCACTGCCCTCCATGCAGCCCCACAGATCGCCGCCGATATCCGAGGACGGCTTGAAATACCCCTCGACCGCCAGACCGAGGGAGGTCCGGATGGCCTCCAGGCGATTGGAGCGCGGCAGCAGGTCGAACTGCATGTTGCGGGCCGCCGAGAGTTCCTCGGCCATGCGGTCGTATTCGCTGGCCAGCATGTCGGCCAGATGCATCCTTTCCCGCTCGCTGCGGAAGCGGTAGATGGCGTTCTGCAGGGTTCTGGCCAGGGAGCGGGAATCCATCTCGCCCTTGACCAGGAAGTCCTGGGCGCCCTGCTCGATGGCCTGTTCGGCCGCCTGGGGATCGTCCAGTCCGGTCATGATGACCACGGGCAGCGGCGCGACGGCGGACAGCAGGCCGTGGAGAGTCTGGGAGCTTTCCGAATCGGGCAGACCGAGGTCGAGTAGTACCGCGTCGAAGCCGGAACTAATGGTCAGGCGCTCGATGGCGGCGGCCAGGGTCTCCTCGTGCATGACGATGAAGCCGGCCGACCGGGCCTCCTTCAAGGCGGTCTTGATCAGCAGGGCGTCGCCCGGATTGTCCTCGACCAGCAGGATGCGCAACCGATGCCGCATCATCGCCCCTACCGGCCCGAATCCAGCAGCATTTCACGGAACAGGGACAGCAATTGCACGTCCAGCTTGCCCGGCATGTCGTCGAGCATGATCTGCAGGGCCTGCTCGGCCGTCTGCGCCGGCTTGTAGGGGCGGCGGTCGCTAAGCGCGCAGAACACGTCGACGATGGCCGACATGCGGGCCAGTTCGTTGAGCTCCGCCCCCTTCAATCCCTTAGGGTAGCCCGATCCGTCCAGGCGCTCGTGATGCTGGTTGCCGATCAGCAGGATGTTGCGCGGCAGGTCCAGGCACTTTTCCAGATAGGCGTGGGTGCCGGTCACATGGCCCCTCATCAGGTCCTGCTCTTCCTTGGACAGGGCGCCCACCTTGTTCAGCACGTCGTAGGGAATGGACATCTTGCCCACGTCGTGGAGCAGCCCGCCGCTGCCCAGCAGCGACAGCTCGTCGCCCTTCAGCCCGATGGTGTAGCCGAACAGCAGCAAAAGGGTGGCGACCCCCAGGCTGTGGGCGTAGGAGAAATTGTCGTGGCCGCGCACCTCGTCCAGGATGACGCGGAATTCCCCGGTTCCCACCGCCTCGACCAGGGGGCCGCAGGCGTCGGTGACCTTGGAATAGGCGATGGGCTCGCCGCTTTCGATCACGTCGCTGACGCTGTTGAAGATGTCCATGGTGCCGACCAGCGCGTCGCGCTGCAGGGTCGGCAGCTTTTCCCACCGCCGCTCGATGGCCCGGTTGATCTGCTGCGAGATGGCCCGGATCAGCATGCTGCGGCGATAGGGCTTGGCCAGGAAGGAATCCGCCCCGCTGTCCTTGGCCGCCTTGCGGGTCGCCGGGTCGTCGCTGGAACTGATGAACACGACGGGCGTGGCGGCAAGGGTGGGGTTGCGGCGCAGTGTGGCGATGAAGTCGCAGGACTCCTGCGGTTCGGCGCCGCGGTCGATCACGATGGCGCAGGGCGGCGACTTGCTCATGGCCGTCAAGGCATCGGCGGTATTGCCGTAGGTGGCGATACGATAGAACGAGGTCAGGGCATGCTCGACCTGACGCCGGTGGCTCTCGCTGGTGTCGATCACCACCACCGTCTCACGGTGGGAACTGGTCGCATATTCGACCGACATCATCGCCTCTCCCCGCCGGCGAACGCCTCAGTTTGATGCGGGACTTTAGCATCTATTTCGGATGGTCGCATATGTATATCGATGGGATGTGGCCATGCCGTGGGCGCATTGGCGGCGTGGGCGGGTGCTTGACACCAATACCCCAGTAGTCTACAGATTAGTGGTCTAAAGAATGAATGACATGACTCGTGTGTGAAATCGGAGGGTGCGATGATCGGTTTTCATGAGGATGAGGCGCGGCGGTTGCTGCTGGCGGCCCTGTTCGCGGTGATGCTGGCCCTGGGGATGGCGGCGCTGATGCCCGGCGCCCAGGCGGCGGAAAGCCGGACCCTGCTCAACGTCTCCTACGATCCCACCCGCGAGCTGTATCAGGCCCTCAACGACAGCTTCATCAAGCAGTGGAAGGCCAAGAGCGGCGAGGACCTGAAGATCAACCAGTCCCACGGCGGTTCGGGCAAGCAGGCCCGTTCGGTGATCGACGGGCTGGAGGCCGACGTGGTGACCCTGGCGCTGGCCTACGACATCGACGCCATCGCCGACAAGGCCAAGCTGCTGGATCGCGGCTGGCAGAAGCGCCTGTCCTACAATTCCGCCCCCTACACCTCGACCATCGTGTTCCTGGTCAGGAAGGGCAACCCGAAGCAGATCAAGGACTGGGGCGATCTGGTCAAGCCCGGCGTCTCGGTGATCACCCCCAATCCCAAGACCTCGGGCGGTGCGCGCTGGAACTATCTGGCCGCCTGGGGCTATGCGCTGGATCGCAACAACAACGACGCGGCCAAGGCCCAGGATTTCGTCGCCGCCCTGTTCAAGAACGTCCCGGTGCTGGATTCGGGGGCGCGCGGCTCCACCGTCACCTTCGCTCAACGCGGCCTGGGCGACGTGCTGCTGGCCTGGGAGAACGAGGCCCATCTGGCGCTCAAGGAATTCGGTTCGGGCTTCGAGATCGTCACGCCGTCGCTGTCCATCCTGGCCGAGCCGCCGGTGGCGGTGGTCGACAAGGTGGTGGACAAGCGCGGCACCCGCGCCGTGGCCCAGGCCTATCTCGACTTCCTCTACACCCCCGAGGCGCAGGAGATCATCGCGCGCAACTTCTACCGTCCCCGCGATCCCGAAGTGGTGAAGAAGACCGCCGCCACCTTCGCCCCGGTCAAGCTGTTTACCATCGACGACGTGTTCGGCGGCTGGACCAAGGCCCAGACCGAGCATTTCTCGGACGGCGGCGTGTTCGACCGCATCACGGCCAAGAAGTAGGGGCGGGGGATGGCCGCCCTCACCCTCACTCTTTCCCTGCCGCGCCGGGCGCCCAGCGTCATTCCGGGCTTCGGCCCGACCATGGGCCTTACCTTGGCTTACCTGTCGCTGATCGTGCTGCTGCCCCTGGCGGCGCTGGTGATCAAGGCGGCGGGGACCAGCCTGGCGCAGTGGGGGGCCATCCTCAGCGATTCCCGGGTGCTGTCGGCGCTTGGCCTGTCGTTCGGCGGCGCCCTGGCGGCGGCGCTGATCAACACGGTGTTCGGTCTGCTGGTGGCCTGGGTGCTGGTCCGCTATCCCTTTCCCGGCCGCCGGCTGGTGGATGCGGTGATCGATCTGCCCTTCGCCCTGCCCACCGCCGTGGCCGGCATCGCGCTGACCGCGCTGTACGCTCCCAACGGCTGGCTGGGCCGCCTGCTGGAGCCGTTGGGGGTCAAGGTGGCCTTCACGCCGCTGGGCGTGGTGGTGGCCATGGTGTTCATCGGCCTGCCCTTCGTGGTGCGCACGGTGGAGCCGGTGCTGCACGACGTGGATCTGGAGCTGGAGGAGGCCGCCGCCTCGCTGGGCGCCGACCGGGTGCAGACTTTTCTGCGGGTGATTCTGCCCTCGATCCTGCCGTCGCTGCTGACCGGCTTTTCCCTGGCCCTGGCCCGGGCGGTGGGCGAGTACGGCTCGGTGATCTTCATCGCCGGCAACCTGCCCGGCGTGTCCGAGATCGCCCCGTTGCTGATCGTCACCAAGCTGGAGCAATACGACTACGTGGGAGCGACCGCCATCGCCACGGTGATGCTGGGGATTTCCTTCACCCTGCTGCTGGCCGTCAACCTGTTGCAGAAGTGGCGCCGCGGGCGCATGGGGGGAGCATGAGCAACAGAGCAATCCGCGAACCCGCCCTGGTCCGCTGGAGCCTGACCCTGCTGGCTTTGGCCTTCCTGGGGCTGTTCTTGCTGGCGCCCCTGGTCGCCGTGCTGGCCGAGGCCTTCGCCAAGGGCTGGGGCGCCTATGTCCGGGCGCTTTCCACCGACGACACCTTTTCGTCCATCCGCCTGACCCTGATCGTCGCGGCCATCGCCGTGCCGCTCAACATCGTCTTCGGTCTGGCGGCCAGCTGGGCCATCGCCAAGTTCGATTTCGGCGGCAAGAGCCTGCTGGTCTCGCTGATCGAGCTGCCGTTCTCGGTCTCGCCGGTGATTTCGGGCCTGATCTACGTGCTGCTGTTCGGTCTGCAGGGCCTGCTCGGTCCCTGGCTGGCCGAGCACGACCTCAAGGTCATCTTCGCGGTGCCGGGTATCGTGCTGGCCACCATCTTCGTCACCTTCCCCTTCGTCGCCCGCGAGCTCATTCCGCTGATGGAGGAGCAGGGGCGCGAGGAGGAGGAGGCGGCGCTGACGCTGGGCGCGTCGGGCTTTTCCGCCTTCCGGCTGGTGACGCTGCCCAATGTCCGCTGGGGGCTGTTGTACGGCGTCTTGCTGTGCAACGCCCGGGCCATGGGCGAATTCGGAGCCGTTTCCGTGGTGTCAGGCCATATCCGGGGCCTTACCAATACCATGCCGCTGCATGTGGAGATCCTCTACAATGAATATGATTTCGTCGGCGCTTTCGCGGTCGCCTCTCTCCTTGCCGTTCTGGCCCTTGTCACTCTGGCGGTCAAAGCGGTACTCGAATGGTGGCATCGGGACGAGCTTGCCGCGATCGGACATTAACGGGGCGGGCATTGAAGGGTCGGATATGATCGAGGTCGAAAATATTTCCAAGCGCTTCGGCACCTTCGCCGCGCTGGACCAGGTGTCGCTCAAGGTGGCGCAGGGCAAGCTGGTGGCGCTGCTGGGGCCGTCGGGGTCGGGCAAGACCACCCTGCTGCGCATCCTGGCCGGGCTGGAGCAGCCCGACGACGGGCGGGTCCGCCTAGGGGGCGTGGACGCCACCGGGCTGGGGACCCGCGACCGCAAGGTGGGATTCGTCTTCCAGCATTACGCCCTGTTCCGCCACATGACCGTGGCCGAGAACATCGCCTTCGGCCTGAAGGTGAGGAAGGGCGCCGACCGTCCCCCCGTGGCGGCCATCAGCGAGAAGGTCCACACCCTGCTGGAACTGGTGCAGCTAGAGGGCCTGGCCGGGCGCTATCCGGCCCAATTGTCGGGCGGACAGCGCCAGCGCGTCGCCCTGGCCCGCGCCCTGGCGGTGGAGCCGCGCCTCCTGCTGCTGGACGAGCCGTTCGGCGCGCTGGACGCCCAGGTGCGCAAGGACCTGCGCCGCTGGCTGCGCCACCTGCACGACGAGATGGGCCTGACCGGCGTGTTCGTCACCCACGACCAGGAGGAAGCCCTGGAAGTGGCCGACGAGGTGGTGGTGATGAACAAGGGCCGCATCGAGCAGATCGGCACGCCGGCCGAAATCTACGATTCTCCGGCCACCCCCTTCGTCTATCGCTTCCTGGGCAACGTCAACGCGCTGCCCTGCCGGGTGGCGGGCGGTCAGGCCCAGGTGGGCGGCCTGCATGTGGGCGAGGGGCGGGCCGACGGCCCCGGCACCGCCTTCATCCGTCCCCATGACGTTGAAGTCCTGGAACTGTCTCCCGATATCCCCCAGGCCAGGGTGCGCCAGGTGGTGGTGCTGGGCCCGGTGGTGCGCGCCGAACTGGAGCTGGCCGACGGACTCATCGTCGAGGCCGAGCTGTCGCGCGACGTCAAGGACAAGCTGGGTCTGCGGCGCGGGCAGGATGTTTCGGTCTTCCTGCGCAAGGCGCGGGTATTCGTCGGGGAAAACGTGTAGAATGGTCTGAATTCAACTTGCCGAGTTGGGGGTTATCATGCGGGCATTATCGTTTCTGGTCGTTCCGGCTGTGATTATCGCGTTCCCCCTTGCGGCTCGGGCGGCCGAGCCCGCCCCCGCCCCCCTGGCGGCGGCGGTCTGCGCCAATTGCCATGGGACGGAGGGGCGCAACGAGGGCGCCATTCCGGCCATCGCCGGCAAGCCCGCCTTCCTGATCGCCGGCAAGCTGCGCGACTTCAAGGCCGACAAGGTGGCCAACGCCACCGTCATGCCGCGTCTGGTCAAGGGCCTCAGCGAGGCCGAGATCGACACGGTGGCCCAGTATTTCGCCAATCTGCGCTGAGAAGGGGGGCTTCGCCATGACCAGCAGCTTCGACCGCCGTTCCTTCCTGGCCCTGGCCGGCGCCGCCGGCCTGTCCTCGCTTACCTCGGCCTGCGCCACCGGCCCGGCCGGAACCGGCCCCCGGGTGGTGGTGGTGGGCGGCGGCTTCGGGGGCGCCACTGCCGCCAAGTATCTGCGCCGCGCCGATCCCTCCCTGCGGGTGACCCTGGTGGAGCGCTCCACCCGGTTCATCACCTGCCCGTTCAGCAATTCGGTGATCGGCGGCTTCCGCTCGCTTGACGCCAACACCTTCGGCTATGACGGCCTGCGCGGCCACGGGGTGGAGGTGATCCACGCCGAGGTGACCGCAATCGACGCCGCCGCCAAGCTGGTGGTGCTGCAGGGCGGCGAGAAACTCCCCTACGACAAGCTGGTGCTGTCGCCCGGCATCGACATCAAGTGGGGCGAGCAGGGCTATGCCGAGGCCGATGCCGAGCTGGCGCCCCACGCCTGGAAGGCCGGGCCGCAGACTCTGCTGCTGCGCCGCCAGCTGGAGGCCATGGAGGACGGCGGCGTGGTGGTGATGACCATTCCCGCCAATCCCTACCGCTGCCCGCCCGGCCCCTACGAGCGCGCCAGCCTGATCGCCCATTACCTCAAGACCAGGAAGCCCCGCTCCAAGCTGCTGCTGCTCGACGCCAAGGATTCCTTCTCCAAGCAGCCGCTGTTCACCGAGGGCTGGGACCAGCTCTACAAGGGCCTGCTGGAATGGGTGCCCTTGTCCAAGGACGGCAAGGTGGTGCAGGTGGATGCCAAGACCCTGACGGTGGAGACCGAGTTCGGCACCCGCCACAAGGCCAGCGTGCTGAACCACATTCCGCAACAGAGCGCCGGACGGATCGCCATTTCCGCCGGGCTGGCCGATCCTTCCGGCTGGGTGCCGGTGGTGCCGCAGACCTTCCAGTCGGCCAAGGCTCCCGACATCTACGTGGTGGGCGACGCCACCAACGCCGCCCCCCAGCCGAAATCGGGCTTTTCAGCCAATTCCCAGGCCAAGGTGGCCGCCGCCGCCATCGTGGCGGCGCTGCGGGGGCTGCCGGCCCCCGATCCCATCTGGATGAACACCTGCTACTCGCTGCTGTCGCCCGATTACGGCATCACCGTGGCCGGGGTCTACCGGGTGATCAACGGCAAGATCGCCGACGTTCCCGGATCGGGCGGCATCAGCCCCAAGGGGGCCTCGGCCATGTTCCGGGGGCTGGAAGCCGCCTATGCCGAGAGCTGGTACGCCAACATCACCCAGGACATCTGGGGCTGAGGGCGGGGCGTCGAGTGAAGTAACCCGTCATCCCGACGCCCGGTGGGCGGAGGGATCTCGTCCTGGAACGGCTGTCAGAACCGGCACTGTTGGTCCAGGCGGGGATCCCTCGCATTCGCTCGGGATGACATCAAAAGACCGATCCGCCTACTTGTAGAGCCCGATATAGGTGATGAGGTCCTTGCCGGGAACGGCCTTGACGTAGGTGATCTTCGGCTCGATCCGGTTGCTGGCCGGATTGAGCCACTGGTACTCGACCCAGCCTTCGCCCTTGTCGCGGGCCACGGAGATGATCTCCTGGACCAGCAGCTTGCCGGTGCTGTCCTTGACGTTGAGCACCGACTTGCCCTCGTTCCTGGGGTTGGGCGGATAGATCATCCAGGTGCCGTTGGCGTCGATGACGTTGACGTAGATCTCGCCGAAGCGGAATTCACCCTCGCGGTGGAAGGCTTCGCGCGCCTTTTCCATGCCATCGGCGGCCACCAGCGCCGCGGCCTTCAGGGTGAGCGCCTGGACCTGTTCCCGGGTGGGGCGTTCGGCGGCGATTGCCGGGGCGGCGGCCAGGGCGGCGGCCAGGCCGATGAGAACCAGACGGCGGCGGATCATGCGAACCCCAATTCGCTCAAGGTGGCGTTCAGGCGGTCGCGGGACATGGGCTTGAGCAGCACGGTGTCGAAGCCGCCGTCGAGGAATTCCTGCACCTCCTCGGGCATGGCGTGGGCGGTATAGGCGGCGATCTTGACGTTCGGGCCGCCCAGGCTTTCGGCGCGGATGCGCCGGCAGACCTCCTGGCCGCTCATGGTCGGCATGCTGACGTCCAGCAGGATCAGCGACACGGAATTGGCGGCGAGGAAACTGAGCGCCGCCTCGCCGCAATCCACGTCGGACACCGTCCAGCCGGCCTTGGTCAGCAGGCGGGACGCCAGGATGCGGTTGACATCGTTATCATCGACCACCAGGGCATTCTTCATGAGGGGCTCTCGGGCTGTTGGCAGGGCAGGGTGAAGTGGAAGACGGTTCCCTGGCCGAGCGTGGATTCGACTCCGATGGTTCCTCCCATCAGCTCGACCAGATGGCGGGCCAGGGTGAGGCCCAGGCCGGTTCCACTATGGGAGCGGGTTAGGAAGGAATCAACCTGACGGAACTTCTCGAAAATGGCGTGCAGCATGTCTTCGGGAATGCCGGCCCCGGTATCGGCCACCCGGAACACCACATGGCCGGGCATCCGTTCGACGCTTAAGGACACCTCGCCTTTTTCCGTGAACTTGACGGCGTTGGACAGCAGGTTGTGGAGGACCTGGCGCAGGCGCAGGGGATCGGCCTGGATGGTTTCCGGGCAATCCTCGCCGATTCGGTTGATCAGGCCGATTCCCTTGGCCAGGGCCGCCGATTGGTGGACGGCGGCGGCCTCCGTCACCAGGGCGGCCAGCTTCACCGGCTGAACCGAAAGGGTCATGGCCCCGGCCTCGATCTTGGCGATGTCGAGAATGGAATTGACCAGTTCCAGCAGGTGGCGGCTGCTTTTTTCGATGATGTCGGCGTTCTCGCGGGTCTCGTCGTCGGTGGCCTCGTCACGGATTAGCTCGGAAAAGCCGATGATGCCGTTCAGGGGGGTGCGCAGTTCGTGGCTCATATTGGCCAGGAATTCGCTCTTCATGCGGCTGGCTTCTTCCGCCCGCTTGCGGGCCTCTTCCAGGCGGACGAAGGATTCGCCGACGCGATCGGCCATCTGGTTGAAGGACAGGGCCAGAGAGGCCATCTCGTCGTTGCCGTGGACCGGCAGGCGGTATTCGGTCTCCTGCTCGCTGAAGCGATGGATGCCGCCCACCACGGCGGTGATGCGCCGTGTCAGGAACGAGGCCATCCATACGGCGATGCCGATCACCACGGCGATCATCACCAGGGTGGACAGCGACAGCTGGCGCGCCAGGCTTTCCACCTGGGCGGCGATCAGGGCCATGACGCTGTCGTACTGGGCCTGCAGGTCACGGTTTCGCAGCGCCAGGATCTGGTCTGTGTGCTCCTTCTCCTTGGCGGCGGCGGCGTGGAAATCGTCCACGTTGGCGCCGATGGTGACGAAGCCGAACCCGCGCGGGGATTGTCCGTAGGGGCCGGTGTAGTAGGGGATGGTGGCCGCCGTGGTCAGCTTCCACAATCCGCTCCAGAAAATCTCGAACGAGCCCGAGCCGCCCTGGCTGGTGAGGTCCATCCAGCCGGTGCATTGGGGCGCGTGGTTGAGATAGCGGCAATCGAGGCCCAGCAGACCCTGCTTGACCAGTTCCGGGGCGCCCTTCTTCTTCAGGGATTGCTCGAGGAAGGTGGGGGCGGTCTTCAGGAATTCCCCGATGGGCTTGCCGCTTTCCTGCCACTGGGCGTACAGGCCGGTATCCAGCCACGGCACCGCCGGCTCGCCCGTCTCGGGGTCGTAGCCGGTGATGAAGTAATGGCGGGGATGCACCACCGAACGACCCTTGTAGTCCCAGATGAAGGCGTAATTGCCCGACGCCGCGTCGGCGATGGGCGAATAGCGGTCAGGCGTCGGCAGGATGTGGTCGGTGAATTCCATCAGGTGGTCGTGATCGAGCGCCAGGGTCACCCAGCCGATGGTCTGTCCCTGGCGGACCACCGGGGTCGCCCAGCGCACCAGACCGCGAAAGCGGGTGCCGACCGGATTCTCGGTGCCGGCGAAGGCGGCCTTCTCCGGCGCGAACTCGATACCCTTGGCCGCCGCCGCCTTGGGCGTGAACGGGCCGATGATGGGCGAGCGCACATAGGCGCCGATCACGTCCGACACATGGATCTTGTCGGGACCCAGGGATTTCAGGCTGTCGAAATAAGTCTCGGCCTTGATGAAGGTGTTCTCGCGCTTCGACACGTCGCGCAGGTCCCTGTTCACCAGATCCGAGGTGGTGACCTTGACCTTCTCGCGCCCGTCCAGGCCGATGAAGGTCATTTCCAGGAACAGGGGGCGCTCGACCTTCAGGCCGCCCTCGGTGGCGGGGCGGTAGTTGAAGTTGCGGCGGTTGTCCTCGATGGAGGACTGGATGGGCGGGGCGTCGTAATGGGGCACCGCCTCAGGACCGGGCACCCATTTTGAGCCGTCGGGGGTGGGGACCCAGGGGTAGTGGCGTTCCACCAGGCGGGTGCGGCCGCGCAGGAAGCGGCGATAGCTGTCCTCGCTGGGCTCGATCATCGCCGCCGAACGGATGTCGCCGTCCCGGTCGTAAAGGAAATCGGCCACCTGGCGGGCGGTGTCGGTGGTCAGCCGCTCCAGGCTTTCCCTGGCGGCGTCGTCCAGCGCCCTGATCGCCGAGTTGGTGGTGCCGGCCACCACCTGCTCGGCGGTTTCGCGCATGGCTCGCGTCATGCTCGTCACGTTTTCCGAAACCCGCTCGGCCAGCCAGGCCTGGCCGCGCCAGGCGAAACCCGCCAGCACCAGCAGGGGAATGACCTTGATCAGGACGAAGATCAGAATGAGTTTGGCGCGGATGCCGAAGCGGGCGAGTTGGGGCATTGTAATCCGACTGTTTCTGCGGAATGTCGGAAGGAGCCCCAATCTCCTGCCAAGGGAACGGGACTATAAGCCTTTCGTATGGCGTTTTCCAGTCCATTGATCGTTACGGTGGTTCCTCGAAATTCGTGGTTGCCCGAAAACACGGCTTCATTAGGATGTGCCGCGTGGAAGGGCTGCTTTATCTTTAATCCGGGCAGGGTGGCATGAACCGGCGGGTGGGTGAAATCGTAGGACAGGTTCTGGCGCGTCTTCGCCCCAAGGCGAAGTCGCTGATCATTACCGTCTATGGCGATGCCATCTCGCACCATGGCGGCAGCGCCTGGCTGGGCAGCGTGATCAATCTGGTCGAACCGCTGGGCCTGAACGAGCGCATCGTGCGCACCTCGGTGTTCCGCCTGTCCAAGGAGGCGTGGCTGTCCTCCATGCAGATCGGGCGGCGCAGCTATTACCGCCTGACCGAGATGGGGCGCCGCCGCTTCGAGGCCGCCCACAACCGCATCTATCATTACAACGGCAAGCCCTGGGACGGTAACTGGACCCTGGCGGTGACCAATATCGAGGGCATGGATTCCGAGCGGCGCGATTCGCTGCGCCGCGACCTGGGCTGGCTGGGTTTCGGCCAACTGGCCAGCGGCGTGCTGGTCCATCCCGATCCGGACAAGAGTGCGGTCCGCCAGGCCCTGGCCGAGGCCGGCGTGCAGGACCGCGCCGTGATGATGACCGCCAGCGCCGAGGATTGGGTGACGCCCGAGGCGCTGCGCGACCTGATCCACACCTGCTGGGATCTGGACCGTCTGGCCGCCGATTACAACGAGTTCCTCGACACCTTCCGGCCCCTGTGGCAGGCCCTGTCGGGCAACGGCGAGCTGAACCCCGAACTGTGCTTCGTGGTCCGCACCCTCCTGATGCACGGCTATCGCCGCGCCCTGCTGCGCGACCCCATGCTGCCCGACGAATTGCTGCCCGCCCACTGGCCGGGGACCTCGGCCCGGGTACTGTGCCGCAACCTCTACCGCCTGGTCCAGGCGGCGGCCGAGACCCATGTGATGGGCATGCTGGAAACCGCCGAAGGCCCGGTGCCCGAGGCCCACCCCGCCTATTACACCCGCTTCGGCGGGCTGCAATCGGCCGACTGAGGCTTTCCGACGTTCAGAGTGTCATCCCGAGCGCAGGTGAGGGATCTCATTCTGGAGCGGCTTTTCCTTATTGGCGCCAGCGTTCCAAACGGAGATTCCTCGCATTCGCTCGGAATGACATACCCTGTCAAGAATGTTTGCTAGGTAAACAATCTTGTTGCCAAAGTCGTTGACCTGGTCAACAATGCCCGGAAATGGAATGAGGGTATTGTCATGCCGGGTAGCCAGGCCAAGATCGCCCAATTGGAAGAGGGGACGGGAACCTCGTTCGGTCCCATGACCGACGAGCTGGGGTTCCATCTGCGCCGCGCCCAGGTGGCGGCCTTCAAGCATTTTGCCCAGACCGTCACCCAATCCGAGGGCATCACGCCCGGCCTTTACGGCATGCTGCAGGTGATCGCCAACAATTCCGGCCTGACCCAGAGCGCCCTGGCCGAGGTGATGGAGGTGGACCGCTCCTCCATCGTCAAGGTGGTCAACGCGCTCGAGGACAAGGGGCTGATCCGCCGCGACGCCGCGCCCAACGACCGCCGTTCCTACCATCTGCGCATGACGGACGAGGGCAAGCTGGCCCTGGCCCGCATCGAGGACGCTGTGGCCCGCCAGGACCGCGACTTTTCCGCCGGCCTGTCCGACGACGCCCGGCGCCTTTTGATCTCTTTGCTCAAGCGACTCTACTAACACCAAAAAGACCCAAAGCTTCCGAGGGAGGAAGACCTTGAAAAGCATCCTCAGATTGACCCTCAACGGCCGCGCCCGCGAGGATCTGGTGCCCGACAACATGCTGCTGCTCGACTACCTGCGCGAGGTGACCAACCTCACCGGGACCAAGCAGGGCTGCGACGGCGGCGAGTGCGGCGCCTGCACCGTGCTGGTGGACGACCGGCCCCGGCTGGCCTGTTCGACGCTGGCCCATCAGGTGGCGGGCAAAAGGGTGGAGACGGTGGAAAGCCTGGCGACCCAGGGTACCATCTCCAAGCTGCAGGCGGCTTTTCACGAAAAGCTGGGCACCCAGTGCGGCTTCTGCACGCCGGGCATGCTGATGGCGTCCGAGGCGCTTCTTCGCAAGAATCCCAATCCCAACCGCGATCAGATCAAGGAGGCTCTGGCCGGCAATCTGTGCCGCTGCACCGGCTATGTGAAGATCATCGAATCGGTGGAAAGTGCGGCCAAGGCCCGCTGCGGATGCCAGGAGGCGGCCCAATGAGCCCGAAATTCCCCAAGAACGGCACGGTCGGTGCCCGCACCCCCTTGGTTGACGGCGTCGAGAAGGTGACCGGCAAGGCCAAGTACACCGCCGACATCGCCGCCCCCGGCGCCCTGGTGGGGCGAATCTTAAGGAGCCCCGTCGCCCATGCCCGCATCAAATCCATCGACACCTCGGCGGCCGAGGCGCTGGACGGCGTCTTCGCCGTCTGCACGGGGGCCGAAACGCCGGTCCCCTACGGCGTGCTGCCCATCGCCGAGAACGAATATCCGCTGGCCCGCGACAAGGTCCGCTATCGCGGCGACCCCGTTGCCGCCGTCGCGGCCATCGATGAACTGACCGCCGAGAAGGCCATCAATCTCATCAAGGTCGAGTACGAGGTGCTGCCCGCCTACATGACGCCCAAGGCGGCCATGAAGGACGGCGCCGTCGCCATTCACGACGACAAGCCCAACAACGTGCTGCGCGAGGTCCATGCCGAGTTCGGCGATGTGGAGGCCGCCTTCAATGAGGCCGACCTGATCCGCGAGAAGGTCTACACCTTCGCCGAGGTCAACCACGTCCATATGGAACTGAACGCCACGCTCGCCGAGTACGATCCCGTCCGCGACATGCTGACGCTGAACACCACCACCCAGGTGCCGTACTACGTGCACCTCAAGGTGGCGGCCTGCCTGCAGATGGACTCGGCCCGCATCCGGGTGATCAAGCCCTTCCTGGGCGGCGGTTTCGGGGCGCGCACCGAGTGCCTGCATTTCGAGATCATCGCCGGCCTGCTGGCCCGGAAAGCCAAGGGCACGGTCAAGCTGGTCCAGACCCGCGAGGAGACCTTCATCGCCCATCGCGGCCGTCCGTGGACGGAAGTGAAGATGAAGATCGGCCTGAAGAAGGACGGCAAGATCGCCGCTTTGGCCCTGGAGGCCACCCAGGCGGGCGGCGCCTATGCCGGCTACGGCATCATCACCATCCTCTATACCGGCGCCCTGATGCACGGGCTCTATCACATCCCGGCCATCAAGCACGACGCCTGGCGCGTCTACACCAACACGCCGCCCTGCGGCGCCATGCGCGGCCACGGCACGGTGGACACCCGTGCCGCCTTCGAGGCCCTGCTCACCGAGATGGGCGAGGAACTGGGCATCGATTCCCTGGAGATCCGTCAGCGCAACATGCTGCCGCAGATTCCCTACGTCACCATGTATGCCCAGCGCGTCATGAGCTACGGCGTGCCGGAATGCCTGGAGAAGGTCAAGGAAGCCTCGGGCTGGGCGAGCCGCAAGGGCAAGATGCCCAAGGGCAGGGGGCTCGGCATCGCGCTGTCCCACTTCGTGTCGGGCACCTCGACGCCCAAGCACTGGACCGGCGAGCCCCACGCCACCGTCAATCTCAAGCTCGACTTCGATGGCGGCATCACGCTGCTCACCGGCGCCGCCGATATCGGCCAGGGCTCCAACACCATGGCCACCCAGGTGGCGGCCGAGGTGCTGGGCGTGCGATTGAGCCGCATCCGGGTGATCTCGGCCGATTCGGCGCTGACGCCCAAGGACAACGGCTCGTACTCGTCGCGCGTCACCTTCATGGTGGGCAATGCCTCCATCGCGGCGGCCGAGGAGATGAAGGCCATCCTGGTCAAGGCGGCGGCCAAGAAGCTGGACGCCCGCGAGGAGGACATCGAGGTCATCGACGAGGTCTTCATGGTGGCCGGCAGCCAGGACCCCGGCCTCACCTTCCAGGAGGTGGTCAAGGCCGCCCTGATCGACACCGGCACCATCACGGTGAAGGGCACCTTCACCTGTCCGACCGAGTTCCAGGGCGACAAGAAGATCCGCGGCAGCGCCATCGGCGCCACCATGGGCTTCTGCTACGCGGCGCAAGTGGTCGAGGCCTCGGTCTGCGAGATCACCGGCCGCGTCACCGCCCATAAGGTGTGGGTGGCCGTGGACGTGGGCAAGGCCCTCAACCCGCTTGCCGTCGAGGGCCAGACCCAGGGCGGCGTGTGGATGGGCATGGGCCAGGCGTTGAGCGAGGAAACCCGCTGGGAAGACGGCAAGATGATGCACGGCAACATCCTCGACTACCGGGTGCCGACCATGGCGGAAAGCCCCGACATCGAGGTGATGATCGTCGAAAGCCTCGATCCCAACGGCCCGTTCGGCGCCAAGGAGGCGTCCGAGGGCATGCTGGCCAGCTTCCTGCCGGCGGTGCACGAGGCGGTCTACGAGGCGGTGGGCGTGCGCTCCACCAAGTTCCCGTTAAGCCCCGAGACCATCACCGAACTCCTCGACGCCAAGGAGGCCGCAGAATGAACATCCTCCCCGATTTCCGCACTTTGCGGCCCGCCTCGCTGTCCGACGCCGTCGCCGCCTTGGCCGCTCCGGGGGCCGAGCCCCTGGCCGGCGGCACCGATCTGCTGCCCAACCTGCGCCGGGGCCTGGGCAAGCCCGAGACCCTGGTGGACCTTACCGGCATCAACGGCTTCGGCACCATTTCGGTGGGCGCCGACGGAGCCCTGCGCATCGGCGCCGGCGCGACGCTGGAAGCCATCGCCGAGGACGGGCGCATCCTGGCGTCCTGGCCGGCGGTGGCCCATGCCGCCTCGCTGGTGGCCGGGCCCAGCCATCGCGCCGCAGCGACGCTCGGCGGCAATCTGTGCCAGGACACCCGCTGCGTGTTCTATAACCAGTCCGAGTGGTGGCGGTCCGGCAACGGCTTCTGCCTCAAATACGAGGGCGACAAGTGTCACGTGGTGGTCAAGTCCGACCGCTGCTACGCCACCTATCACGGCGACGTCGCCCCGGCCCTGATGGTGCTGAACGCCTCGGCCGAGATCGTTGGCCCTAAGGGCCTGCGCCAGATCGCGCTGGCCGACCTGTTCAAGGAAAGCGGGGCCGAGCATCTGGCCCTGGACGCGGGCGAGGTTCTGGCCGCCGTGCTGGTGCCGCCGGCCACCGGCTGGACCGCCGCCTATTCCAAGGTCCGCGTGCGCGACGCCATCGATTTTCCCCTGGCCGGGGTGGCGGTGGCCTTGAAACGGGACGGCAACGCCATCGCCGGCCTGCGCGTCGCCATCACCGGCACCAATTCGGCGCCGCTGACCATCCCCACCGACGCCCTGTGGGGCCGCCCGTGGAACGATGAGACCGCCGAGGCCCTGACCCAGGCGGTGCGCAAGGTCTCCAACGTGCTGAAGACCACGGTGGCCGGGGTGAAGTACCGCCGCCGCGTCCTGCTGGCGGTGGCCCGCAAGCAGGTGGACGACCTCTGGAACGGGAAGTAGCCCCATGTGCCACGACGCCATCAAGTGCGATCCCGCCGACATGGCGGCCGACGACTGCGAGGTGCTCGCCACCGCGCTGAAATGGATGGACGAGGGCAAAAGGGTGGTCATGGCCGTGGTCATGGCCACCTGGGGCTCGGCACCCCGTTCCATCGGCTCCTACATGGCGGTGGACGCCGAGGGCACCTTCGCCGGTTCGGTATCGGGCGGCTGCGTCGAATCCGCCGTCATCTCCGAGGCGCGCGAGCTGGAGCCGGGAGAAGCTCCCCGGCAACTGGCCTTCGGCGTCGAGGACGAGACGGCGTGGCAGGTTGGCCTGCCCTGCGGCGGCAACATCCGGGTGGCGGTGTTCAACCCCGAGCGCGACCTGCTGGACCGGGCGGTGCGGAGCCAGGCTTCGCGCCAGCCCACCGCCCTGGTCCTCGATCTCGCCACCGGGGCGCAGGCCCTGGTCGGCGACGATGGGGTGAGCGGTTCGCTCGCCCTGGACGAGACCCGGCTGGTGGCCGCCCAGATGCATCTGGGCCAAGGGACCTGCGGCGTGGTGGCGGACGAGATCTTCGTGCGCAGCCACGAGGCGCCTTGGACCCTGATCATCGGCGGCGCCGTCCATATCAGCCAGATCCTGGCCGGCATGGCGCGCCAGGCGGGCTTCGCCGTCACCGTGGTCGATCCCCGCCGGGCCTTCGCCGACGAGGTCCGCTTCCCCGGCACCACGCTCATCTGCGGCGAACCCGACGAGGTGCTGGCCGATATCACCATGGACCGCCGCACGGCGGTGGTCAGCCTGACCCACGTGCCGCGCCTGGACGACGCGGCGCTGCGGGCGGCGCTGGGCTCGGATGCCTTCTATATCGGGGCGCTGGGCAGCACGCGCACCCACGCCAAGCGCTGCCAGCGCCTGGAAGACCTGGGACCGGCCTTGAAGCGCATGGCCGCCCCGGTGGGCTTCGACATCGGCGCCCGCACCCCGGCCGAGATCGCGGTGTCGATCCTGGCCGAGCTGATCGCGGCGCGAAGGGGCAAGCCCCTGCGGATCCGGGGCTGAACGGCGTGTCATCCTGAGCGCAGCGAAGGATCTCCTTCTGGAGCGACTTTTCCCTTTCGGAATAGCCATTCCAGGCGGAGATTCCTCGTTTGCGCTCGGAATGACAGACGAGTGAGTGGATATCCAAAAACCAGAAGGCCCCCGGATGTCTCCGGGGGCCTTGGCATTTTCACCCTTGAAGGCGAAGGATTTAGCCGTTGACGGCGTCCTTCAGGCCCTTGCCGGCGGTGAACTTCGGGGCCTTGGAGGCCGCGATCTTGATGGTGGCGCCGGTGCGGGGATTGCGGCCTTCCTTGGCGGCGCGCTGAGTCACCGAGAAGGAACCGAAACCGACCAGGCGGACATCGTCGCCGGCCTTGAGCGCCGAGGTGATGGCGGCGAAGGTGGCGTCGATCACGTTGTCGGCGGCAGCCTTGGACAGACCGCTGAGCTCGGCAACCTTGTTCACCAGATCCTGCTTGTTCATGAGACCCCCAATGGAATTGTCGTGACCGGTTGAAAATGACACGACCGTTGCGGACGTCAACAACTCTGTTGCAAGGACGCCGCTTAGGCCTAAACCCGAACCCCAGGCTGGAAGCCTTGTCACAGGCTGGCTTCCGACCAGCGGGGAGTTAAGCAATGTGTCGGGTTTTCCGCAACAATACAACGGTCCTGTCCCGAATCGCTGGGGGTTTTCCCCAGGAATCATCAAGCGATGAATACCTCATCGGGTAAAGACCCGAGCTCGGCCGAATTTTTGCATAAGTTCGCCAGATGCCGGGTTTCGGGCAGCATCCAGTCGCGCACGAATTCCGCCACGGCGCGGATGCGCTCCGGGTTGGCGGCATGCCCGGCGGCCGCTTCCAGCCGTGCCCAGGCGGCGCCGAAAGCCACCAGACCGGTGAGGCGCAGATAGGAGGTGGCGGTCAGCCCGATATCCTTGCGGGCGGCCATGGCGGCCCCGGCTTCGTCCCAGGCGGCCAGCGCCTGGCCCAGGGCGGTTGCGAAGGCGGGGGAGGCGGTCCCCATGGCGGTCTCCACCTCGGTCTTGAACTCGGCCAGGGCCTTGCCATTGTCCAGGCGGATCACCCGACCGGCGACGGTGGCGGCCTGGATGCCATTGGTGCCTTCGTAGATGCGGGTGATGCGGCCGTCGCGCAGGATCTGCTCGACCCGGTATTCGCGCAGGAAGCCGTAGCCCCCATGCACCTGGATGGCGTGGTCGGCGGCTTCCATGGCGGCTTCGGTGGCGAAGGCCTTGCAAACCGGGGTCATCAGCTCCATCAGGGCGGGCTTGTCGCCCAGTTCCAGGTCCACCAGGGTGCGCATCACCATGGCGCGGCAGCCCATGGCCAGCGCCATCTGGGCCAGCAGCATGCGCCGCACGTCACCATGCCTGGCGATGACGTCGGGACCTGATTCCTTACCGGCGCGGCCCTGTTTGCGTTCGTTGGCGTAGGCCAGCGAGCGCTGCAGCGCCACCTCGGCCAGACCGACGCCCTGGACCGCCACGTCCAGGCGCTCGGCGTTCATCATGGTGAACATGCGGGCCAGGCCTTCGCCCGGCGCGCCGATGATCTCGGCCCGGGCACCATCGAAGGCCACCTGGCAGGTGGGCGAGGCGTGCATGCCCATCTTTTCCTCCAGGCGCACCACCGAAATGGCGTTGCGCGAGCCGTCCTCCCGCAGGGAGGAGGCGAGGAACAGGGACAATCCCTTGACGCCGGGCGGCGCGTCGGGGGTACGGGCCAGCACCAGATGCATGATGCGGCCCTCGGTGAGGTTCTGGTCGCCGCCCGAGATGAAGATCTTGCCGCCGGAAATGCTCCACGAGCCGTCGGCCTGGGGGGTGGCCATGGTGCGCACCAGCCCCAAGTCCGAGCCCGCCTGGGGCTCGGTCAGGCACATGGTGGCGAGATACTCGCCGGCGGCAAGGCGGGGAATCCAGATGGCCCGCTGCTCGGGCGAGCCGCTGGCGGCCAGGGTGCGCATGGCGCCGTGGGCCAGCGACAGCACCATCTGGTAGGTGATGCAGGCCCCCGACAGCATCTCGGACAGGGCCGAGGCCAGGATGTGGGGCAGGCCCTGGCCGCCGTCCTCCTCGGGCACCGCCAGGCCCTGCCAGCCGTCGCCGGCGAACTGGCGGTAGGCATCGACGAAGGGCTTGGGCATCACCACCCTTCCGTCCACCAGCCGGGTGCCCTCGATATCGCCCAGCGGGTCGAGCGGCGCGATGATCCCGTCCACCATGGAGGCCGCGTGGGTCAGCACGGTCTCGGCGGTCTCGTCGTCCCAATGGGGCAGGCGGGCGGCCCCGGCCCCATGGCGCAGGGCGAACAGCAGGTCGCTAAGGGGAGTGCGGTAATCGATCATGGTCTTGTCCCTGGCTCAGTTCACCTGTCATCCCGAGCGAAGGCGAGGGATCTCCGTTTGCCCGGTCGGTGCCGAATCGGCAAAGCCGGGCCAGAACGGGATCCCTCCTCCCGGTGGTCGTCGGGATGACGTTTGTCGGTCGCCTCAACCCATGCGGATCACGTCGGGATCGTCGCCCGGGGCGTAGAGCTTCTCCACCAGCTGGGCGCGGTTGGTCAGCACGGCCCGCTGGTTGATGTAGCCCTTGTCGGTGATCTCGTTGGCGTCGATGGAGGGCGGAACATCCATCAGGATGGCGCGGGCGATGCGGTGCGAGCTGCCCTTGCCCTCGGCGGCCAGGGCGACCATGGCGGCGCGCATCTTCTCCCTGACCTCCGGACGCTTGATCAGCTCCTTCAGGGGCGTGTCGGGGGCGGCGTCGGGGCACAGGCGCAGACAGCCGGGCTGGCTGGCGAAGCCCAGCAGGCCCACATCCTCGCGGTCGTGGCCGGTGACCACCGCGTCCTGCAGCACCGGCGCGGCGGCGTCGATCACCGACAGGCGCAGCGCCCCCACATGCACCCAGGTGCCCGACATCAGCTTGAAATCCTCGGCGACGCGGCCGTCGAAGACGATGCCCTTGGACGGATCGTCGGGGTCGGCCAGCTTGCCGGCGTCGCCGATGACGTACCAGCCGTCCTCGTCGAAGGCCTTGCGCGTCAGGTCGTCGCGCTTGAAGTAGCCCGGCGTGACGTTGGGACCCTTGACCCGCATTTCCAGCTTGCCGCCGTTGGGGATCATCTTGATCTCGCAGCCGGGCGCCGGCAGGCCGATGATGCCGGCGCGCGGAATGTCGAAATGCACGGTGGTGATCATGGGCGAGGTCTCGGTGGCCCCCCACGACGACACCATGCGCACCTTGTGGCCGAGCGTGCGGATGGACAGCTGCTCCATCTTCTCCCACAGGTTCTGGGGCAGGGCGGCGCCGGCATAGAAGATGATCTTCAGGTTCTTGAAGAAGCTGTTGCGCAGCTCCTCGTCCTTCTCCAGCAGCGGGATCAGCATGTCGAAGCCGCGCGGCACGTTGAAGTACAAGGTGGGGGAGACTTCCTTCAGGTTGGCGGCGGTCTTCTCCACCAGCCCCGGCATGGGCTTGCCCTCGTCGATATAAAGGGTGCCGCCATGGCGCAGCACCATGTTGAAGTTGTGGTTGCCGCCGAAGGTGTGGTTCCACGGCAGCCAGTCCACCAGCACCGGATGGCTTTCCAGCAGGAAGGGCCAGGCCTGGCGGATGGCCTGCTGGTTGGAGCACAGCATCTTCTGGGTGTTGATCACCCCCTTGGGCATGTCGGTGGAGCCCGAGGTGAACAGGATCTTGGCCACCGTGGCGGGGCGCACATTGGCGAAGGCGTTCTCGACGTCGGGGCCGGGTGTGGCGCCCAGCAGGGAATCGAAGGTGACGCCGCAGGCGATGGGGTTGACGCTGGTGACCACCTCGACGCGGGCCAGCTCAGGGATCACCAGGGCGTCGGCGAACCTGGCGCCATCGGCGGCGTAGACCAGGCCGGGCTTCAGCAGGTCGGCGATGTAGCGCAGCTTGGAATGATCCTGCGAGATCAGGGAATAGGCCGGCGAGATGGGAGCCACCGGCACGCCCACATGCATGGCGGCCAGGGCCAGCAGCGCGTGGTCGATGGAATTGTCCGACAGGATCATCACCGGCCGGTTCTTGTTCAGGCCGCGGTCCAGCAGCGACTGGGCGATGGCTTCGACCATCTTCAGCGCCTCGCCCCAGGTCACCTTGCGCCAGCCGTCGCCGGCGCGCTGGGCCAGGAAGGTGCGGTCGGGGATGCGCTCGGCCCAATGGACCAGCAGATCGCCCAGGCAGCGCGAATAGGGCTTCAGGCTGTCGGGCGAGCGGATGATGAAGGCGCCGTCTTCCAGCTTTTCCACTTCCACCCGCGCGGGCGCGAAATTGATGGGTGCCCAGGCAACCGAATTCATGATGAACCTCCCTCGCCGTCTTCAGCGGACCGCTTTTTCTTATCGTCCGTTACAGGCCCAGATAGGCCTGCCGGACGCCGTCGTCGTTGAGCAAGCCGGCTCCGGTGCCCGACAGCACCACCCGGCCGTTTTCCAGCACATAGCCCCGGTCGGCCAGCTTCAGCGAGGCCGACACGTTCTGCTCCACCAGGATCACCGTCATGCCCTCGTCATGCAGGGTCTTGATGATCTTGAACATCTCGCCGACCACGGCGGGCGCCAGGCCCAGCGACGGCTCGTCGAACATCATCAGGCGGGGCTGGCCCATCAGGCAGCGGCCGATGGCCAGCATCTGCTGCTCGCCGCCCGACAGCGTGCCGGCCGCCTGATCCGAGCGGACCAGGAGCTTGGGGAACATCTCGTAGCAGCGTTCCAGCGTTTCCTTGCGCTTGGCCCTGGCGCGCGGCAGCACTGCGCCCATTTCCAGGTTCTCGCGCACGCTCATGCTTGGGAATATCTGGCGGCCCTCGGCCACCTGGGCGACGCCTAAGTCGCAGATCACCGAGCTTACCCGTCCGGTGATGTCGTGGCCGTCGAAGGAGATGGTGCCGCGCGCCGGCTTCTTCATGCCGGCGATGGCGCGGATCAGCGAGGTCTTGCCGGCGCCGTTGGCGCCGATGATGGCCACCACTTCGCCCTCGGCCACGTCGAGGGATACGCCGTCGAGCGCCTGGGCGTCGCCGTAGAACAGGTCGAGATCCCTGACTTCCAGCATCATCCGTGATCCTCACCCAGATAGCATTCCAGCACCTTGGGATGGCTGGTGACTTCGGCCGGCGTGCCCTCGGCGATCTTCTCGCCGTGGTGCAGCACCACCACGTGGTCGGACAGCGCCATCACGGCGCGCATGACGTGCTCGATCAGCAGGATGGTGAGGCCCGTCTCCTTGTTGAGGCCGGTGAGGATGGCCACCATGCGGTCGCATTCCACCGGGCGCAGGCCCGCCATCACCTCGTCGAGCAGCAGCAGCTTGGGCCGCGTCGCCAGGGCCTTGGCCACTTCCAGGCGCTTGCGGTCGGGCAGGGTCAGGGTCTGGGCCGGGTCACGGGCCCGGTCGCCCAGTTCCAGCAGATCGAGGATGGCCCTGGACGCCGCCCGGGCTTTTTCCACATCGCCGTTGTCGTGGCGCAGTGCGCCCACCATGACGTTCTCCTCCACCGTCAGGCCGGCGAAGGGCTTGACGATCTGGAAGGTGCGCCCGACGCCTGCGCGGCAGATGGCCGCCTGGCCCAGGCCGGTGACGTCGTCCCCGTCCAGCACCACACGGCCGTCGCTGGGCGGCAGTGCGCCGGCGATCAGGTTGAAGGTGGTGGTCTTGCCCGCCCCGTTGGGGCCGATCAGGGCGACGATGTCGCCCCGGGGCACGTCGAAGGTCACGGCGTTGACGGCGCGCAGGCCCCGGAAGCTCTTGCCCAGGTTCTCGACGGACAGCATCGGCGGGGGCAGCATGGGAGTAGGGGCGTTCATCGTCCGTCTCCCTCCAGGCGAAGCGCCTTGCGCAGCCATGGCCACAGCCCGCCCGGCTTCAAGACCAGGATCAGCATCAGACAGATGCCGTAGGCGATCTGCTTGACGCCGTCGATGCCGATATGGGCGCCCAGCTCGGTCAGCAGCTCGCCCAGCGCGGTCAGCACAACGGCGCCCAGGATCGGCCCGAACAGGGTGCCGATGCCGCCGATGATGGTGCCCAGCATCAGCTCGATGGAGCGATGCATGGAGAAGATGCTTTCCGGGTAGAGATTGTTGTTGAAGAAGGCCAGGAACACGCCGCCCAGGCTGGTCATGGCCGCCGAGATCAGCACGGCGATCATCTTGTTCTTGAAGACGTCGATGCCCAGCGCGTCGGCGGCGTCCTGATCCTCGCGGATGGCCTGCCAGTAAAAGCCGATGCGGCGCATGAGAAGCGCGCGGCTGAACCAGAAGGCCGCCACCGTCATCCCTAAGGCCACGTAATAGAACATGGTGGTGGACCCACGCAGCAGCCACAGGTTGTCGGGGCTGTTGTTGGGGGCGGGCGGCAGGAACAGGCCCGACGAGGCGCCCACCCAGCCCCAGTGATCGAACAGAACGCGGGTGAACTCGGCGAAGGCGATGGTCAGCAGGGCGAAATAGACGCCCATCACCTTGAAGCGGAAGCCCAGCGTGCCGATCACCGCGCCGGCGGCCGCCGAGACCGCCATACCCGCCAGGGCGCCGATCCACGGCGGCGTGCCGTAATGGACGAACAGGGCGCCGCCGGCATAGGCCCCCAGGCCCACGTAAAGGGCATGGCCCAGCGAAAACTGGCCGGCGAAGCCCATCATCACGTTCCAGCTCATGCCGAGATAGGCCTGGAGCAGCACGGTGATCAGGATGGACAGCAGATAGTCGCCCGCCGCCAGGGGGGCCACGGCCAAAATCGCCAGCAGGCCGAGAAGCAGGACCGCGCGGCGGTCACGGAACAGGGCGCTCATGGCTTCTTCCCCAGGATGCCTTGCGGGCGCAGCAGCAGGACCAGGATCAGCAGGCCGAAGCTGAACATGCTTTTCAAGGAGGGTGCGATCAGCACGCCCGACAGCGCTTCCGACAGGCCCACCAGGATGCCGCCCAGCAGGGCGCCGCCCAGGCTGCCGAGGCCGCCCAGGATGACGATGATGAAGCCCAGCAGGGTGTAGTCCGACGACAGGTGCGGATGCACGTCCACCAGCAGCAGCAGCAGGCAGCCGGCGGCGCCCACGCAGGCGGTGCCGATACCGAAGGTGATGGCGTAGAGCTTTTCAACGTCCAGGCCCACCACCCGGGCCCCCACCGGATTGTCGGCGCAGGCGCGGATGGCGGTGCCTGTGGTGGTGAAGCGGAAGAAGGCCCACAGCAAGGCCGCCACGCCGCCGGCGGTGAAGGCGGCGATGACGCGCACCTTGTCCAGCACCAGACCCCCAAGGCTGTAGCTTTCGAAGCTGGCGTCCAGCTGGATGTTGCGGGCGTCGGGGCCGAACGCCATGAGGACCACGTTGGTGATGATCATGGCCACCGAGAGCAGCAGCAGGAACTGGATGTGCTCGGTGACGTCGAGGAAGTGGTTGATCAGGAAGCGCTGCAGCAGGTAGCCGACGACGAACAGGCCGCCGGCTACCAGCGGAAGAGCGGGGACCGGAGCGATCCCCAGCTTGGTGAAGAGCAGGAAGGCGGCATACATCGCCACCACCATCATGTCGCCATGGGCAAAATTGACCACGCGCATGACGCCGAAGATGACCGACAGCCCAAGGGCCATCAGGCCGTAGACCAGGCCGGTCAAAAGACCGGCGCTGATCACGTTCATTAAGAAGGTGGCGTCCATCCTGGCTCCCCGCCAAACATTGCCGATACCGCGGCTTGCTTTAGGTGCGACCCTTGAAGGGCGGCATGGGGAAGATGGGCTTGGCTTCGGCCGAGGCCGCCGGCAGGGTCACCGTCGGCTTGCCGCCCAGGTTCTGCACCGCCGCCGAGATCAGGTTCATGTTCTGGCCGTTGGCCTCGAACTTGATCGCTCCGCCCAGCATGACGCGCTTGGACAGATTGGTGGCGCGCAACGCCTCGGTCAGGGCCTGCGGATCATTGCTGCCGGCCCGCTTGTGGGCATCGGCGGCGATCAGCACGGCCTCGAAGGTGAAGCCGACGTTCAGGTCGCAGCTTTCGTCGGGGAAGGCCTTCTCGAAGGTCTTTTCCAGCTGCTTGGCCATCTCCTGCTTGGGATCGAACCACGGCACGTTGGTGGTGCAGTATTCGGCGTACTTGCCCAGCGCCTTGAAGAACTGCTTGTCGTACATGCCGGGAGCGCCGGGGCTGATGATGCCCATGGTCTCCACCTGCTGCTTGACCATTTCGCGCACCAGCAGGATGGCGTCGTTGAGCCGGGTCACCGTCATGATGAAATCGGCCTTGGCCGCCTTGGCCTTGGACACCTCGATGGAGAGGTCGCGGGCCTTGGGGTCGTAGGCGATGGTCTCGACGATCTGGAACGGCATGTCCAGCTTGGGCATCAGGGCGTTGATGCCGCCCAGCATGGCCATGCCGAAGCTGTCGTTGATGTGCAGCAGCACGGCGGTCTTGGGCGTCACGCCGGTGGCCGCGAAGATGTCCTTGTAAAGGAGCAGCCCGCCCTTGCCCAGCATGCCGGCGGAGGGGAAGTTGCGGAACACGTACTTGAAGCCCTGCTCGGTCAGCTTGGGCTCGGAGGCGATGTTGACCACGAAGGGAATGCCCTTGGCCTCGGCCACGCCGGCCACCGCCAGCGTGGTGGCGGAATCGAAGCAGCCCATCAGCATGTTGGCGCCTTCGCGGATCAGCTTTTCCGCCTGGGTGCGGCCCACATCCGGATTGGACTCGGTGTCGGCGTTCATCAGCTCGACCGAATAGCCCATGTCCTTCAGCATGGGCAGGCCGATTTCGGCGCCGCGCTGGCAGGCCTGGCCGATCAGGGCCAGATGGCCCGAGCGGGGCAGCAGCACGCCCAGCTTGAGCGGAGTGGCCGCCCGCGCCGAGCGCAAGGGCAACCCGGTGGAAGTGACCAAGGCACCGGCCGCCGCGGCCGTGGTGAACTGGCGGCGGGTAATGGTCCGTGACGCGGACAGACTCGTGGTGTTGTCAGACATTGGGACGTCCCTTTCGCGTTCGAAAGCCTCCTGGGTCGCTCTTTGGCGACTTTGATGGATACGACTGTGAGGCAGTCCTCGGCGTTCGTCAAGGGTATTGTTGGGCATAAAAACTGTTGTGCTGCACAACAATATATTCGAGTCCGGTTTGGATGCGGGCGGTTCCCTTGCCCGCCGCGCCCGGGAATGCCATAAAGGCGTTCCCCTTTTTCTTGGATGTCTGGACATGCTCTCCGCCGCCGCGATCCGCGCCGCCATTCCCGGCGTGCTTACCGAAGCCGAGTTCCCCGAACTGCCCAACTACTATCGCGGCAAGGTGCGCGAGAACTACGACCTGCCCGACGGGCGTCGCATCCTGATCTCCACCGACCGCCAGAGCGCCTTCGACCAGGTGCTGGCGGCGGTGCCGTTCAAGGGCCAGGTGCTGACCCAGACGGCGCGCTTCTGGTTCGAGGCCACCAAGGACATCTGCCCCAACCACGTGATCGAATATCCCGATCCCAATGTGGTGGTGGGCCGCCGCCTCGACATGCTGCCCATCGAGATGGTGGTGCGCGATTACCTTACCGGTTCCACCGACACCTCCATCTGGTCCATGTACAAGGCCGGGCGGCGGAATATGTACGGCCTCGACTTCGCCGACGGCATGGTGAAGAACGACAAACTGCCCGCCACCATTCTGACGCCGACCACCAAGTCCGAGGTGGGCGGACACGACGCCCCGGTCTCGCCGCAGGAGGTGGTGGCGCGCGGGTTGCTCACTCAAGGTCAGTGGGACGAGCTGGCGCGCCTGTCCCTGGCCATCTTTGCCCGTGGACGCGAGATCGCGGCGAAGAACGGCCTGATCCTGGTGGACACCAAGTTCGAGTTCGGTGTGGATGGGCAAGGGCGCATCACGCTGGCCGACGAGATCCTCACCCCCGATTCCAGCCGTTACTGGAAGGCCGACAGCTATGCGGCGCGTCACGCCAGGGGCGAGGAGCCGGAAAGCCTGGACAAGGAATTCCTGCGCATCTGGATCGCCGGGCGCTGCGATCCCTATCACGACCCCATTCCGGCCATTCCCGACGATACCCTGGTGGAATTCTCGGCCAAGTACATCGCCCTGTTCGAGGCGGTCACCGGCCAGGCCTTCGAGGCGCCCTCGGCGTCCGAATCGGTCAAGGAGCGCATCCGCCGCAACCTGGCCCGGTACTTCGCGTGATGTCTCCCCCTCTTTCATGGCGAAAGAGGGGGAGAAGACGCTTTAGCCGGCGGTGACGTAGGTCCGCAACGCCTCGGCCTCGAACTCGGCCCGCTCCAGGCTGTTGGAAACCAGATCGCGGATGGAGACGATGCCCTTCAGCTGCCCGTTGTCCATCACGGGCATGTGGCGGAAGTGATGGGTCGACATGGTGCTCATCACCGAGGCGACGGTATCACCGGCGTGGCAGGTCAGCGGATCGCGGGTCATGTGATCGCCCACCGGGGTCTCCAGGATGGCGGCGCCGTGGGCCGCCAGGCAGCGGGTGACGTCGCGTTCGGTGAAGATGCCCAGCGTCCTGTCCTTCTCGTCCACCACCAGCACCGCCCCCACCTTGAAGGCGGCCATGCCCTGGACCGCCTCGATCATGGCCTTGGACGGCAGGATCTTGAAGATCTTGTTGCCCTTCTTGTTCAGGATTTCGGAAACGAGCATCAGCGATCCTCCCCTTATTCATCGGACGTGGACGAAGGATAACCTGAATGGGGCAGTCCACAAATCGCGATAATGGATAAGGCGGCGGTTCCTCCCGCTTGAATCTTGTCGCACCGCACCAAATATGCAAAGACTTACCGAATTAATCGGGAGAGCCTTGCCGTGAGCCGTTCGACCTTGATCCACCCCTTTAGCGCCCCCCCGAATCCCGCGCAATTGCTGGAGGTGGCGCCGGGGGTGCGGTGGATCCGCATGCCGCTGCCTTTCGCCCTGGATCACATCAACCTGTGGGTCCTGGACGATGGCGAGGGCGTGGTGCTGGTGGATACCGGACTGGGCAACGACGTCACCAGGGCCTTGTGGGAGGAGATCTTCGCCGGTCCGCTGGCGGGCAAGCGGGTCAACCGGCTGGTCGCCACCCATTTCCATCCCGACCATATGGGGCTGGCCGGCTGGCTGTGCGACAGGCTGGATGTGGATCTCACCGCCATGATGCGCGAATGGCTGTTCGGCCGCATGCTGTGGCTGGAGGACACGCCCGAATTCGTCGCCAACCAGCTGCGCTACTACACCCGCATCGGCCTGGATGCCGAGCAGCTGGAAGGGGTGAAGGAGCGGCGCAATACCTACCGCTCGCGCATCGACATCATGCCGGTCCGCGTCATCGGCATCCGCCACGGCGACGAGATGACCATCGGCGGCCGGACCTGGCGGGTGATCGAGGGCGGCGGGCATTCGCCCGAGCATGCCTGCCTGTATTGCCAGGAGGCCGGGCTGCTGATTTCCGGCGACCAGGTGCTGCCGCGCATCTCGCCCATCGTCGGCGTATGGCCGCAGCAGCCGGAATCCGAGCCGCTTTCCCTGTTCCTCGACGCCCTGGACCGGCTGCGCCAGCTTCCCGCCGAGACCCTGGTGCTGCCCTCCCACGGCCTGCCGTTCCAGGGGCTGCACACCCGCATCGACGACCTCAAGGCCCATCATGCCGAGCGGCTGGACAAGACCCTGTCCGCCTGTGTCGACCCCGCCACGGCGGTGCAGGTGCTCCGCGCGCTGTTCACCCGGCCGCTGGACGCCCATCAGCTGGGCTTCGCCACGGGCGAAACCTTGGCTCACCTTCATCATCTGATGAAGCTGGGCAGCGTGGTGCGGACATTGGAAGGGGACGGAATCTGGCGCTACCGGCGGGCCTGAGCCCGCCGCGTCAACCGGCGCAGCCGGTTCCCTCGGGCTTGCAATACAGTCCGTACAGGGTGTCGATCACCGCGCGGGCTTCGATACCGGCCAGGGAATAGAAGATGGTCTGGGCCTGGCGGCGCGTGGTCACCAGGGAATCGCGGCGCAGGCGGGCCAGATGCTGGGACAGCGCCGACTGGGACAGGCCGATGATGCGTTCCAGTTCGCCCACCGACTTTTCACCGGGAAGCAGCTGGCAGAGGATCATCAGGCGGTGCTCGTTGCTCATGGCCTTCAGCAAGGCGCTGGCCCGGCGGGCGCTTTCCTGAAGTTTTTCCAGTTCCATGACCACGTTCCTCAAAACTCGAATGTCACATATATAATATCACTGATTCACGCCAATTCAATCCATATACAAAACGGCGCCGCCCGATGACGGGCGGCGCCGATATACTACGGTAAAGTACGTGTATATTGTCAGGCGCTGACGGCTTCCCGGGTTTCTCCCAGGGTGGCCAGCACGGTTGCCACGATGCCCGAGGCATTGAGGCCGATCTTTTCGTACTGGATGGTCGGGGTGTCGTGCTCGACGAAGACATCGGGCAGGGCCAGGGGGCGGACCTTGAGGCCGCGGTCCAGGGCGCCCTTGGCCGCCAGCAGATGCAGCACATGGCTGGCGAAGCCGCCGACCGAGCCTTCCTCGACGGTGATCAGCACCTCGTGCTCGCGCGCCATGCGCAGAATCAATTCCTCGTCCAGCGGCTTCATGAAGCGGGCGTCCACCACGGTGGGGGCGAGGCCGCGGGCGGCCAGGTCATCGGCGGCCTTCAGCACCTCGGCCAGGCGGGTGCCCAGCGACAGGATGGCGACGCGGTTGCCTTCGCGCACGATGCGGCCCTTGCCGATGGGCATCACGGTGCCGCGGTCGGGCAGCTCGACGCCAACACCCTCGCCGCGCGGATAGCGGAAGGCGGAGGGGCGATCGTCGATGGCCACCGAGGTGGCGACGGCGTGCATCAGTTCGGCCTCGTCGGAGGGGCACATGATGACGATGTCGGGCAGGCAGCCCAGGAAGGCCATGTCGTAGGAACCGGCATGGGTGGCGCCGTCGGCGCCCACCAGACCGGCGCGGTCGATGGCGAAGCGCACGGGCAGCTTCTGCAGCACCACGTCATGCTGCACCTGGTCGTAGGCACGCTGCAGGAACGAGGAGTAGATGGCGCAGAACGGCTTGAAGCCCTCGGTGGCCAGGCCGCCGGCGAAGGTCACGGCGTGCTGCTCGGCGATGCCCACGTCGAAGGTGCGCGCGGGGAAACGGTCGCCGAACTTGTCCAGACCGGTACCGGCGGGCATGGCGGCGGTGATGGCGACGATGCGGTCGTCCACCTCGGCCTCGGCGATCAGCGCCTTGGAGAACACCGAGGTGTAGGATGGCGCGTTGGCCTTGGGCTTTTCCAGCTGGCCGGTCAGCACGTCGAAGCGGCCCACGCCGTGATACTTGTCGGCGGCGGCCTCGGCCGGCGGATAGCCGCGTCCCTTCTTGGTCACCACGTGCAGCAGGACGGGGCGGGTCTCGTCGGAATCGCGGACGTTCTTCAGCACCGGCAACAGGTGCTCGAAATTGTGGCCGTCGATGGGGCCGACGTAATAGAAGCCCAGCTCCTCGAACAGGGTGCCGCCGCCCGAGACCATGCCGCGGGCGTATTCCTCGGCCCGGCCCATGGCGCGCTCCAGGGGAGGCGGCAGCAGATGGGCCAGATCCTTCACCAGATGGCGCAGCGAGTGGTAGGAGGGCGACGACAAAAGCCGCGACAGATGGGCCGACAGCGCGCCCACCGGCGGCGCGATGGACATGTCGTTGTCGTTGAGGATGACGATCAGGCGCGAGCCCGCCGCGCCGGCGTTGTTCATGGCCTCGTAGGCCTGGCCGGCGCTCATGGCGCCGTCGCCGATCACCGCGATGACGTTGTTGCTGCCGCCCTTGAGGTCGCGCGCCACCGCCATGCCCAGCGCCGCCGAGATGGAGGTGGAGGAGTGGCCGGCGCCGAAGGGGTCGTATTCGCTTTCCGACCGGCGGGTGAAGCCGGACAGTCCGCCGCCCTGGCGCATGGTGCGCATGCGGTCGCGGCGCCCCGTCAGGATCTTGTGGGGATAGGCCTGATGGCCCACGTCCCAGATCAGCCGGTCACGCGGCGTATCGAAGATGTGGTGCAGCGCCACGGTCAACTCGGCGACGCCCAGGCCGGCGCCGAGATGGCCGCCGGTGAACGACACCGATTGAATCATTTCCTGGCGGACCTCATGGGTCAGCTGCTCCAGCTCCTCGATGGAGAAGTCGCGGATGTCGGCCGGGCTCGACACGCGGTCGAGCAGGGACGACTTGGGCTTTCCGGGGACGGGGGGGGGAGTCATACCTTTAGGACCTCACGAACGGCGGCGAACGACGAAGCGGGCGACGTCCCGCATCAGATCGGCCTTCTCGCCGAAGGGATCGAGATGGCGGCAGGCCTGTTCGGCCAGCATGTCCGCCTGGGATTTGGCGCGCTCGAGGCCCAGCAGCGACACGAAGGTCGCCTTGCCGGCATCGGCGTCCTTGTTGAGGCGCTTGCCCACCTCGGCCACGTCGCCTTCCACATCCAGGATGTCGTCGGCGATCTGGAAGGCCAGGCCCAGGTCGTGGGCGTAATTGCGAAGTGCCAGGCGCAGCTCGCCATGGGCCTTGCCCAGAACGGCGCCGGCCTCGCACGAAAACGAGAACAGGCGGCCGGTCTTCAGCTGTTGCAGGCGGGTGATGCCCGCCACGTCCAGGTCCAGGGTGTGGGCCTGCAGGTCGATCATCTGGCCGCCGACCATGCCCTGGCCGCCCGAGGCGTGGGCCAGATCGGCCACCAGTTCGCAGCGCACCGACGGATCGGCGTGGGTGGCGGGATTGACCAGAACCTCGAACGCCTTGGTCAGCAGGGCGTCGCCGGCCAACAGCGCGGTGGCCTCGTCGAACGCCTTGTGGCAGGTGGGACGGCCGCGGCGCAGGTCGTCGTCGTCCATGCAGGGCAGGTCGTCGTGGACCAGCGAATAGCAGTGGATCATCTCGATGGCGCAGGCGACGCGGATCGCCGAGCTTTCCGCCACGTTGAACAGGCTGGCCGACTGCATCACCAGGAAGGGGCGCAACCGCTTGCCGCCATCCAGGGAGGCATAGCGCATGGCCTCGTGGACCCGGGAATCGGGGGCATCGGAAACCGGCAGCAGGCGGTCCAACTCGGAATTGACGGCCTGGCTGACGACGGTCAGAGCCTCGGTGAGGCGCGAAGACATGGGAGAATCAGTCAATGCTTTACTCGACTTTCAAGGATCACACGTTATTTGCGGCCTCAAGGGCCAGGCTGCCATCGGGACCCGATACGATCCGCTCGACCTTGGTTCGCGCCTCTTCCAGCTTGGCCTCGCAATGCTTCTTCAGCAGCGCGCCGCGCTCGTAGGCGACAATGGAATCATCAAGGCGGCCCTTGCCTTCCTCCAGCCGGCGCACGATGAGGTCCAGTTCGGCCAGGGCCTCCTCGAAACTCATGGCGGCGATGTCGGTGGGGATGTCTGCCATGGGAACTCTTGACTTAAGCAACCGGTATCGGGTCTTCCAACGAAGCGCGGAAGTTTACGGGCGGCGGTTCCCGAAGGCAAGCGCCACTGCGCACCATTTGAAAAAACCTGCGGCCATCCGACGAAATTTTTGGTCTTGCCCTAATGTCCGATGGCTTGCCGCAAGGCGGGGTCTTCGGGCCATTTGGCCAGCGCCCGGGCCAATATCTCGTCTGCGGCGGCATGCTCGCCCAGACGCCGCAGCATCATCCCCAGGTAGATGTAGGCCTCGCGGTATTGCGGATCGGACTGGATGGCCTGGCGCAGCAAGGGCGGGGCTTCGGCCAGCCGTCCCAGTTCAGCCTCCGCCATGGCCAGGTTGAACAGGCTGCGGGGGTGGCCGGGCTTGAGGCGCAGCACGTCGCGGAAGGCGTCGGCCGCCTCGGCGAAGCGGTTCAGCAGGAACATTTCGCCGCCCTGCTGGAAACGCGCCTTGGCCTCGGCATCGTCGGCATCGCCGCCATCGTCGGGGCGTCCCAATCCGACCTCGCCCAGCAGGGCCGCATCCGCCTCCAGCCCATCGCGCAGCAGGGACATTTGCCACTGCAATAACGAGGGATGGCGAAGCAGCTTGATGGTCGCTTCGAAGACGAAGCCGCCGGCCGAAAGGGTCACGACCTGCTTGACGACGTCCTCGGGACGGTGGGATGTGGCGTGCAGGATGCGAACGCCGCCTTCGGGGTGGGTTATGAGCGGCATTCCCTCGTCGGTCTGGCCGACGCGGGCCGACGACAGGAATGAGGCGCACAGGTTCCATTCCCACATATGGAGCGCCAAATAGCCGGCCGGGTGCGCCACCAGATTGAAGGCGTTCTGCTCGAACAGATTCTCGTCGGGCATGTCCCGGCACTGCCGGTCCCAGTCGGTGAAATACTCCCGCGAGGCGCAGGCGAAGAAGCCCGAATTGAGGTAGGGCGTGCCGGCGTCGATGCCGCGCGCCTTCGCCAGTTTCTCGAAATGGGGCGCGGGGACGACCCGCAGCAGGTCTGCGTATGTCGTCGAATCGCGGCACACCGCCAAGGGCCGGCCTTCGGCCAGCAGGCGCTCGGCGATGGCGGTCAATTGGGAACCGCAAGGGGCCGCCGCCATCATGTCGGCATCCAGCCAGAACGCCACGTCCCACGGCCGATCCTCGAGGTAGCGCCCCAATGCCGCCTTGCAGCGCCAGGGATGCGCCCCGGCCAGGTCGGCCGGCGCCCTGATCAGCAGGCCCTTGCGATCGAGGAATATCCGTTGCTTCTCGCTCAGGCCGAAATCGCAGACTTCGACGCGAATGCCGGGTGCGAAGCGCCGCAGCGAGGCGAACAGCGGAAAAAGGATGAAGAAGTACTCGGCGTTGACGCCGGTGACATAGCGGATGTTCGCCATGGACGCCTAGAGCCCCATCAGCGCCCGCACATGCTCGCGGGCGCTGGCCGCCAGGGCGCGCAGGTCGTAGCCGCCTTCCAGCAGCGAGACCACCCGGTTGCCCGCCGTTTCCTCCGCCACCTGCAGCAATTGCCGGGTGACCCAGCCGAAATCGGCGGTGGTCAGCCGCAGATGGGCCAGGGGGTCGGCGGCATGGGCGTCGAACCCGGCCGAGATGATCAGGAAATCGGGGGCGAATTCCCGCAGACGGGGCAGCAGGATATCGGTGAAGGCCATGCGGTAGTCGTCTGAGCCGGTGCCCGCCGGCAGCGGCACGTTGACCATGATGCCCTCGCCGCCGGTCTCGTCGGCCAGACCGGTATTGGGATAGGCGTGCTCCTGGTGGGTGGAGGCATAAAGCATGCCGGGCTCGTCCCACAGGATGTGCTGGGTGCCGTTGCCGTGGTGGACGTCGATGTCGACGACGGCCACCCGCTTGTAGCCGTGGGCGTCGCGGGCGTGCAGGGCCGCGATGGCGGCGTTGTTGAAGAAGCAGAAGCCCATGGCGTTGTCGCGCTCGGCATGGTGACCGGGCGGCCGCGTGGCGCAGAAGCAGTTGCGCACCTGGCCGCTGGCCACGGCGTCCACCGCCGCGATGCCGGCGCCTGCCGAACGCAGCGCGGCCTCGCCCGAATAGCGCGACAGGATGGTGTCGGGGTCCAGGTGGTGGTGGCCATCGCTGTTGGGCACCGAATCCAGCACATAGTCGATATGGCTGAGCGGGTGGGCCCGCATCAGCTGCTCCATGGTGGCGTGCGGCGCTTCGTCGCGCAGCAGCATCATGAACTCTTCGCTCTCCAGAGCGGCGAGGACGGCCTTGATACGGTCTGCGCATTCGGGGTGATAATCGCCCGTGTCATGCTGCAGACAGACTGGGTGCGTGAACAGCAACGTTGTCATTCTGGCTTGGACGTCCCGCGTTTATATGAATTTTCTGTATTCTCGGGGAAAGGAAGGGCAATTTCCATCCCTGTTTTTTGCATGGGACGGCAGCGTATGAGCGCAAAAAAGCGGGCCGATCAATTACTGGTGGACCGGGGACTGGTGGAAAGCCGCTCCAAGGCCCAGGCCCTGATCATGGCCGGACTGGTCTATAGCGGCGACCGGCGGGTGGACAAGCCGGGCACCGCGCTGCCCGAGGATTGCGCGCTCGAGCTCAAGGGCCAGGACCATCCCTGGGTGTCCAGGGGCGGCCTGAAACTGGCCAAGGCCATCGCGGCGTTCGGCCTGGACCCTTCGGGCAAGGTGGGCATCGACGTGGGCGCCTCCACCGGCGGCTTCACCGACGTGCTGCTGGCCCATGGCGCGGCCAGGGTCTACGCCGTGGACGTGGGGCACGGGCAACTGGCCTGGAAGCTTCGCAGCGACGCCCGCGTGGTGGTGCTGGAGCGCACCAACGCCCGTCATCTGACCGCCGAGCAGATTCCGGAAGCCGTGGACATGGTGGTGTGCGACGCCAGTTTCATCGGGCTGGAGACGGTGCTGCCCGCCGCCCTGGCCCTGGCCCGGCCCGGAGCCTGGCTGGCGGCGCTGATCAAGCCGCAATTCGAGGTGGGCAAGGGGCGGGTGGGCAAGGGCGGCGTGGTGCGCGAGCCCGAACTGCACGCCGAGGTGTGCGAGCGCATCCGCGCCTGGCTGGACGGCTTGGCCGGATGGCGGGTGGAGGGCATCACCGAAAGCCCCATCCTGGGGCCCGAGGGCAACAAGGAATTCCTCATGGTCGGGCGGTTCGAGGGCGCGCCGTGTGCTCCCGCTTCGAACTGAATGCCAATTCCGCCGATCTGGCGCGGCGCTTCCGCCTGACGGTGCCGCCGCCCCTGCCGTCCGCCCCGGAGCGGCGTCCCACCGATTCCGTCCTGGTGATCGGCGGGGCGGGGGCCGGGGTGATGTCCTGGGGGCTGGTGGTGGAGTGGCAGGCGGCGCCGCTGATCAATGCCAGGGCCGAGACCCTGGCCGACAAGCCCACCTTCCGGCCGCTGCTGGCCGCCGGACGGGTACTGGTCCCGGCCACCGCGTGGTGGGAATGGCCCCGGCGGGCCAGGACCCGCATTGCGCCCGCAGGCGGAGGGCTTTTCGCCTTCGCCGGGCTGAGCGACGGAAAGCGGGTGGTGATCGTCACCTGCGCGCCCGGCGACGAACTTGCCTCGATCCATGACCGCATGCCGGTGGTGCTGCCTCCCGCTGACGAGGCGGCGTGGCTGGATGGCTCGGTGCCGTTCGACCGGGTCGCGCCGGCCCTGCGTCCCCATGCCGGGCCGTTTTCCGTCATCTCAGAGGCCGCACAGGGCGACCTGTTCGGCTAGTTGACGGCGTGTTCGCGTCTGAACTGCTCCAGGCCGCGCGCCCAGTCGCACAGGCGGTCCCTGTGGTGGATTGCGGCGGCCTCCACCTCCTCGCACAGGATGGCGGCGACCTTGGCGCAGCCGTCCTGGGCCTCCAGGACGGTTTCCGCCCATTCGGCGACGATGATCAGGGGCAGGTGTTCGTGGCAGGCGACGGCTTCCAGCTGCTCGGCCGTCAAGCCGCTGAAGGCGATACAGTCTTCCAGGCTCAACATGGCGAATCTCCCCACGCATTTCCGGAAACGACTAAGGTGAACAGCTTACCACATATGCCGCCGCCGGGGGTGCGCGGCCCAAGCGTATCGGGCCTGCGTGGAAGGAGTAGGTAGGGACCAGGGGGCGGTTCCGAACACCAGCCGTTGGGGCAGGTCAAGGAGGGGAACCGCCAGATCCTGCAGTCGGGCGATACGCTCGCCCGTGCTGGGATGGGTGCGGATCAGCTGCCACCATCGGGGGGGCGACAGGGTGTCGTAGCGGCGCTCGAGGCGGGCCAGCGCCGAGATGAGGCCCCGGGGCGAGCCGCACAACCGCGCCGCCTCGGCATCGGCGGCGAATTCCCGGGTGCGCGACAGCCGCAGGCGCAGCAGGTCGCAGCCGATGGGCGACAGGGCCAGAAGGACGATGGCCCAGGGGTTCAGCGACGCCTCTCCCGCCAGAATCTCGGGCAGGAAGACGGCCAGCAGGATCAGGGTGGCGGCCGACAGGGCGTGGGTGAGGGTTCCGGCGGTGTCGGCCAGACGCAGCAGCTTGAGGTCTCCGGCCCGGATGTGGGCGATTTCGTGGGCCAGCACGGCGGCGGTTTCCTCCGGCGAGAAGTGCCCGAGCGCGCCTTCCGACAGGGCGATGGCGCAATGGCGCCCCCAGCCGGTGGACAGGGCGATGACCGAAGCCGAGGGGATGATCAGCAGGGGGGGAACCGTTTCGAGCCCGGCGCGGCGGCACAACTCCATGTGGACGCGCCACAGTTCCGGCGCCGCCTGAAACGGCAACGGGCGGGCGCGGTAGAGGGCGCGCAGCAGGGCGACGGAATTGCCGGGGCTGACGGCCAGCGCCAGCGCAGCCCCCGCCAGGGCGACCAGGATTCCCAGGCCGCCCGCCAGCAGCCAGCCGGCCAGGGACATCAGGGCGGCGATGGCGGCCAGGACGACGGCGGTGTCGCGGCGGTTGCGACGGGCCTGATCCTTAAGCGACACGGTGTCCAGCATGGGAAGCTCCCCGCGAAGACCGGGCGCCGCCCGCTTGTTGCGGCGGCGCCCGGACGGTTCACGCTATTTGGCGGCGATGGGAATCTTGCGTCCCGTTTCCTTCGGCCGCTCGACCTTGGGCAGGGTGACGGTCAGCACGCCGTTCTCGTACTTGGCCTCGGTGGCGTTCTCGTCCACGTCACCCACGGCGACCGAGCGTTCGAAATGGCCGAACCAGCGTTCGGACACCACGCCGCGGTCGGTTTTTTCCTCGGATTCGGTCTTCTTCTCGCCCTTCAGGGTGAGAATGCCGTCATGCAGGCTGAGTTCCACGTCGGCGGGTTCCAGGCCCGGCAGTTCGGCGACCACGGACACCGTCTTGTCCTCGTCGCGCACCTCCAGGGTGGGGAAGCGGTGACCGGTGAAGACGGCCGGCGCGTCGAAGCCGTGCCAGAGATCGTCGAACATGCGGTTGATGCCGCGCTGAAGCGCGAAGAACGGGTCAAGGCGCCCCTCGCGGGAGGCCAGAGGCGTGTGGCCCTTGGGAATCATGGTGCGGTTCATGACGGTCCTCCATGGCAATGTTGCACGCCCGCATGCCGCGCTGCCCGGGACGGGTGGAACAAATGCCGATGGCCGGCTCGACGCCTGGGTTTTCCGAAGGACCCGGCGGTCACCCGCGCCCGCACGTGGCGGCACGCACCGGGAAAGGCTTCGCACGAACACCTTTCCCTTTGTTCGATGTAATAGGGTTCCTCACCCCGTCAAGGGACGGTTTCGTCATTGAAATCAGCGTGTTGATCATGCCAGACATGGCCTTGCCGAATGGCTGTGGTGATCATTACCAAAGGTTAATCACGGTGAAATGCTCCGGTAACCTCGCGCCTGCCATGATCCGCTTCATCAGGTTGGAGATGGTGGTCGGCGGCAAGTTTGCGCTCCACGCCAAAGCCTCTCGAACCCGGCGGAATTGAACTCCCCGCCGCAAGGCTAGCCGCTTCTTCCCCCCGAGCGGCGACGTCGAACGACCGGCAGCGTCCCCCCGTTGCCGGACACCGGAAAAAGGCCCCCGCGCTCTCCCCCCTGGCGCGGGGGCTTTTCGTTGGGGGTGGTTGATTGTATGGTCCCGGACGCAACAGGATACATGGGCAGATGCGCATCCTTCTGATCGAGGACGACAGCGAAGCGGCGGCCTACATGGCCAAGGGCCTGAAAGAGGCCGGCCATGTGGTCGACCATGCGGCCACCGGCACCGACGGGCTGTTCCTGGCCACGTCCGAGCGCTGGGACGCCATGATCATCGACCGCATGCTGCCCGGCCTGGACGGGCTGGCCATCATCCAGGCGCTGCGCGCTGCCGGCAATTCCACGCCGGTTCTGGTGCTTTCGGCGCTGGGCAAGGTGGACGACCGGGTGCGCGGCCTGAAGGCGGGTGGCGACGATTATCTGGTCAAGCCCTACGCCTTCGCCGAGCTGCTGGCCCGCATCGAGGCGCTGTCGCGCCGGGTGTCCACTTCCCAGCCGGAAACCCGTCTCAAGGTCGAGGACCTGGAGATGGATCTGCTGGCCCGCGCGGTGACGCGGGGCGGCCAGGAGATCGACCTGCAGCCGCGTGAATTCCGCCTGCTGGAATATCTCATGCGCCATGCCGGCCAGGTGGTGACGCGGACCATGCTGCTGGAGAACGTCTGGGAGTACCATTTCGACCCCCAGACCAACCTGATCGACGTGCATATCAGCCGGTTGCGCCAGAAGGTGGACAAGGATTTCGAACTGCCGCTGATCCATACGGTCCGCGGCGCCGGATACACCCTTCGTGCGGCCCGCTAGCCTCCTTCGCACCACCACCTTCCGGCTGGCGCTGAGCTATCTCGGCATCTTCACCGTCTCGGCCATCGCGCTGCTGGCGCTGGTGTCGTGGAGCACCACCATGTTCATCGAGTGGCAGGTGCAGGAAACGGTGGAGGCCGAGGCCACCGGCCTGTCCGAGGTCTACCACTCGCGCGATCTGGGCGGCCTGGCCGAGATCATCGGCAGCCGCATGCGCCAGGACATCGAAAGCCGCAACACCTACCTGCTGATGGGCCATTCCGGCCACATCCTGGCCGGAAACATCAAGTCGTGGCCCGCCGAGGTTTCCTCCCAGTTGGGCTGGGTGCGCTTCCGGGTGCTGCCGCTGGGCAGCGTCGGTCCGGGGGTCGAGGTGCTGGCCCATGTCTACGAACTGGCCGACGGCTACCGCCTGCTGGTCGGCCGCTCGCTGGCCGACGCCAAGCGGGTGAAGTCGGCCATCAACCGGGCGCTGGGCTGGGGCCTGGCGCTGACCATCCTGCTGGGCGTGGTGGGCGGCTATTTCACCAGCCGCCACCTGCTGCAGCGGGTCGAGGAGATGAGCCGCACGGCCCGGCGCATCTTCGGCGGCGACATGAGCCAGCGCATGCAGGTCTCAGGCATCGAGGACGAGTTCGATTCGCTGGCCGAAAGCTTCAACGAGATGATGGACGAGCTGGAGCGCCTGCTGGAAGGCATCCGCACCGTCTCGGACAACATCGCCCACGATCTGCGCACGCCGCTCAACCGCCTGCGCTCGCGCATCGATCTGGTGCTGCTGGGCGAAGGCGATTGCGACGCCTATCGCCGCACCCTGGAGGAAACCCTGGCCGAGGCCGACCACCTGCTGGCCACCTTCAACGCCATCCTGACCATTTCCCACGCGGAATCGGCGGCACGCCTCGACCGGTTCGAGGTCATCGATCCCGCCACCCTGGCCGCCGACGTGGTCGAACTCTACGACCCCCTGGCCGAGGAGAAGGGCATCCGTCTCCAATGCCACGCCGATGAAGGCGGCCTTGCGCTGAAGGTCGACCGCCACCTGCTGTTCCAGGCCCTGGCCAATCTGGTGGACAACGCCGTCAAGTACACTCCCCCCGGCGGCGAGGTTTCGGTCTCCGTCGAGGACGGCCCCGGCGCGGTGGTCATCTCCGTGGCCGACAGCGGCCCCGGTATCCCCGAGGATGCCCGCGACAGCGTGCTGGAGCGCTTCGTCCGGCTGGACGCCACCCGCTCGACGCCGGGCAACGGCCTGGGTCTGTCTCTGGTCCAGGCGGTGGCGCGGCTGCACGGCGCCAAGCTGTCCCTGGGCGACAATCAGCCCGGACTGGTGGTGCGGATGGAGTTCACCGTGAAAGATCTCCCGGCTTGAAGCGCAGGATCATCTGACGCGGCCAGCCCTTGCCGTCGTCGGGCGGCAATTGCAGCGGCTGGGCCATGCGCAGCGCCAGCAGGAAGGTTTCCAGCATGCGCTTGGTGGTGCCGTCGGGCAGCTTGGAATAGCCCTTGATGGCGGCGTCGGGATTCCACGGCGCGTCCTTGTGCATGGGACCCGACAGGGTGCCGTCGCGATTGATCAGCAGGCTGGCGCTCAACACCATGTCGCTGCCCCGCAGGGCGTTGGAGTTGAAGTGCCACATGGCGATGACCTGGGCCAGCACCTTGTCCTGGGCGCTTTGGGCCAGACTGCCGGCGGCCTGGGCCGGGCGCGATACGGTTCCGCTGTCGGTCGACAGACCTGGAGCGATGGCGGCCTGTTTGGGGGCGGGATCCGGGCGGGGGGACGGCCGGAGGGCGGCGGACTTTTCCGCCAGCGGGGCGGGCTCCAGCTGCGGGCGCTGCAGGGGCGGGGGAGGGGGCGCCGGCTCGGTCTTTTGCGGTTCGGGGGGCGGCTCGGGTGCCGGCGGGGGAATCGGCCTGGACGGCTCCGGGACCACCTCGACCTCCATGCTCCGCTCGGCCGGCTCCTTGGGAAACAGATCCGGCAGAACCTCGATCTGCAGCAGCAGGGCCACCAGCACATGCAGCGCCGCCGACAGGAAGAAGGCGGCCGTCAGCCGCCGGTCAACCACACCCGGATGCATCAGGGTCTTTCCGCCCGGCAGGCCGGAATCTGCCAGACCAGCGCCAGCAGGGTCAGCAAGGCGGGTACGCCCAGGCCCACAGCCCAGGCCACCGGCGGCCAATGGCCGTCCACCTTGTCCCACAGGCCGATCAGGGCGCCCAAACCCCACTGGATGATGAAGGCGGCGACGAAGATGGTGAGGTTGAGGCTGGTGTTGACCCGTCCGGCGAGGCGAAGCGGAAAGCGCCGGGTCAGCACCGCGTAATTGATGGAGCAGGCGGTGCCGGTCAGTCCGTAAACGGCCGCCAGGGCCAAGGGCGCCGAGTTCCACCCGGCGGCCATGGCGCCCAGCGCCAGCACGTGCAGGCCCATGCCGATGGCGCCCTGGGTGATGGGCGGAATGCCCAGCTTTTCCAGCTTTTCCGCCATGGCGCCCACGGACAGGTAGCCGAGCGCCATGGCCGCCGCCATCACGGTGAGGCCGGTGGCCGACTGGTCGGGGGTGAAGCCGGCCGTATCGCGCAGCCAGGGACCGGCCCACAGGCCCTGGATGGACATGAAGCTGCCCATGGACAGCATGGTGGCGGGAGCCACCCGCCAGAACCCGGCGTCACGGTAGATCTCGGCCACCTCGGCGATCTGGGCGCGCAGGCCGCCGGCACCCGGCGGCGGGTGCCGGTCGGGGACGGCTGCCCACAGGAAGGCGCTGGCGCCAAGGGTCAGCAGCGCGACGCCGGCATAGACGCCGCGCCAGTCGGTCATCTGCAGGGCGGCCTGCACCGGCGCGGTGGCGGCGATGGCCCCCAGCCCGCCGGCCCCCAGGATGATGCCGTTCATCAGCGGGATGCGGGGCGGCGGGAAGAACTGGACGTTGGCCTTCAGCGCCGCCATCAGGCAGGACGACACGCCGAATCCCACCAGGGCGCGCCCGACCACCAGCGAAGGAACCGATTCGGCCAGGGAAAAGGCGAAGGCGCCGGCGGCGGCGAAGCACAGCAGGATGCTTTCCACCCGCCGCGGCCCGAAGCGGTCGAGCAGGATGCCCAGCGGCAGTTGGGCGGCGGCGAAGGTCATGAAGTAGATGCCGGTCATCAGGCCGATGTCGCCGCCGTCCAGATGGATGGCCCGGCCGATCTCGGGGGCCAGCACCGCGTTCACCGTCCGGTAGAGGTAGGACAGGAAGTAGCCCGCCGCGAAGGGCAGGACCACCCGCCCCAACATGGCGGATACGGAAGGCTGGGCGGAAGACGGCACCGGCGGAATCCTTGGCAAGCGAATACCCCATGGAAGACAGGGGCCGCGGCGGCGGGCAACTGAAAAATTATCAACGGCCCATGTGTCTTCCGCAGGCACCATCGGATTTCCGCAATACGGATAACCGCAATCGACACGCACACGCCCGAACGGGTAGGAAGCGCGAAATATCCGCATCCCATCGAGGAACACGCCGATGAAGCGCCTGACCGGTCATCTGTATTTCTGGGTTCTGCTCGCCATTTTCGCCGGCGGCACTCTCGGCTACTTCTATCCCGATGTGGGCGTCAGCCTGAAGCCGCTGGGCGACGGCTTCATCTCCCTGGTGAAGATGCTGATCAGCCCGGTGATCTTCTGCACCGTGGTGCTGGGCATCGCGGGGGCCGGCGACATGAAGAAGGTCGGCCGCGTGGGCGGCAAGGCGCTGATCTATTTCGAGGTGGTGTCCACCTTCGCCCTGGTCATCGGCCTGGTGGTCATGACCGTGCTGCGGCCGGGCGACGGCTTCCACGCCGACCCCGCCCAGCTGGACGCCAAGGCGGTGGCCAAGTACGCCAAGGCCGCCACCGAGCAGAGCACCATCGACTTCATCCTGCACATCATCCCCAAGACCCTGGTGGACGCCTTCACCGGTTCGGGCGATCTGCTGCAGGTGCTGCTGGTGGCCATCCTGTTCGGCTACGCCATGACCCATATGGGCCGGGCCGGCCAGGGCGTGCACATGTTCATCGAGGAATGCTCGCACATCTTCTTCGCCATGATGAACACCATCATGAAGGTCGCCCCCCTGGGCGCCGGCGGCGCCATGGCCTTCACCATCGGCAAGTACGGCGTGGCCGCGCTGAAGCCCCTGGCCGCGCTGATGGGCAGCTTCTACCTGACCTGCTTCCTGTTCGTGGCCATCGTGCTGGGCGCCATCGCCCTGCTGGTCGGCTTCAACATCTTCAAGTTCATCGCCTACATCAAGGAAGAGCTGCTGACCGTTCTGGGCACCTCGTCCTCGGAATCGGCCCTGGTGCCGCTGATGAACAAGCTCGAAGCCATGGGCTGCTCCAAGTCGGTGGTCGGCCTGGTGGTTCCCTCGGGCTATTCCTTCAACCTGGACGGCACCAACATCTACCTGACCATGGCCGCCCTGTTCGTCGCCCAGGCGCTGGACATCGAGCTCTCCTTCACCCAGCAGATCACCCTGCTCGGCGTGGCCATGCTGACGTCGAAGGGCGCCTCGGGCGTCACCGGGGCCGGCTTCATCACGCTCGCCGCCACCCTGGCGGTGGTGCCCAGCGTTCCGGTGGCCGGCCTGGCCCTGATCCTCGGCATCGACCGCTTCATGTCGGAAGCCCGCGCGCTCACCAATTTCGTCGGCAACGGCGTGGCGGCGGTGGTGGTCTCCAAGTGGGAGAAGGAACTGGACCACGACAAGATGAAGGAGGTTCTGGGCTAGGCCGTCCCCCCACCCCAGGACCAGACTGGGCCCGTTCAGCCGATGCTGGACGGGCCCTTTGTCTATTCCGCCGCCAATGCGGGCCGCGCCAGGGCGATTCCCGGCCACGCCCGGGTCGAGGCGGCCAGGTATTGCGGCGGATAGCTGATCTGGGCGCCCAGGGCCTGGGCGGCGTGCCAGACCCAGCGGGGATTGTCGAGGAAGCCGCGCCCGATGGCGATCAGGTCGGCGGCGCCCTCGGCCAGGGCCGTCTCGGCCTGCTGCGCGGACGCGATCAGCCCGACGGCGCGGGTTGGAATTCCCGCCTCGTGGCGGATGCGCGCCGCCAGCTCGATCTGGTAGCCGGGGCCCAGGGGGATCTTGGCATAGGACACCAGCCCGCCCGACGAGACGCAGACGAAGTCGATGCCGGCCGCCTTGAATTCCTTGGCGTAGAGGACCGCCTGATCGGCGTCCCAGCCGCCCTCCACCCAATCGGTGGCGCTGATGCGCAAGCCCAGGGCCTTGTCGGCGGGCCAGACCTCGCGTACCGCCCGGATGACCTCCAGCGGGAAGCGCATGCGGTTCTCCAGACTGCCGCCGTATTCGTCGTCGCGCTGGTTGGACAGCGGCGACAGGAACTGGTGCAGCAGATAGCCGTGGGCGGAATGAACCTCGATGAAGTCGAAGCCGATCTTCAGCGCGCGGCGGGCGGCATCCACGAAGGCCTGCTTCAAGCGGGCGAGGTCGTCGCGCGTGGCAGCCCGGGGTGCCGGCCAGCCTTCGTCGAAGGCAATGGCCGAGGCGGAAACGGTCGGCCAGCCATGGGGCGAGAACTTGCCGCCCTCCCACGGCGGGGCGGAGCCGCCCTTGCGGCCGGCATGGGCCAGCTGCACGCCGATGGCGCCGCCGCCGCCGAAGCCTTTCAGGGCGGCGACCAGCCGGGTGAATCCGGCCTCGGTGGCATCGTCGTAAAGACCCAGGCATTTGGGCGAGATGCGGCCTTCCGGGGTCACGCCGGTGGCCTCGATCACCACCATGCCGGGGCCTGACGCCGCCAGGGCGCCGTAATGCATCAGGTGCCAGTCCTGGGGCACGCCGTCCACCGCCGAGTACTGGCACATGGGGGCGACGGCGATACGGTTGGGGACGTTCAGGCCGCGAAGCGAAAGCGGCTGGAACAGGCGGGGCTGGGTCATGCGGGCCTCGACAGGTTGGGGGAGAGGTGGGCTTGAATCAGGATGTCGGCGGCGCGGGCCACCGATGCGGACGGAGCGGCGGCGCCCATGGTGGCGCAGATGGAATAGGCGCCCTCCAGCAGGACCATCAGCTGGTCCACCAGGGGGGCGGGCTCGGCCAGGCCGATGGCCTCGGCCAGCAGGGTCAGGCGGCGGCGCAGCTCGGCGAAATGGCGGGCCAGCACCGCGCGGGCCGGATGGTTGGGATCGGGGAATTCCACCGAGGTGTTGACGAAGGGGCATCCCCGGTACTGCGGGTCCGAGGTTCGCCGTCCCACCGCCTCGAACAGACCGCGCAATTGCCGGAGCGGGTCGTCGGGATAGCGGGCGACCACCGTGTCCCACCAGTCCCAGTACATGCGGTCGCGCATGTCCAGGAAGGCGGCGACCAGATCGTCCTTGGAGGGGAAGGCGCGGTACAGGCTCATCTTGGCGACGCCGGCCCGCTCGATCACCGTGTCGATGCCGATGGCGCGGATGCCTTCGCGGTAGAACAGATCGTTGGCGGCGGCAAGGATGCGGTCGCGGGCGGAACGCTTGTCGGCGGGATCGGTCATCGGTCGGCGGGGCTTCCTGTTGTCCTCGGTTGACATGATACAGACCTGTCTGTACAAGTCAAATGATACAGACCTGTCTACCTCATTTTCCGGCCCGAAACCGTGGCGGAGGGAGCCGCAGCATGACCCATTATCTCGAGGACCTCACCCCCGGCCGGGTATTCTCGTCGCCGTCCTACGAGGTGACGGCGGCCGACATCAAGGGCTTCGCCGCCGCCTGGGACCCACAGCATTTCCACCTGGACGAGGAGACGGCCAAGGCGTCCTTCTTCGCCGGGCTGGCGGCGTCGGGCTGGCATACGGCGGCGGCCACCATGCGCCTGATGGTGACCAGCGAGCTGGACTTGCCGCTGGGCATCATCGGCAGCGGACTGGACTACCTGAAATGGCACCGGCCGGTGCGGCCCGGCGACGTGCTGACCTTGCGCATCGAGGTGGTGGAGACCCGCGAGATGCGCTCGAAGCCCGGCCTGGGACTGGCCCGCCTGCGGGTCGAGACCCTGGACGCCGAAGGTCTTGCGGTGCAGACCCTGGAGACTCAGCTGGTGGTGCCGGCCCGGACGGGCAGCCCGGTCCAATAGGCGGCCAGATCGTCGCGGCCGCCGGCGAACACCGAGCGGTCGCAGCGCTCCACGCCACGGACCGAACGGCTGCGGTCGCGGAACGGTCCGCCGTTGACGGCGTCGTCGCCGGCGTATTGCCACAGGCGCCAGCCCTTGGGGGCCCAGGCATGGGGCAATTCCGGCTCGTAGCGGTAATCGGCCAGCCACAGATCGCAGGCGGCCAGAATCGATCCCGGCTGGATGGCTCCGCCCAGGCTCTGGCCCGACATGACTTCGCCGTCGGCCCAGGCGGGATGGGCGTAGAGCAGGGGCAGCCGGCCGGTGGTGTCGGCGATTTCGCGCACGAAATCCTCGGCGGCGTCCAGGCGCATGGAATTGCCGGGCGCCCGGACATTGGCCTCCAGGTCGAGCACCAGCAGCGTGGCGGGGTCGGGGCGGGCGGCGGCCAGGAACATGCGGGCCTGGATGCGCCCCGGATGCTGGCGCGTGCCGAAATGATAGGCCCCCCACAGCAGGCCGGCGGCCAGGGCCTCGGCCCGGCGCTCCTCGTAGCGGGGGTCCTGCCAGTCGCCTTCGCTGGCCTTGTGGATCACCGCCAGCACGCCGCTGGACTCGCGGGCGGCGGCGAAGCTTTTGACCGGGTTGGCGTGGTGCAGGTCGATCACCGCGTTGAGCCCCACCAAAGCGGGCTCGTCCACCACGCCGGGGGTGGCCTTGGGCCGCGGCGGCCGGGCGAGGCGTGACGGCTCCGAGGCGCAGGCGGCCAGCCCCAGGGCCAGACCGCCGGCCAGAACATCGCGGCGGCGCATCACTCGTCCTTCTTGGGGGTGATGGCCTTGGGCTTCCAGGCGGCGACGGTGACCGGCTTGCCGGTCTGCGAGCGCATCATGCGGGGCTTCAGCACCTGATCGATGGAATCCACGGAAGAGGCCGGCTTGTTGCGGGCGGCGGCTTCCTCGGAATAGTACTTCACCATGTCGGCGAAGGGGATTTCCTCGTTGATGCCCTTGGCCATGGCCAGGGCGACGGGGGCGTGCTCGACGATCTTCTTGGTCAGCTGGTCGGCGGTGTAGGGGCCGTAGCGCCGCCAGATGCCGTCGAGGAAATGGCTGACCTGCTCGGACAGCATGTTGCCCTCGATCATGGTCGGCCGCCCGAAGGCGAAGGCGTGGAACACCGTGGGCTCGATGGGGCCGAAGGCGTCGGTGACGAAGGTGGCGGGCATCAGCTTGCGGCCGTGATAGGCCACGGCGAAATAGGCCTGCGACAGGTAGAGCAGGCGGTGCAGCTTTTGCGGCTGGATGTATTCGCGATCGTTCAGCGCCTGGTCCGAGATCCAGAACACCACGTCGAGACAGGATTTAACGGCTATGGGCATCGGGACCGGTTTCCTTGAAGCGATGCCGATGATAGCGTCGTCGGGAGCGCAAATCAAAGGAGCCGGGCCATGCGCGTGGCGTTCACCCTGAACGGCGAAATGGTGGAGGCCGAGGTCGAGCCCCGCACCCTGCTGGTCGCCCTGCTGCGCGAGACCTTCGGGCTGACCGGCACCCATGTGGGCTGCGATACCGGCCAGTGCGGCGCCTGTACCGTCCATCTGGACGGCCGTGCCGTCAAATCCTGTCTGGTGCTGGCCGCCCAGGCCGACGGACGCAGCGTGCTGACCATCGAGGGCGTGGCGGCCAAGGGGGAGAATGGGGGCGAAAGCCTGCATCCGCTGCAGGCCGCCTTCCGCGACCGCCACGCGCTGCAATGCGGCTTCTGCACGCCGGGCATGGTGATGAGCGGCCTCGACCTCGTCGCCCATCTGGACAGCCCCGACGAGGCCGCCATCCGCCATGGCCTGGACGGCAATCTGTGCCGCTGCACCGGCTATCGCCCCATCGTCGAGGCCATCGCCCAGACATTGCGGGAGAAGGGCTGATGTTTGCCTTCGACTACATCCGCCCCCAAAGCGTCGCCGAGGCGGTGTCGGCCCATGACGGCGACGAGCGGCGCTATCTCGCCGGGGGGCAAAGCCTGCTGGCGGCGCTGAAGCTGCGCCTGGCCCAGCCCTCGGCCCTGATCGACATCGCCCGCCTTGGGGAACTGAGCGGCACGCGGATCGAGGACGGGCGGCTGGTGGTGGGGGCGGCGACACCCCATGCCGGGATGGCGGCGCTGTCCGCCATTCCCGCCCTGGCCGAACTGGCCGGTTCCATCGGCGATCTGCAGGTGCGCAACATGGGCACATTGGGCGGCGCGCTGGCCAATGCCGACCCGGCCGGCGACCACGCGGCGGGCGTGCTGGGCCTGGGGGCCGAGATCGTGACCGACCGCCGGGTCATCAATGCCGACGATTTCTTCCTCGGCATGTTCGAGACGGTGCTGGAGCCGGGCGAGCTGATCGTCGCGGTCCGCTATCCCCTGCCGCGCCGCGCCGGCTACGCCAAGGTGCGCAATCCCGCCTCGGGCTATCCGGTGGTGGGCGTGTTCGTCGCCGAGACCGACACGGGAATCCGGGTGGCGGTGACCGGGGCGGCGTCCTGCCCCTTCCGCCTCGAGGAATTCGAGATGGCCCTGGCCGGGGATTTCTCCGCCGCCGCCCTGGAGGGGGTGAGCGTCCCGCCCGGCGAGCTCAACCGCGACCTGCACGCCAGCGCCGAGTACCGGGCGGCGCTGATCCCCGTCCTGGCGCGGCGCGCCCTCAACCACGGATGTGGTTCGTGAGATCGCCGGCCCTGGCCGGGCTGGTGCTGGCGGCGGGAAGGGCCAGCCGCATGGGACGCGACAAGCGCCTGCTGCGGGTCGAAGGGCGCAGCATGCTGGAGCGCGCCGTCACGGCGGCCCTGGACGGCGGCCTGGCGCCGGTGCTGGTGGTCACCGGACCCGAGCCGCAGCCCGACCTGCCGCCGGGCGTGGTGCGGGTGGTCAACGTCGATCCGTCGCGGGGCATGGGCTCCTCGCTGGCCGAAGGAATCGCCGCGCTGCCCCGGGATGCCGACGGCGTCATGGTGCTGCTGGCCGACATGCCGAGGGTGACGGGGGCCCATGTGCGGGCCCTGTCCGCCGCCTTCCGTCCCGAAGGTATCTGCGTGCCGGTGTTCGAGGGGCGGCGGGGCAATCCGGTGCTGCTGGCGCGGCGCTTCTTCGCCGCCATGGGGGAATTGACCGGAGACAAGGGCGCCAGGGGGCTGATCGCCCGGCATGCCCAGGCGGTGGCCGAGATCGCCATGGAAGATGACGGCGTCCTGATCGACGTGGATACGCCCGATGCGCTGCGGGCCTTGGGAGGAGAGGAATGATCAAGTCCATTCGCGAGGCGTTCCCCGCTTTGGGGCGGCCGGGATTTCATTATCTGGACAGCGCCGCCATGGCGCAGATTCCGGGCATGGTCTCGGAGACCATCGCCCACCTGAACCGCACCGCGCGCTCCAACGTGCGCCGCGGCCTGCACGAGATGGCGCGCCGCGCCGACGAAGCCTATGACGGGGCGCGGGACTCGGTGGGGCGTTTCCTCAGCGCTCCGCCCGAGGAGGTGGTGTTCACCGGCGGCTGCACCCTGGCGCTGAACATGGCGGCCTGGGGGCTGGGGTGCGCCCTCGGGCCTGGCGACGAGGTGGTGGTCAGCCGGCTCGAGCATCATTCCGCCTGCCTGCCCTGGATGGCGCTGGCCAAGGAGCGGGGATTCGCGCTCCGCTGGCTGGGGGTGACGCCCGAGGGGCGGCTGGACCTGGACGGACTGGGGGCGGTGGTGACGCCCCGCTGCAAGGTGGTGGTGGCGACCCACGCCTCCAACGTCACCGGCGCGGTCAGCGACCTTCCCCGTCTGGCCGAGGCGGCCCACGCGGTGGGGGCTGTTCTGCTGGTGGACGGCGCCCAGATGGTGCCGCACGGCCCGGTCGATCCCCGCGCGCTCGGCGCCGATCTCTACGCCTTCGCCGGGCACAAGGCCTATGGTCCCACCGGCATCGGGGTGCTGTGGGGCCGCGCCGAGATCCTGGCCGGCATGGCTCCCCTGGTGGTCGGCGGCGGCATGGTGGGCGCGGTGGAGGATGACGGCTTCACCCTGGCCGACCCGCCCCACCGCTTCGAGGCGGGCACGCCGCCGGTGGCCCAGGCGGTCGGGCTGGCCGCCGCGCTGGACTGGATGGGCGGGCTGGACTGGCAGGCGGTGCACCAGCAGGAAGCGGCGCTGACCTGGCATCTGCTTGACGGGCTGCGCGGCATGGACGGCGTGCGCATCGTCGGGCCGCTGGGCCTGGAGGCCCGGGTGCCGGTGGTGTCGTTCACGGTGGCGGGCTGCCATCCCCACGATCTCGCCCACCTGCTGGCCGAGCGCGGCGTGGCGGTGCGCGGCGGCGCCCATTGCGCCCGGCCGCTGATGAGCGCGCTGGGGCTGGAGGAGGGGACGCTGCGTGCCTCGCTGGCCCCTTATTCCGACCGGGCGGACGTCGACGCCCTGTTGAGCGCCTTGTCCGAGGCGGTGGCGGTGCTGCGATGAGCGACGAGCTTTACGGCGCCGCCATCAAGGAACTGGCCGCCAGGGAGCCGGCCACGCTGGATCACCCTGACGCCAGCGCCACCCAGGACAATCCCCTGTGCGGCGACCGGGTCGGCATCGACATCCGGATGGAAGGCGGCCGGGTCGTGGCCTTCGGCCACCGGGTCAAGGGCTGCGTGCTGTGCCGGGCCGCCTCGACCCTGGCGGCGGAGCAGGCGGTGGGCCTGGACGCGGAAGGCGCCGCAGAACTGGCCGATCAGGTGGCGGGAATGCTGAAGCAGGGGGCCGACCCCGCTTTTCCCGCCCTGGCGGCCTTTCTGCCGGTGCGTCCGCACAAGAGCCGGCACAACTGCGTCCTGCTGCCGTTCCGGGCTCTGGCCAAGGCGGTCGGGGGAGCCTGACCTTCGGTCAGATGGTGATGCCGATGCTGGCCAGGGTCTTGCTCAGCAGCATCATCTTGCGTTCCTTCTCCTCGCCGCTGGCGGTACCCAGGTAATCGGTGAGGAAGCCGGCGTCGCGAAGATAGGTGTTCAGCAACTGGCGCACGGCATCCATGTTGGTGCCGTCGATGAAGGTTCCCTTGCGGCAGAGGTCCAGGAGGGTCAGCACCTTCTGGGCCGGACCGCCCCCCTTCTTGTCGATCTGCTCGAACAGCCGCGCGTTCTTCAGCAGTTGGATCTGCGCCGCCTCGACCTGGGTCATGAAGGCCTGCTTGTCGCCATCGGGCAGCCATGACGCCTTGAGGGCGCGATGGATGCCGGCAAGGGTCTGAAGCTTGGGGACCGGAGGCTCCTGTCCGGCCACCACGCGCGGCACGAAATCCTTGTCGCCGAAATAATGGTCGATGAAGGTTTTCAGCGTGGCGCGGTTGCCCTGGCCCACCGCCACGGTGGTCAGCTGCATCAGGAAGGCGTAGCGGTCGGCCAGCACCTTGCGCTCGCGCAGCAGGTCGGTGACGCCTTCCTTGTTGAGGTGGCGGGCCTGGCGCCGTTCCAGCGAGGTCAGCGCCTTGGCGCCGCCGATCAGGGTGCTGCCGGTCCACATGCGCTTGAACAGGTCGAACAGGGCGGAAATCTCGATTTCCGGCTCGGCCGAGCGCAGCGGCATCTTGTTGGCCAGGGTGCGCAGCAAGGAGTATTCCACCGCCGCCTTGCAATTGGGCGCCGAGCCGTCGGCGATCATCTGGGCGATGGTGGTCATGGCCGCATGCGCCGTATCGCGCTGCTTCCACTCGCCCTTCCACAGGTCGGCAAGGTCGTTGCAACGCTCTTCCAGCGTTTCGCACAGGCCCAGCATCTGGTCCAGGGCCGGGTCGCTCTTCAGGCATTCGGACAGGATCTGTTCGACGTAGCGGCTTTCGTCCTTGCCCTTGGTGAGTTCCAGGATCTTCACCAGAACCGTGACCTTGTCCTTCCACACCTTGTGCGAGAACAGAAGCTCGGTCAGGGCGCGGTTGACCGCGTAATCCTTCTCGACGGGGGTGCCCTTCAGGCCGGCGCAATAGCCGGAGAAACCTTCGGGGGTGATGGCGGGCGGCGGCTTGTCCTTGTCGTCGTCCCAGACCTTCTTCATGCCGGCGCTGATGAGGGTATTGAGGTCGCGAAGCCGCTGCGCCGCGCTTTCGCCCTTCAGCTTGGCCTGGAGGGTGGCGATCTTGTCCACCGCGTTCATCATGGTGCGGCCGGCATCGTTCAGGCGCTTCTGGTACTTGGCCGAAAACACCAGCTCGGTCGGGGTGATGACCAGGGATTCGGTGAAATTGGTCAGGAAACGCCCGATGAGATCGCGCGATCCGGGCGAGAAGAAGTCCTCGACCTTGCTGCAGTAGGCGCCTTCAAGCAGAGCCTCCGGTGCCGCTTCCAGATCGTCTTTGGTCGGTATTGCCATCGAAATTTAGCCCGCTGCCCGTTTCCTGTTCCCCCGTCCACGCCATCATTATCGCCGGGGTACCATGGCATCAAATGATTTTTGCAATCGAGTCAGGATAGGATCGGGTGATTACTTATAAGAGCGAGGGGGAGGCGGCGCGCATGGGGTTCATAAGCGGCGTCAAGGAAAGAATTATCGCCCAATAGGCATTAGAACATCTGGGCAAGCGCCTTTGGCATGGAGTAAGGTAATCTCCGTACGCTGTTGTCTCTCTGGGGAGAGGGACGGAGGGTGGTGGGGTGAAGGCGGACTTCAATAAATTCAAGGCGTCGCGCTGGCGATTGGTCGCTTTGCTATTGTTCGTCAATGCATCCGTGCTGGGTCTTGCGTGGATGTCGCTGGATGCCAGCTATCGCCAGTACCAGGACCGGGCGGCGGTCACCACTCGAAATACAAACCGGCTGGTGGCGCAAAGCATCGCCGGCGATATCGATCAGATCGATCTGGCCCTGCGCGCCGTCGGCGATGAAGCGGCACGGATTCAGGCCGCCGGCGGCTCGATCCGCGGACCGGAGATGAGGGCCTTCCTCGGGCGTGTTCAGGAGCGCCTGAAGATGACCGACAGCCTGCGCCTGGCGGACATCACCGGCGAAATCATCGTCGGTACGGACGGGCTGCAGACCGCCGTCAACACATCGGACCGCCAGTACTTCACCGTGCATCGCGATAATCCCGATGCCGGTCTGGCCATCTCGCCGCCGATCCTGGGGCGGGTCAGCAACAAATGGGTGCTGATCTTCGCCCGCCGGCTGACCCAGGCCGACGGCAGTTTCGGCGGTATCGTCCTGGCGCCGGTGACCATCGCCTGGTTCGAGCAGAAGTTCAACGATCTGGAAGTCGGCCCCCAGGGCACCGTGGTGATGCGCGGCGACGCTTCGCGCAATTTCGACCTGCTGGCCCGCTTCCCCCATGCCGGCTATGTGGGGCAGACGACGGTGTCGCAGACGTTCCGCGACCGGATCACCGCCAATCCCAAGGGCGGAACCTACGAGGCGGTGGCGGGCGCCGACAACATCCGGCGCACCTTCTCGTACCAGCCCATCGCCAATTACCCGCTGATCACCCTGGTCGGCATGGCGACCGAGGATTATCTGGGCGAATGGCGCAAGGAAGGCGTCAAGGTCATCGTCCTGGCCGGGGCCTTCATCATCGTCACCTCGCTGGGCGGCATCGGCATGCTGCGCACCTGGCGGGCGCTGGAGCGCCGCACCGAGGAACTGGCCCGTTCCAACGCCGATCTGGAACAGTTCGCCTATGTGGCGTCCCACGATCTGCAGACGCCTTTGCGCAACATCGCCAGCTATGCGCAACTGCTGGCGCGGCGCTACGAGGGGCGGCTGGACAAGGATGCCGACGAGTTCATCGGCTATATCGTCGGCGGCGCCAAGCATATGTCGTCGATGATTCCCGATCTGCTCGACTATGCCCGGGTGTCGCGCTCGCCGCCCGAACTGATGCCGGTGGATCTCAATCAGGTGGTGAAGTCGGTCTTGACCAATCTCGGTCCGGATCTGCAGGAATCGGGTGCCGTCATCAAGATGGACACGCTGCCGGTGGTGCTGGCCGAGGCGCGGCAGGCGGAAAGCCTGTTCCAGAACCTGCTGGAAAACGCGCTCACCTATCGCCAGCCCGACGCCCCGCCGCAGATCGAGATCACCGCCAGCCAAGAGCCCAAGGGCCTGTGGCGCATCTCGGTCCGCGACAACGGCATCGGCATCGAGCCCGCCTATTTCGAGAAGATCTTCATCATCTTCCAGCGGCTGGAGCCGACGCGGTTTCCCGGCGGAACCGGCATCGGCCTGGCGCTGTGCCGGCGCATCGTCCATCGCTTCGGCGGCACCATCTGGGTCGAGTCCGAACCCAAGAAGGGCACCACCTTCAACTTCACCATGCGGCCGTCGGCGGAGGCCTGAGCGTCAGCTCTCCGCCGTGATGGTCACCTCCAACTCTCCGATTCCATCGATGCGTCCGCGCAGAAGGTCGCCGGCCACCACCGGGCCGACCCCTTCCGGCGTGCCGGTGAAGATCAGGTCCCCCGGCCCCAGATGGTAGTATTGGGACAGATGGGCGATGACCTCGGGCACCGACCAGATCATTTCATTGATATCGCCGCTCTGGCGGATCTGGCCGTTGACCTCAAGCGTGATGCGGCCCGCCAGCTTGGGGGTGTCGGCGCGCACCAGGGCCGAGATGGGCGCCGAGAACTCGAACGCCTTGCCCAGGCACCACGGACGGCCCTTGTCGCGGGCGGCGAATTGCAGGTCCCGCCGGGTCATGTCCAGGCCGACCGCATGGCCGAACACCGCGGAGCGGGCTTCATCGGGCGTGCATTTGTAGACGGGCCGCGACAGCGCCACCACCAGTTCCACCTCGTGGTGAAGGTTGGCGGTGCCGGGCGGGTAGGGAATGGCCCCGCCGCCGGGAACCAGCGCGTCGGCCGGCTTGGTGAAATAGAACGGCGGCTCGCGGTTGGGGTCCGAACCCATCTCGCGGGCATGGCCGGCATAGTTGCGCCCGACGCAAAATACGCGCCGCACCGGATAAAGGGCCGCTTCCCCCTTGACGGCGACGGCAGGAAGGGCAAGCTCGAAAAGGTGGGCGGTCACGGCAGCGGGCTCCTTGGTCTGACCTGATGTCAGGCGAATGGTGAACCGGTCGAAAGACAAGATCAACTCCGCTCCGGGGGCGTGATTGCATTCCAAGTAAATGCGCATTAGGATGCCGATTTAAGTGGATCCGTATCCGATGCGATGGCCGCCCGGTCCAGTGGAAGGGACGGGGCGGTGGTGGAGGTTCCGGCCGGGGACTGCCGGACCCTCGTAACGAGACAACGGAACGGGCCACAGGCCTGGAAGTCTGGGAGGACTGTCATGGAAGATGTGAAGGGTATTTCCCGTCGCGCGGTATTGCAGGCGGGCGCCGTCGCGGCCGTGGGCGCCGGCGGCTTCGTGCCGACCCGGTTCGCCATCGGCAACACCGCCAAGGTCAAGGTCGGCTTTTTGCTGCCCTATTCCGGCACCTATGCCGGGCTGGGCGAGGCCATCACCAACGGCTTCAAGCTGGCGCTGGAAGAGCGCGGCGGCAAGCTGGGCGGGCGCGACATCCAGTTCATCGCCGTGGACGACGAATCCAATCCCGCCAAGGGCCCCGAGAACACCAACAAGCTGGTGACCGGCGAGAACGTCGACTTCGTGGTCGGCCCGGTCCATTCGGGCGTGGCCATGGGCATGGTCAAGGTGGTGCGGGAAACCGGCACCATCACGGTCATCGCCAATGCCGGCGCCGGCGCGGCCACCGGCCCCTTGTGCGCGCCCAACATCTTCCGCACCTCGTTCACCAACTGGCAGACCGCCTATCCCATGGCCAAGGTCGCCATGGAGCGGGGCATGAAGAACGTGGTCACCATGTCGTGGAAGTATGCGGCGGGCGAGGAGGCGGTGGCCGGCTTCGAGCAGGGCTTCACCAAGGCCGGCGGCAAGATCGCCAAGCAGATCCTGGTGCCCTTCCCGCAGGAGGAGTTCCAGGCCAACCTGACCGAGATCGCGGCGCTGAAGCCCGACGGCGTCTTCGTGTTCTTCGCCGGCTCCGGCGCGCTGAAGTTCGTCAAGGACTATGCGGCGGCGGGGTTGAAGTCCATTCCCCTGATGGGGCCGGGCTTCCTCACCGACGGCGTGCTGAAGGAGCAGGGCGCGGCGGCCGAGGGGCTGCTGACCACGCTGCACTATGCCGACGCGTTGGACACCTCCGAGAACAAGGCCTTCCGCGGTGCCTACCGCAAGGCGTTCTCCAAGGACGCCGACGTCTACGCGGTGCAGGGCTATGACGCCGGCCAGCTGCTGTTCCAGGGCATGGGCGCCGTCAAGGGCGATACGGGGGCCAAGGCCGACCTGATCGCCGCCATGGAAAAGGCGGTGATCAACAGCCCGCGCGGCAGCTTCACCCTGTCCAAGGCCCACAATCCGGTCCAGGACATCTACCTGCGCCAGGTCAAGGGCGGCCAGGAAGTGGTTCTCGGCGTGGCCGAGAAGGCGCTGGCCGATCCCGCCACCGGTTGCAAGATGGGCTGATCCGTCGGGGCGCGCCGCCGGTTTTCCATGAAGGTGGAGGCCCCGTTCGCTCCTGGCGGGCGGGGACTTCGTGGAGAGCGGGCGGCGCGGCATCCCCGCCTTTTGACGTGTGCGGTCTGGAGCCACGATGGATTTCTGGTTTTTCCTGATTCAGGCGCTGAACGGCGTCCAGTACGGGCTCTTGCTGTTCCTGGTGGCCAGCGGCCTGACCCTGATCTTCGGGATCATGGGCATCATCAACCTGGCCCACGGCGCCTTCTACATGCTGGGCGCCTATCTGGCCTATTGGCTGGCCGGGGTAACCGGCAGCCTGACTGCGGCCGTGCTGCTGTCGCTGCCGCTGGCCGGCGCCATCGGCTATGGGATCGAGGCCTTGCTGGTCAGGACGCTCTACCGCCGTGACCATCTGGACCAGGTGCTGCTGACCTATGGCCTGATCCTCATCTTCAACGAGGCGACCCGCATGACCTGGGGCGCCGACGTCCATGGCGTGGCGGTTCCCGCCGCGCTCAACTGGTCCATCAAGCTCACCGATACCCTGTCCTATCCCGTCTACCGCCTGATGCTGTCCGCCGTATGCGCCGTGCTGGCGGTGGGCATGTATCTGGTCATCACCCGCACGCGCTTCGGCATGTGGGTACGGGCCGGGGCCTCCAACCGCGACATGGTGGCGGCGCTGGGCATCAACGTGAAGCTGCTGTTCGGCGTGGTGTTCGCCATCGGCGCCGCCCTGGCCGGGCTGGCCGGGGCCATCTCGACGCCCATCACCTCGGTGGCGCCGGGCATGGGCGATTCGGTGCTGATCCTGTGCTTCGTGGTGGTGGTGATCGGCGGCGTCGGCTCCATCAAGGGCGCCTTTCTCGGCGCCATGCTGATCGGTCTGGCCGACACCTTCGGCAAGGTTTTCGTTCCCGATTTCGCCAGCTTCACCGTCTATGGCGTCATGGCGGCGGTGCTGCTGTGGAAGCCCAGGGGATTGTTCTCATGATCAATCCCCCCAAGCGTCTCACCCTGATCCTGCTGGTGCTGCTGGCGGCGCTGGCGCTGTTTCCCGCCTGGGGGCCGCTGGCCTTTGGGCCCAAATACAATTTCCTGCTGCAGAAGCTGACCGGCATCATGATCCTGGCCATCCTGGCCATGAGCCTGGACCTGCTGGTGGGCGTCGCCGGGCTGGTCAGCCTGGGCCATGCCGCCTTCTTCGGCCTGGGCGGCTACATGCTGGCCCTGATGAGCCCGCAATACGAGGCCGCCAATCTGTGGGTGGTGCTGCCCGCCACCATGGGGGCGGTGGCGCTGGCGGCGCTGGTCATCGGCTTCCTCGCCATCCGCACGGCGGGCATCTACTTCATCATGGTGACCCTGGCCTTCGGCCAGATGGGCTACTACTTCTTCAACGATTCCAAGCTGGCCGGCGGTTCGGACGGGGCCTACATCTACGTCAAGCCGGTGGTCGAGGCCTTTGGAATCACCCTGGTCAACCTGGAGAGCAAGGCCTCCTTCTTCTTCGTGGTGCTGGGCTGTCTGGTGGCCGTCTACCTGCTGCTGAGGGTGATTCTGGCCTCGCCCTTCGGCCGGGTGCTGGCCGCCATCGGCGTCAACGAGGGCCGGGTGCGCGGCCTGGGCTTCGATCCCATGCTCTACAAGCTGGTGGCCTTCGCCATCGCCGGCGCCCTGGCCGGGCTGGCCGGCTTTCTGGCCGCCACCCAGTACGGCTTCGTCAATCCCGCCATGCTGGGCTGGCACCAGTCGGGACACGTGCTGGTGATGGTCATCCTGGGCGGCATGGGCACCCTGTTCGGCCCCATCCTGGGCGCCTTCATCCTGGAACTGGCCCATTTCGGCCTGGAAGCCATGACCGAGCACTGGCTGCTGCCCATGGGCGCCCTGGTGATCGCCATCGTGCTGGCCCTGCCCAAGGGCGTGGCAGGATTGCTGCTGCAATGGTGTGAGAAGAAGGGAGACCGATCTTGAGCGTCTCTCCCTTCCTGTTCGAAACCCGCGAGCTGACCAAGGCATTCGGCGGCCTGATTGCCGTCAACTCGGTCTCCATCGGCTTCAAGGAGCGCGAGGCCCACGCCATCATCGGCCCCAACGGCGCGGGCAAGAGCACCTTCGTCAACCTGCTGACCGGCCATCTGCCGGCCTCGGGCGGGCATGTGATGTTCCGGGGCTCGGACATCACCCGGCTGCCGGCCCACAAGGTGGCGCGGCTGGGCATCGGGCGCTCGTACCAGAAGACCAACATCTTCCCCACCTTCACCTGCTTCGAGAATTGCCGTCTGGCGGCGCAGTCCCATCTGCCCACCTCCATGCGCTTTTTGCGGCCCGCGGCCTCGTACCGCGATATTTCGGAAAAAGCCTCCAATGCGCTGGAGCGGGCCGGACTGGCCTCCCGCGCCGGGCGTATCGCCGGCACCATGTCCTATGGCGAACAGCGCCAGCTGGAGATCGCCATGGTGCTGGCCACCGCGCCCCAGGTCCTGGTCCTCGACGAGCCGCTGGCCGGCATGGGCAAGGAGGAATCCGAGGGCATGGTCCGTCTGCTGCAGGATCTGGCCCGCACCTACACCCTGATCCTGATCGAACACGACATGGATGCGGTCTTCGCCATCGCCAGGGTGCTGTCGGTGATGGTCAACGGCACGCTTCTGGAAAGCGGGCCGCTCGAGCAGATCCGCGCCAGCAAGGCGGTGCAGGACGCCTATCTCGGCGACGGGGCGGAGGCGTATTGATGGAGCTGTTCCTCGAGGCCACCGGCCTGCACACCTATTACGGCGCCAGCCATATTCTCCACGGCGTGGATTTCCGCGTCGGCCGGGGCGAGACGGTGGCGCTGATGGGCCGCAACGGCATGGGTAAGTCCACCTTGCTGAAAAGCCTGCTGGGTGTCGTCGCTCCCCGCCGGGGCAAGGTGACGGTTGGGGGGCGCGACGTTACCGGCATGGAGACCTCGGCCGTGATCCGCCACGGCATCGCCTATGTCCCCGAGGGGCGCGGCATGTTCCATAACCTCTCGGTGCGCGAGCATCTGCTGATGGCGGCGCGCAAGGGTCTGGGCGGCCGGGCCGACTGGACCTACGACCGGGTACTGGAGACCTTTCCCCGCCTGGCCGAGCGTCTGGACAACATGGGGACGCACCTGTCGGGCGGCGAGCAGCAGATGCTGTCCATCGGGCGCGCCCTGATGACCAATCCCGACCTCTTGATCCTGGACGAGGCCACCGAGGGCCTGGCTCCGCTGATCCGCCGCGAGATCTGGCGGGTGGTGCGCGCCGTCAAGGACACGGGCATCGCCACCATCGTGGTGGACAAGAACGTGGGGGTCCTGCTGGACCTCGCCGACCGTCACGTCATCCTCGTCAAGGGCGAGGTGGTCTATGACGGTGGGCCGCACGAACTGAAAAGCGATTCGAGCATACTCGAACGACATATCGGGCTCTGACCGGCAAAGCAGTCGCCAACCCGCTTAAGGAGGAAGGAGAACATCCCATGACGTCCCCCATCGCCTCGTCCGAGCATGCGCTCGACATCCCGCGCGACTACAACGCCGCCACCTGGTTCATCGACCGCCACCTTCGGGAAGGCCGGGCCGACAAGGTGGCCTTCATCGACGTCGACGGCAGCCACACCTACGGCCAGCTGGCGGAAAAGGTCAACCGGGCGGGCAATGCGCTGAAGGACCTGGGGCTCCACATGGAGAACCGCATCGCCATGATCATGCTCGACACCGTCGATTTCCCGGCGGTGTTCTGGGGCGCCATCAAGGCCGGCATCGTGCCCATTCCCCTCAACACCCTGCTGACCACCGGCGATTACGGCTACATGCTGTCCGACTCGCGCGCCCGCGTGCTGGTGATCAGCGAGGAGCTGTTCGACAAGGTCGAGCCCATCCTGCCCGATTTGCCCCTGCTGGAACACGTGGTGATCTCGGGCAGGAACGCCCACGGCCACAAGCTGCTCTCCGACCTGCTGGCCAAGGCCGAGCCCAAGCTGAAGACCGCCGAGACCACCCGCGACGACGTGGCCTTCTGGCTCTATTCCTCGGGCTCCACCGGCGCGCCCAAGGGCGCCGTCCACCTGCAGCGCGACCTGCCGGCCACCGCCGTGCATTACGGCCAGCAGGTGCTGGGCATCACCGAGGCCGACGTCACCTATTCGGCGGCCAAGCTGTTCTTCGCCTATGGCCTGGGCAACGGCATGACCTTCTCGCTGCACGTGGGCGCCACCTCGGTGCTGCTCAAGGACCGTCCCACCCCGGAAGCGGTGATGGGCATCCTCAAGGACCACCAGCCGACCATCTTCTACGGCGTGCCGACCCTCTACGGCACCATCCTGGCCGACCCGCAGTACAGGCGCGAGACCGGCTCGCCCCGGCTGCGCGCCTGCGTCTCGGCCGGAGAGGCCCTGCCCGAGGATGTGGGCCGCCGCTGGGAGGAGCGCTTCGGCGCCGCCATCCTGGACGGCCTGGGCTCCACCGAGATGCTCCACATCTTCCTGTCCAACCGTCATGGCGAGGTCCGCTACGGCACCTCGGGCAAGCCGGTGCCGGGCTATGACCTCAAGATCGTCGGCGACGACGGGCACGAGGTGCCCCAGGGCGAAATGGGCGAGCTGATCGTGCGCGGCCCCAGCTCGGCCACCGCCTACTGGAACCAGCGCGAGAAGTCGCTGAAGACCTTCCGCGGCGAGTGGACCCATACCGGCGACAAGTACTATGTCGACGACGACGGCTATTACCGCTACGCCGGGCGCGGCGACGACATGCTGAAGGTCGGCGGCATCTGGGTGTCGCCCTTCGAGGTGGAAGCCGCCCTCATCTCCCACGAACGCGTGCTGGAAGCCGCCGTGGTGGGCGAGGCCGACCCGGAAGGCCTGGTCAAGCCCAAGGCCTTCGTGGTGCTAGCCCCCGGCGAGACCGGCTCGGAGGTCCTCAAGGAGGAGCTCCAGGCCTATGTCAAATCCAAGCTGGCGCCCTACAAGTACCCCCGCTGGATCGAATTCGTCGAGGCGCTGCCCAAGACCGCCACCGGCAAGATCCAGCGCTTCAAGCTGCGCGGCACGCTGGCGCAGATGTAGGACGGAAAGGAGAGGTGTGCGAAGGGACTTGTCCCTTCGCGCATCCCTTCGAATTAGGCAACGCGCTCCCTCGACAATCCCTTCGCCCAGGCCCACACTGACCGCTGTTCAATCACAGGTCGGGGGCAATCCATGCGTAAAATTCTGATCGGGGCCGGTGTCCTGGTGACGGTCGTCATCGGGGCGGCGGTGTTCCTGCTGTCGTCGCTGGACACCATCGTCAAGAAGGTGATCGAGGACGTGGGCTCCCAGGTGACCGGCGTGAAGGTGTCGGTGGGCACGGTCAAGATTTCGCTCTCCGAGGGCAAGGGCTCCATTTCGGGCCTCAGCGTGGCCAATCCGCCCGGCTTCTCGTCGGACCCGGCCATCAGGCTGGGCGAGATCGCGCTGGCGCTCGATACCGGCTCGCTCAACAAGAACCCCATCGTGGTCAAGGACATCACCGTGGCCTCGCCCTTCGTGGCCTATGAGATGGCGGCGGGCGGCAGCAATATCGACGCCATCCAGAAGAACGTGAAGGCGTTCTCCGCCAAGCAGGGCGCGGGCGCCAAGGCAGAGCCGGCCAAGCCCGCCGGAAAGGACGAGGAGAAGAAGCTGGTCATCGAACGCCTCGCCATCACCGGCGGTCAGGTCAAGCTGGCGGCGGGTGGCATTCCCGGCGCCGAGGGTACCGCCAAGCTGACCGACATCGTGCTGACCAATATCGGCAAGGACGGCGGCGGCGCTTCCTCGGCCCAGGTGGCGCAGAAGGTGATGGATTCCCTGGTCAGCGGCGCCCTGAAATCGGCCACCAGCTTCGGCAACCTGCTGGGCGGCGTGGGCGACAAGGCCAAGGCCCTGGTGCCCGGCGATGCCGGCGGCGCCATCAAGGGCCTGATCGGTAAGTAATCCCCGCCAGAACGAAGCCCCCCGGATCATGCGGTCCGGGGGGCTTTGCTTTGATGGGGGGAGGTTGAAACTTTGTGGGCTCTGCCCACGCCCGCAAAGGGCCTCGGCCCTTTGATCCCCTTGGATTCCCGACAATAGGGTCCAGGGACCCAGGTCCCTGGCGGGTGCAGGGCAGAGCCCTGCGTTATCCCAGCACCACCTGATCGGCGCCGCGCAGGCGCGACAGGGTGCCCAGCCGCGACCATTCCTCGAAACGGCGCCGGGCGTCGGCCTCGGCCTGGCGGCGCGAGACGCGGCCCAGATAGGTGACGCGCATCTCGGCGCAGGTCTCGTCGGCGGGGTGGCCGTCGGCGGTGAAGCCGAAGCGGAGCGGGCGGAAGCTTCCCATTGTCAGTACCTCCGGAGCAGGCCGACCAGACGGCCCTGGACCTTCACCCGGTCGGGGGGAAGGATGCGGGTCTCGTAGGCCTGGTTGGCGGGTTCCAGCGCCACGGAATTGCCCTTACGGCGCAGGCGTTTCAAGGTCACCTCGGTGTCGTCCACCAGGGCGACGACGATGGTTCCGGTCTCGGCGCTGTCGCACGAGCGGATCACCACGGTGTCGCCGTCGTTGATGCCGGCCTCGATCATGGAATCGCCGTCCACGGTCAGCGCGTAGTGATTGCCGCTGCCCAGCATGGAGGCGGGGATGTCGATGCTGTTGGAATGGTCGCGCAGCGCCTCGATGGGCGTGCCGGCGGCGATCTTGCCGTAAAGAGGCAGGTTGACGGAATCGGACGGCCCGGCCACCGGCGCGCCGGCCAGCTGCTGCCCGGCGAAGCCGCCCTTGATGACGTTGGGGGCGAAGGCCTTGGTTTGCGGCGGCAGGGCGGTGTCGGCCCGGTTCTCCGGCAGGCGGACCACTTCCAGGGCGCGGGCCCGGTGGGCGAGGCGGCGGATGAAACCCCGTTCCTCCAGCCCGGTGATCAGGCGGTGGATGCCCGACTTGGACTTCAGGTCCAGGGCGTCCTTCATCTCGTCGAACGAGGGGGAAATGCCGGTGGCGCGAAGCCGTTCGTCGATGAACATCAACAATTCGTATTGCTTGCGCGTCAGCATCGCGAAAACCTCCCCCAATATGAGTCTGTTCAGGGAACAAAGAACAAACCATCTGGTTTTGTTCTATTCGCGTTCCTGTGGCCGGTCAAGGGGAATCTGTACGGATGATTCCGTTTTGTTTCCGTCTCGTCCCCTACAGGGTGGGGGGCAGGGGGATGACCTGGACCATGTCGCCCACCTGGGCGGTGGGGGCATGGGGAGGGCGCACCAAGAGGCAGGTGGCCCGCGCCAGTCCCGACATCACGGCGCTGTCCTGCTGCTCGAAGGGCAGGGCCACCACCAGGCCGTTATCGGTGCGTTCCAGGCTGGCGCGCATGAACTCCATGCGCTCGTCGTTGGGGGGAAGGTCGCGGCCCAGGATGGCGTTGATGGCCTGGGTGACGGTGGAGCGCCCGGTGAGTGCCCGGATGGCGGGCTCCAGGAAGATGATGGCGCAGACCATGGCCGACACCGGATTGCCGGGCAGGCCGAGCACGGGAACGCCCTTCATGTCGCCGAACATCAGCGGCTTGCCCGGCCGCATGGCCACCTTGTAGAAGCCGAGATTCATGCCGGCGTCCTTGAGCGCGTCCTGCACCAGATCGTAATCGCCCACCGAGGCGCCGCCGGTGGTGACCAGCATGTCGGCGCCGGCCGCCGCCCTGATCATGGAATCCAGCGATTCGCGGGTATCCCTGGCGATGCCGAGATGGATGGAATCGGCCCCCAGCGCAGTGACCATGGCGGCGAGGCCGGGGCCGTTGGAGCCGACGATCTGGGCCGGTCTCGGCTGGTCCCCGGGCAGGACGATCTCGTCGCCGGTGGACAGGATGGCGATGCGCGGCTTCCTGCGCACCAGCAGGTTGGGAACGTTCATGGCCGCCGCCAGGCCGATGGTGCGCCCGCCCATGATGGTCCCGGCCGGGATCAGCACGTCGCCGGTCTTGAAATCCAGCCCGGCCGGGCGGATGTGGCGGCCGGCGGGGGCGGAGGTGAGAATCTCCACCCGGTTTGCGTCCTTGCGGGTGTTCTCCTGCATGATCACCGCGTCGGCGCCCTGGGGCAGCGGCGCGCCGGTGAAGATGCGGATGCACTGCCCGGCGCCCACCGTTCCGGCGAAGGCGGAACCGGCGGCCGACAGGCCGATGACGTCGAGGGTCCGGGGGACCTGGGCGATGTCGGCGGCGCGGACGGCATAGCCGTCCATGGCCGACACCGCCACCGGCGGATGCGAGACGCGCGCCGCCAGATCCTCGGCCAGGATGCGCCCGGTGGCCTGGGCCAGGGAGACCACCTCGGTGCCCACCGGCCTGATGCCGGCCAGCAGGTTTTCGCGCGCCACCTCGACGGAGATCATTCCTTGGCCTCGTAGATGCCGGACTTGCCGCCCGATTTGTGGATCAGACGGATGTTGTCGATGCGCATGGACTTGTCCACCGCCTTGCACATGTCGTAGACGGTGAGCGCCGCCACCGAGACGGCGGTCAGCGCCTCCATCTCGACTCCGGTCTGGCCGGTCAGCTTGCAGGTGGCTTCGATATGGACGGCCGGGCCTTCCGGATCAAGGCTGAGCTCGACCGCCACCGAGGACAGGGCCAGGGGATGGCACAGGGGGATCAGGTCGGGGGTGCGCTTGGCCCCCATGATGCCGGCCAGCTGGGCGACGGAGAGCACGTCGCCCTTCTTCATGCCGCGCGCCGCGATCAGGGCCAGGGTCTCGGGCTTCATCACCACCCGGCCGCGGGCCACCGCCTTGCGGGCGGTTTGCCACTTGGCCGACACGTCGACCATGACGGCGTTGCCGTCGGAATCGAAGTGGGTGAGCCCGTCCCCGGTCATCAGGCAGTACCCGCGCCGGCCAGCAGCACTTTCAGGGCCTGCTCCACGTCGGGGCGGCGCATCAGGGCCTCGCCGATCAGGAAGCGCTTGACGCCCACGGCGGCCATGCGCTTGAGGTCGCCCGGACCGTCCAGCCCGCTTTCCGAGACGACGATCTTGCCTTCGGGGATCAGGGGGACCAGACGCTCGGTGGTGGCGAGGTCGGTCTTCATGATCTTGAGGTCGCGGTTGTTGATGCCGATCAGCGGCGATTTCAGCTTCAGCGCGCGCTCCAGCTCCGCCTCGTTGTGAACCTCGATCAGCACGTCCATGCCGTAGCCGAGAGCGATGTCCTCCATCTGGGAAAGCTCGGCATCGGTCAGCGAGGCGACGATCAGCAAGATGCAATCGGCGCCCAGGGCGCGGGCCTCGACGATCTGGTAGGGATCGACCATGAAGTCCTTGCGCAGCACCGGAATCTCGCAGGCCGAGCGTGCCGCGCCCAAATCGGCGTCGGATCCCTGGAAGAACTTCTGGTCGGTCAGCACCGAAAGACAGGCGGCGCCGCCGCGCTGATAGGCCCTGGCCAGCAGTTCCGGCTTGAAGTCGGGGCGGATCACCCCGGCCGAGGGCGAGGCCTTCTTGATCTCGGAAATGATGCCCCAGCCCATCTCCTTGACCTTACGGTCCAGCGAGGCGGCGAAACCGCGCGGCGGCGCCTGGTCCTGGGCGCGCTTCAGCAGTTCCTGAATGGGGCGGCGGCTTTTCTGCTCGGCGACCTGGCGGCGCTTTTCGTCGCAGATGCGGTCGAGGATGGTCGGGGTGGCGTTCATGATGTCAGGGAGTCCGGTTGGTGATGGCGATCATGCGCTCCAGCACGGCTTCGGCCTCGCCCCGATCGATGGCCTGTTCCGCGGCGCGGGCGCCGTCGCTCAAGGAATCGACCTTGCCGGCCACCATCAGGGCGGCGGCCGAGTTCAGGACGACGATATCGCGGTAGGCGCCCTGCTCCCCCTTGAGCAGGCGCTTGAGCGCGGCGGCATTGGCGGCTGCGTCGCCGCCCTTCAAATCGGCGGGCGCGGCGCGCTTGAGGCCCGCATCCTCCGGCTTGACGGTGAACAGGCGGACGTCGCCGCCCTTGTACTCGGCCACCTTGGTGGGGCCGGTGGTGGTCAGCTCGTCCAGCCCGTCGGAGCCGTGGACCACCCAGGCGTGCTCGGCCCCCAGGCGGCCCAGCACGCGGGCCAGCGGCTCGACCCAGCGTTCGGCGAACACGCCCACCACCTGGCGGGTGGCCCCGGCCGGATTGGCCAGCGGTCCCAGCAGGTTGAAGATGGTGCGCGTCCCCAGCTCGCCGCGCGGGCCGGCCACGTGGCGCATGGCGTTGTGGTGGCGCGGCGCCATCAGGAAGCCCACCTTGTTGTTCCACAGGGTTTCGCGCACCAGGGCGAAATCGGCGTCGATATTGACGCCTAAGGCGGTCAGAACGTCGGAGGCGCCCGACTTGGACGACACCGCCCGGTTGCCGTGCTTGGCCACCGGCACGCCGCAGGCGGCCACCACGAAGGAGGCGGCGGTGGAGATGTTGTAGGTTCCGGCTTCGTCGCCGCCGGTGCCGACGATGTCCACGGCGCCGGAGGGCGCCTCGATCTTCAGCGCCTTGGCCCGCATGATGCGTGCCGCGCCGGTGATTTCCTCCACCGTCTCGCCCCGGACCCGAAGCCCCATCAGCAATCCGCCGATCTGGGCCGGTGTGGCATCGCCCGACATGATGATCTCGAACACTTCCTCGGCCTGGGCCTCGGACAGGGTGGCGCCGGCGGCGACGCGGCCCAGGATTTCCTTCATCAGGGCGAGGGTGGTGTTCATCAGGCGGCCTGTCCGGTGCGGGTCTTGGTGAAGTCGATGAAGTTGCGCAGCATGGCGTGGCCGTGCTCGGTCTCGATGCTTTCGGGATGGAACTGGACGCCCCAGATGGGCAGCTGCTTGTGGACGAGGCCCATCACCAGCCCATCGGCGGTCCAGGCCGAGGCGTGCAGGCAATCGGGGAAGCTTTCCTTCTCGACCACCAGCGAGTGGTAGCGGGTGGCGCGGAAGGGGCTGGGCAGGCCCTTGAACACGCCGGTACCGTCGTGCTCGATGCTGTCGACCTTGCCGTGCATGGGCTTGGGCGCGCGTACCACCTTGCCGCCGAAGGCCTGGCCGATGGCCTGATGCCCGAGGCAGACGCCGAACAGCGGAATCTTGCCGGCGGCGCGCTCGATCAGCTCCAGGCAGATGCCCGCCTTGTCGGGATCACAGGGACCGGGCGAGATGACGATGCCCTGGGGCCCCATGGCCAGCACCTGATCGACGGTGACGGCGTCGTTGCGCTTCACCACCACCTCGGCCCCCAGCTCGCCGAGATAGTGCCAGAGGTTGTAGGTGAAGCTGTCGTAGTTATCCACGAGGAGGAACATCGGCGTCGCGCCTTAAGGAATTCCGAAGGCGGAAGAATGCAGAGGCGGCCTTGGCGCGTCAAGCTTGGCACACGCCGTTTGACGGATTCCGCAGGCAGGTTAGCATGGCGGCGAAACCTGAGGGCCGGGACGCCATGCTCGACACCATCCTTCTTCTGGCGGGAGAGACTGAACGCCCGGTGCTGGCCGAGGCGCTGCGCCGCGCCGAGCCGGGCGTCCAGGTGGTGGCCGCCGGTGCGGTCCGGGACCTGCCCGACACCTTGGAAACCGCCCGGCTGCTAACCTTCGTGTTCCCCGAGATCGTCCCCGCCGGGATTCTGCAGCGCCTGGGATACGGCGCCTTCAATTTTCATCCCGGCCCGCCCGACTATCCCGGCTGGTGCCCCGCCGCCTTCGCGCTGTACGACGGAGTGGCCCAGTTCGGCGCCACCTTGCATGAAATGACGGAGCGGGTGGATTCCGGGACCATCTGCGACGTGGAAAGCTTCGCCGTTCCCGCCCTGTGCGATCTGCAAGGGCTGGAGAGCCTGGCCTATGCCGCCTGCCTGCGGCTGTTCGAGCGCTGGGCCGAGGCGCTGGTCTCGCCCCTGAAGCCGCCGCGCCTGCCGCTGAAATGGGGAACACGCAAATGCACCCGCAAGCTTTTCGCGGAGCTGGCCCGGGTGCCGGAAGAGGCGTCCGAGGAGGAGAGGCGGAGAAGGGCGAGGGCGTTCGGAAGCGGGTCCTCTTGACGCATAATTAGAATATGCTTATATAAGTGATATCGAAATTGCCTTCGGATAACTCCCATGCTCCGCTTCGATATCGCCCCGGTCTGCTCCAACGCCTATCGCTTTCAGGCGGGTATGAGCTTTTCCATCGCGGCCCTCTACCTGTTCACGCCGTACCGGTGGGTAGCGTTGGTGCTGGCGGTCGGCGGGGCGCTGCGGGGGTTCGTCTCGCCGCACAAGTGCCTGTCCTACCGCCTGTTCGCGGCGCTTACCGACCGGCTGGGCTGGAAGCATCCGGTCAATGCCGGCTCCAAGATGTTCGCCGACAAGATCGCCGCCATCGCCGGTGCCGTCATGGCGGTGTCGTGGCTGATGGGCTCCGAGATCGGTGCCATTCCCGCCACCGCCATCCTGATCTTCGCCTTCGTGGATCTGGCCACCGGCTTCTGCGCCGCCTGCTGGGCCTATGGGCTGTGGTACAAGCTGCGGGCCGCCTGACCTAAAGAAGGCCCATGGCCTTGAAGCTGGCGTGGCCCTTGCGCCCCACCACCACGTGGTCGTGGAGCTGAATCCCCACGGCGTTCAGGGCGTCCTTGACCGCGCGGGTCATGTCGATGTCGGCCCTGGACGGCTTGGGGTCGCCGCTGGGGTGGTTGTGGACCATGATGATGGCGGAAGCGTGGAGCGCCAGGGCGCGCTTGACCACCTCGCGCGGGTAAAGGGGGGTGTGGTCCACGGTACCGGTCTGCTGCACCTCGTCGGCGATCAGGGTGTTCTTGCGGTCAAGGAACAGCAGGCGGAACTGCTCGGTAGGCAGGGTGTTCATGGCGGTGCGGCAGTAATCCAGCAGCACCTCCCAACTGGAAATCACCGAGGCGTTGATCACCGGGGCGCGGGCCAGACGGATGGCGGCCTCACGCACCACTTTCAGGGTGGCGGCGGCCACGTCCTTGATGCCGTCAACGGTCTTGAGATCCTCCACGTCGGCGGTGATCACGTCGGCGAAGCTGCCGAAGCGTTTGATCAGCGCCTTGGCCAGCGGCTTGGTGTCCTTTTGCGGAATGGCCGCGCCCAGCAGCAATTCCAGCAATTCATAGTCGGGCAGGGCCTCGGGCGCCTCGATGAAGCGGTTGCGCAGGCGCTCCCGGTGGCCCTTGTGATCAGGTTTCTCAGGGGCTTCGGCCAGGCCGGGAAGGGGGAGGTCGGCGGTCACAGACGGGCGCGGAAGTCTTCCAGCCAGGCCAGGCGGCTTTCCAGCAGGGCGATGTCGTGGTCCAGCCACGCCGCCAGCGCGCTGCCGCCCTCGCCATCGCTGCCGCGAAGATCGGTCAGGCGGGCCAGTTCGCTGTCGGCGCCTTCGATCAGCAGATCGATCTGGTGGGCCCGCTCGTCAGCCTCCAGCAGGTCGAGGAAGCGCATCTTCAGCGCCACCACCAGCTTGGAGAGGTCCGAGCCTGGGCGCAGCCTTGCGGTCAGCAGGGTCTGCAACTCGCGCCGTCCCGCCGCCGAGATGGTCAGCATGGAATCGTCTTCCATGCCCTGGCCGTCGGTGGCTTCCACCAGCCCTTCATAGCGCAGCAGCTCGATGGAAATGCCCATCAGCTCGAGGCTGGGTCCCATGATCCGGCTGGTGAAGTGCCGCACCGACCCGGCCAGTTCGCTGTAGCGCATGGGCCGGGACGCGATGGTGCCCAGCGCGCAAAGCCGCACGGCTTCCTTTGGGGTCAATGTGTTGTCGGCGAACATGGGCGGCCTGTCCCGAGCACGAAAGGATTGGTCCAAATATAGGGGGTAACGGGTTAACAGTCCACAAATACGACGGGAGGTCTTGCAAACGCTTTCGTATTGGCGGAGCTTGTCGCCATGAACGCAAGGAGCAATGAAGCGGGTGAAATCTGGGTGCTGGCCGACGACCGGGCCGGCAACGTCGCCCAATGCCTGGGCGTCGCCGAGGCGCTTGCGCAGCCCTTTACCGTCAAGACCATCGCCTACGACCGGCTGGCCCGCCTGCCTAACGCCTTGCGGGGCGCCGGACTGACCGGAATCGCCCCTGAGAGCCGGGCGGCGCTGTGCGCGCCCTGGCCGCGTGTGGTCATCGCCGCCGGGCGGCGCACCGCTCCCGTCGCCCGCTGGATCAAGCGCCAGTGCGGGGCGCGGCTGGTGCAGATCATGGACCCCGGCTTTCCCGGCCGGGGCGATTTCGACCTGATCGTCTCGCCCGCCCACGATTGCCCCAAGCCCGGCGGCAACGTGCTGGAGGTGCTGGGCGCGCCCCACCGGGTGACGCCCGAACGTCTGGCTGCCGAGGCGGAGAAATGGCGTCCGGCCTTCGCTTCTCTGCCGCGGCCCTGGGTGGCGGTGATCGTCGGCGGGGCCACCAAGAACCGTCCCTTTCCGGTGGAGATGGCCCGGACCTTGGGCGAAAGCGCCGCCCGGCTGGCCGCGGGCCAGGGCGGCTCGCTGCTGCTGACCACCAGCCGCCGCACCGGGGCGGAGCAGGAGGCGGCCCTGGCCGCCGGGCTGCCCGAGCCCCGCTGGCTGCACCTGTTCTCCCAAGGCGGCGACAATCCCTATTTCGGCTTCCTGGCCCTGGCCGATGCCGTCATCGTCACCGGCGATTCGGTCTCCATGTGCTGCGAGGCCTGCGCCTCGGCGGCGCCGGTGTTCATCTGGGCCCCCGAAGGCTGGGCGGCGCCCAAGCACGCCCGCCTGCATGCCCAGCTCTACCGGGCCGGCCTGGCCCGGCCGCTGGACGGCGCCGCCGGGCTGGCGGGCTGGGAGCGTCCCCGCCTCAACGCCGCCCAGGAGGTGGCCCGCGTCATCGCCGAGCGCCTGCTGCCATGAGACGGCTGGCGGTCGTGCTGATGCTGCTTGCCGCCCCCGCCGGCGCCGAGCCGCGCCAGTTGCACGGCATCAAGGGCGAGGACCAGCGGCTGCGCATGGAGGCGCGGGAATTCCCGTGGAGCGCCATGGGACGGCTCAACTTCTTCAACGGCCATTGCAGCGCCACCCTGATCGGGCCGAGGCTGATCGCCACCGCCGCCCATTGCCTTTGGAACCGCCGGACGCAGAAACCTTTTCCTGCTTCGTCCTTCACCTTCGTGGCCGGCTGGGATCGGGGCGAGTATCTGCGCGCCTCCAAGGTGACCATGGTGCACGCCGCGCCCAATTGGGTGCTGGACGGGCAGGAGCGGGGGCTGGCCAGCCGTGCCGACGACTGGGCGCTGATGGAGCTGGAGGAGCCGCTGGGCGACGAAATCGGCTGGGTCGCGCTGGGAACCTCCCAGGTGGGCATGAAGGTCGCCGTGGCCGGCTATGGCCGCGACAAGGCGCAGGTGCCGCTGGCCCATGTGGGATGCCGCCTGACCCGCCAGGCCCTGCCCGGCGTGTTCATCCATGATTGCGACGCGGTGCAGGGGGAATCGGGCGGTCCGGTGTTCGGCTGGAGCGAGGGCGGGCTGCGTCTGGTGGCGGTCAACGTGGCGGTGATCCCGTCGCAGGGCGAGGCTGGGGTGGCGGCGGGGGGGGACGCCCTGCGGCCGCTGGCGGAGCGCCTGGGAGCGGGAAAGGCCACCCGGGCGGGGTCGGCTTCGCGGCCCGCCAGTCTGGACCTGGGTCAGTCGCTGAGATAGCGATATGCGCCAAATCTGGCGCATATCGCTATCAGCCGCCATTGAGGCGGCGGCCAAGCGGCCGGAAGGCCGCGCCCGGCGAGGGGGAAGCATAAAACGGGAGTATCGTGCGTCATGTGTGGACAGCCCCTGCGTTGCAAGGAGATTTTTTCGCGCTGACGCTCCGGTCGGGTGCAGTCATGTGTCCGGCCTGTTTGCGCGGCACTCTGACCGCTGGCCATGATGTGATCCGTGAAACGGCTCCCGATCAGATTTACGACCTTGGCGGCCATGACGTACGCTGGGTTTTGCCGTTCCTTGGATTGACCGGTCGCCATCACGCTTTCATCGCCCTCGCAACTGGTTGTTCCTCGCGCTCTTTCTCAGGCGGCCTGTGCTGCCGGTTCGTGATAGAGGCCACCCTTGGCGAGGATGGCCCAGGCGGTGCGCGCCATCTTGTTGGCCAGGGCGACGGAGATCTGCCGTGCCGTCTTACCCCGCGCCATCATGCCCGCCAGCCATGTGCCTTGCTCTTTGCGCCGCCGCCATAAAGTGCCGGTGGCGCCGACCACCAGGAGCGACCGCAGATAGCGGTCCCCAGCCTTGGTGATCGGCCCCAGCACGGTTTTGCCACCGGTGGAATTCTGCGATGGCACCAGCCCCAGCCAGGCGGCGAAGTCTCGCCCCGTCTTGAAGCGCTTGGGATCGCCCATGGCGGCAACGATGGCGCTGGCGATCAGCGGGCCGATGCCGGGAATGGAGGCGACCCTCTGGCTGTCGGCGTCGTTACGGTGCCATCTCAGGATTTCGTGATCCAGCGCATCGATCTTGGAGTCGATCTCGCGCACATGCGCGGCCAGCATCGCCATGGCTTCACGAGCCGCCTGAGGCAATGCCGCATCCGGTGCGTCCAGCGCACAGACGACCAGCCTTGCCAGCCCACCTTGCCCCTCCGGTTCGATGATGCCGTATTCGGCAAAATGCGACCGCAGCGCATTGCCGAGCATGGTGCGCTGGGTCACCAACAGGCGGCGGGTGCGATGGAGCATCAGCACCGCTTGCGCCTCCTCGCTCTTGACCGGCACGAACTCCATGTGCGGCCGTGTCACCGCCTCGGCGATCGCCGCAGCGTCGGCTGCGTCGTTCTTCCGTCCTCGCTTGACATAGGGCTTGACCCGCGAGGGCGGGATCAGGCGCACCTCATGCCCCAGTTTGGCCAGCGTCCGCGCCCAATAATGGGCTGAGGCGCACGCCTCCATCCCCACCACGCAGGGCGACAGCTTGGCGAAGAACGTCACGACCTCGGAGCGGCGCAACTGCCGCCGGATCGTCACGGCACCGTCGCCATCGACCCCGTGGACCTGGAAAACCCGCTTCGCCAGATCAAAACCAATCGTGCTAACCTCGGTCATGGACGGCCCCCTTCAAATGGTGTGTCTCGACAACCACCATCTTGGCGCATTGCGACGCCGGTGAGCAGGGGCCGTCCACCCCATTATATTTGACGCACGATACTCTGAAGCGCGTTGCGGTGGGCCTCGGCGCTGTCGGGGGCGAAACAGCAGAACACCACCTGATCCAGGGTATCTCTTTCGGCCAGGAAGGCGCGGACCGTGGCGACGGCGATGCGGGCGGCCTCGTCCTTGGGGTAGCCGTAGATGCCGGTGGAGATGGCCGGGAACGCCAGACTGCGCGCCCCGGCTTCCACCGCCAATTCCAGCGAACGGCGGTAGCACGATGCCAGCAGGGCGGGCTCGCCCTGGCCGCCACCCTTCCATACCGGTCCCACCGCATGGATCACCCAGCGGGCGGGCAGGCGGAAACCCGGGGTGATCCTGGCGTCGCCGGTAGAGCAGCCGCCCAAGGCCCGGCAGGCCTCCAGCAATTGCGGGCCGGCCGCCCGGTGGATGGCCCCGTCCACTCCGCCGCCGCCCAGCAGGGAGGAATTGGCCGCGTTGACGATGGCGTCCACCTCCAGGCGGGTGATGTCGGCTTCGACGATCCGCATTCTGGATTCCGGCATCAGCGGAACTCCGGCTGCTCCAGTCCGTACTGGCACAATTCGATGATGGCGCCATCGGGATCGCGAACATAGCACATGCGCTTGCCGCCGCGGACGATGTCCTTGGGCACCTCGACGGCGGTGGCCGTCTGGCCGAACCGCTCCGCCAGAACGGCGAGGCAATGGTCCAGGTCGGCCACCCGCAAGGCCACGTGGCGCAGGCCGGGGGTGGAGGGCAGGGCGGCCTGGGCCGTTTCCGGGCTTTCGAATTGCAGCAGTTCGACGCGGCAGCTTCCGTCCGGGGCGGCCAGGATGACGCAGCGCGCCCGGGCGTCCTCCAGGCCGGTCACCCGTTCGAACCACTCACCCTCCAGCGGGCGGTCCATGACGATGCCAAGGCCGAGCAGGGTGGCGTAGAAGCGGATGGACCGCTCCATGTCGGTGACCACCACGTTGACGTGGTCGTGGCCCAGCAGAGCCATCAGCCGCCCAGCTGCAGCACGAATTCGGTGAGGAAGGGAGCGTTGCGCCGCCGCTCGGAATCGGTGCGGCCGAAATTGGCCAGCAGCTTGCGCATCCAGGTGGCGTCCAGGCGGTCGAACTCGAAATGGGCCTTCATGGCCAGATGCTCGCCCACGTAATCGGGCAGCTTGGCGGTCCATTTCATCAGGCCGTCGCGGAAGGCGCCCTCGCGCGCCTGGTCCATGCGGCCCGAGGGGGAGAATTCCTGGGTGTAGAGCTGGGTCAACTCGCGCCAGCACTTGGCCATCACATCGGCCTCGAAGCGGATCAGATCCTGCAGCAGGATCAGGTTGTCCTCGTTGGGCGGCTCGTAATTGGCCCGCGTCGCATCCTCGCGCAGCAGGGGCCAGGGGTTGTCCTCGGGCTTTTGCGGCGGCGGTTTCTTGCCCTTGGCCGTCTTGCCGGTGCGGAACGAGGCCCAGCGGGCGTCCCAATTGTGCAGGATGGGATTGTTGACCTCGCTGCCCTGCATGATCTCGATCAGCTTCTCGCCGCCCACCTCGGCCCAGTTGTAGCTGTGGGCCAGGGTCTGCATGTGGCGGGTCGACCGCATCTGCGGCAGGATGAACTTGCTCAGCACCTCGCGGTAGACCACGCCGAACTCGGGCGCCAGCAGGAACGGCAGCCGGATGCCCCTGGATGGCTGGGTGATGCGGAAGATGCTGAGGACCTTTTCGGTGTAGGCGAAGATGGTGTCGTCGAACAGCGTCGGGAAATCGGTGAACGGCTTGTCCGGTTCGTTGCCGCCGCTGGTGGGGGCGCCGGGCAGGGGAGCCTGGAACTTGGGCATCATCTTGCCCATGCGGTCGCCGGCCGAACCCAGCTGGGCGGCGAACAGCGGCGGCGGTTCGCGCACCGGCGCCTGGGCGCGGATGGTGCGGGTGGGGGCGGCGACGGCGCCGCGGGCCAGCAGGGCCTGGAACCCGGCCTGGGCGCTTTCCGCCTCGGTCATCTGGGGCGGGCCCAGCATCTGCATGGCGATGTCGGCCAGGACCCGCAGGTCCTCTTCCTTGCCGTCGCCGGGCGGCAGCAGGGCCTGGAAGTTGCGTTCGCGCGCTTCCTTCAGCCTGGGCATGCCGTAGCGCTCGATGGACTTGGTGAGGATCACCGAGAACACCACGTTGAGCTGCTTCTCGTTGGCCCACTTGCGCGCTTCCGGGTCCTTCATGGTCATGCGGCGGAGCATGAGGATCTGGGGGATTTCAAGGTGGCGCGTGGCCGCAATGAGACTGGCGACCTTCGTTTCGAAGGTCTTTGCCCCCTCTCGCGGATCCGGACCCGTCATGCGCCTTTCGCCGGCCTATTACGGCCGCCCCTTCCCAAACGTCGTAAGCGAGGCCGTCCCCCTGGGCGGCCTCAATCAGACCCCAACCCCATGGGGATAGCTCATGACCGGGCACACGCGCAAGTCCGTTCCATCGGTGGCGTGACCGAATGTGACGGCGGGTGGATGGGGCGTACGGACTAGACCTTACGGAATAATCCGCACCACCTCGCCATGGCGGGTGGAGCCGGGCAGGCAAAGGTCGAGAAAAGCCCCGGACACATCATCCGGTTGCGCCAATTTGGACTGGTCCTCGCCGGGAAAGGCGATGGTGCGCAGCCGGGTGGCGACCACGCCGGGGTCCAGCAGATTGGCCTTCACCGCCGTGACGGTGGCGATCTCGGCGGCCCAGGTGCGGACCATGGTCTCCAGTGCCGCCTTGGATGCGGCGTAGGCGCCCCAGAACGGCTCGGCCCCGCCGGCCTGGGCGGACGTGGTGAACACGGCGCGGCCCGAGGGCGCCATGCGCAGCAGCGGGTCGCAGGCGCGGATCAGCCGCCAGTTGGCGGTGACGTTGACGGCGAAGGCCTCGTCCCAGTCGTCGGGGGCGTGATGGGCGACGGGGGTCAGGCCACCGCCGATGGCGCCGGCATTGCCCACCAGGATGTCCAGGCGACCGAAGCGCTGGAAGATGGCCGCCGCCACCTGCTCGATCAGGCCCGGCTTGCAAAGGTCTTCCGGCACCAGCACCAGCGGCTTGCCGCCCTTGGCCCGGATATCGTCGTCCAGTTCCTCGAGCGCGCCCTGGGTGCGGGCGACGGCGACGATCTCGGCTCCCTCGGCGGCGAAGCGCCGCGCCACGGCCGCGCCGATCCCGCGCGAGGCGCCGGTGACCAGCGCCACGCGTCCGTCGAGCAATCCGGCCATCAGTGGGTGTCCTCGGTCAGCAGGGAAAGCTGCTTGGTATCCGACTTGGCGCTGTTGTAGTCGGTGGGATCGACGGGATAATCGCCGGTGAAGCAGGCATCACAGAATTGCGGCTCGGCGCCGTTGCGGCCCTGTTCGCCCACCGCCCGGTACAGGCCGTCGATGGAGATGAAGGCCAGGGAATCCACGCCGATCAGCTTGGCCATGCCGTCCACGTCGTAGCGCGCCGCCAGCAGCTTCTCGCGCTCGGGCGTGTCGATGCCGAAATAGCAGGAATGGGTGGTCGGCGGGCTGGAGATCCGCATGTGGACCTCGGTGGCGCCGGCCTGGCGCACCATCTCGACGATCTTGCGGCTGGTGGTGCCGCGCACGATGGAATCGTCGACCAGGATGACGCGCTTGCCCGCCAGCATGGGGCGGTTGGCGTTGTGCTTCATCTTGACGCCGGTGTGGCGGATGTTGTCGGTCGGCTGGATGAAGGTGCGGCCCACATAGTGATTGCGGATGATGCCCAGCTCGAAGGGAATGCCGGCCTCGGCGGCGAAGCCGATGGCGGCGGGAACGCCCGAATCGGGCACCGGCACCACCACGTCGGCCGCCACCAGGCTTTCGCGGGCCAGTTCGCTGCCGATGCGCTTCCTGGCCTCGTAGACGCTGGTGCCTTCCACCACGGAATCGGGGCGGGCGAAGTAGATGTACTCGAAGATGCAGAAGCGCGAGGGGCGCTTGACGAAGGGCTTGACCGAGCGGATGCCGTCGGCCGACAGCACCACGATCTCGCCCGGCTCCACGTCGCGGACGAACTCGGCGCCGATGATGTCCAGCGCGCAGGATTCGGAGGCCAGGATCCACGCCTTGTCCAGGCGGCCCAGGCACAGCGGGCGGATGCCCAGCGGGTCGCGCACGCCGAAGACGGCATCCTTGGTGGCGGCCACCAGGGAATAGGCCCCCTCGATCTGGCGCAGCGCGTCGATCAGGCGGTCCTCGACGGTGGAATACAGGCTGATGGCGATCAGGTGGATGATCACCTCGGTGTCGGTGGTCGACTGGAACAGGCAGCCGCGCCGCACCAGCTGGCGGCGCAGCGCCATGGCGTTGGTCAGGTTGCCGTTATGGCCCAGCGCCAGTCCGCCGAACTCCATCTCGGCGAACAGCGGCTGGACGTTGCGCAGCAGGGTCTCGCCGGTGGTGGAGTAGCGCACATGCCCCACCGCATGGGCGCCCTTCAGCTTGCCGATCACCGAGGCGTTGCCGAAATTGTCCTCCACGTGGCCGAGGCCGCGGTGGTTGTGGAAGTGGGCCCCGTCGAAGGCGACGATGCCCGCCGCCTCCTGGCCGCGATGCTGCAGGGCGTGCAGCCCCAGCGCCACGTGGGCGGCGGCTTCGGGATGGCCGAAGATGCCGAACACACCGCATTCCTCGCGGAGATGATCGTCGTCGAAGGGGTCGGTGGTCAGCATGGGATTGCGTCCTGGCGGTTCGGTGCTGGTGAGGATGGCGCTATTGATTGCTGCGGATCAGCCGTTCCATCTGGGTACGGCTTTCACTGTCGTAGCTTTGATCGGACTTGGCCTTGGAATCGGCCTTGCCCTTGGCGTCGGGGGCGGGGCGGGCCGACGGCGCGGCCGGTTGCGGCGAAACGAATTTCTGGAAGGTCTTCTCGGCTTCCATCATCTGGCGGGCCTCGGCCGAGGCTTCGCGCGTCTTGCCTTCCGCCTTGCCCAGCCCGGCGGGCGCCAGATTCTGCAGCATGTCGGCGCCGCGCATCAGCCAGGGGCGCGACCGGCTTTGGGCCAGCCAGTCGGGCTGTTGTTCGGGGCCGTCGAACAGCCAGGCCGCCGACATGTAGGCCAGCGACACCAGCACGGCGCCGCGCGCCAGTCCGAACACGAAGCCCAGCGACGAATCCACCGAGTTGAGGGCGCTTTTCCGCACCGTGTCCGACACCCGCTTGGTCAGCAGCGAGAGCGCCAGCAGGGTGACCAGGAACAAGGTGGCGCCGGCGGCGACGTCGGCCACCAGGGCGCTGCCGATCTGGGCGCGGAAGAACGGCTGGGCGTGGGGAAAGCCGTAGAGGGCGGCGAACACCGCGCCCACCCACGAGGTGATGGACAGCACCTCCTGCACGAAGCCGCGCAGGAAGGCGAATCCCGCCGAGCCGAGCAGCACCACGGCGACCACAACGTCAACGGCGGTGATGTTGAGGTTCCCCATTTCCTCGTCCAGTTAGGGTGTCAATCGTGCTTGAACAGCCCAAGCACGTCCTGCAAATGCCCGATGGAGCGGATGGCGAGCGGCGACCCCGCGCCGGCTATCCCTCCGCCCTTGTCCTTACGCGGCCGGGCCGGCACCAGCGCCTGGTCGAAGCCCAGCTTGGCGGCTTCCTTCAGGCGGGTGTCGGCCTGGGCCACCGCCCGGACCTCGCCGGACAGCCCGATCTCGCCGAACACGACCATGTCGGCGGGAACGGGCACGTCGGATGCGGACGACACCAGGGCCGCGGCGACGGCAAGGTCGGCGGCCGGCTCGGCGATCCGCAATCCTCCGGCGACGTTCAAATAAACGTCATTGCCCGACAAAGCAAGCCCACAGCGGGCATCGAGCACCGCCAGCACCATGGACAGGCGGTTGGTGTCCCAGCCGACCACGGCGCGCCGCGGCGAAGACAGCGAGCTGGGCGCCACCAGGGCCTGGATTTCCACCAGCATGGGCCGGGTGCCCTCCATGCCGGCGAAGACGCACGAGCCCGACACGTTGCCGCGCCGCTCGGCCAGGAACAGGGCGGACGGGTTGGCCACCTCGGACAGCCCGCCCTCGGTCATCTCGAACACCCCGATTTCGTCGGTGGCGCCGAAGCGGTTCTTCACGGCGCGCAGGATGCGGAACTGATGGCCCCGGTCGCCCTCGAAATACAATACGGTATCGACCATGTGCTCCAGCACCCGGGGGCCGGCGATGGTGCCCTCCTTGGTGACGTGGCCCACCAGGAACAGGACGAAGCCCCGGCGCTTGGCCAGCCGGATCAGCTCGGCGGCGCAGGCGCGCACCTGACTGACGGTGCCCGGCGCCGATTCGATGTTGTCGGCATAGACGGTCTGGATGGAATCGATCACCACCACCTGGGGCGCGTCGGGGCCGTCCAGCGAGGCCAGGATGTCGCGCAACGACCCGGCCGAGGCCAGCGCCACCTTGGCCTTGGCATAGCCCAGGCGGGCGGCGCGCATGCGCACCTGATCCACCGCCTCCTCGCCCGAGATGTAGGCGACAGAGACCTGGGCCGAGAGGCGCGCCGTGGCCTGGAGCAAAAGCGTGGACTTGCCGATGCCGGGATCGCCGCCCACCAGCAGGCACGAGCCGGGCACCAGCCCGCCGCCGCACACCCGGTCCAGCTCGCCGATACCGGTCAGCCAGCGCGACAGCGGCTCGGCATTGCCTTCCAGGCCGACGAACTCGATGCGCTTGCCCTTGCCCCCCGACAGGCCCTTGGGCACCTCTTCGCGCGCCGCCTCCTCGGTGATGGAGTTCCAGGCGCCGCAGGATTCGCACTTGCCCGCCCATTTGCGGGTGACGGCGCCGCATTCCTGGCAGACGAACTGGGAGGAGGGGGATTTGGCCAAGGGAGAGCTTACTCGGCGGCGGCGGGAGGTAGGCCGAGATGGCGTTCGATGCGGCGAATGCGGTCTTCCATCTCGCTGATCAGCACCCCGTGGCCGAGGACGGAGGAATGGTATTCGGTCAGCGCCTGACGCAGTTCCCCGAAGCGGTAGTCATGCTCGGACAGTGTCGTCTTGACCTGCTGCATGTCGCTCTTCATTCCACGCATGTCGGTTTTCATCTCCCGCACATCGGCGGCGACACTGCCCAACAGCTGGAAAAGCGCGGAATTGTCCACCTCGGCCATGACCCACTCCATATCACCCTGCGCACCATAGCATGAGAACGTGAGGGGAACAAGCGTGTGCTTGATCTCCCTCGCTCGTATAGGTTCGGCGGCTCAGCGCCGTTTGCTGCGGGGAATGATAAGCCCGATGGAGAACGCAACGCCGATAACTGGGATCGTAGCAATCATGGCAAGCCATTTCGACGTCCCGATATCGTATAGACGCCCAGCGCCCCAATACGCGAGCGCCGCAGTCATCACCACATGAACTGCGGCCCCTATGTACCAGCCTGCCGGATTGGGAGGCATCAGAAAGGCGGACACAAGCAGGAGGAGAAGGACGGCTAAAATCTTGAAGGAGAAGGCTGGCCGATCAAGGGGATTTTTCCCATCATGCCGCCGGATCGCCATGATTCCTCCGCCGATGGCAAGCAACTCAGCCAGAATTCCGCTGGCTGCGTCCATTTCCCCTACGCCCGCAATTCCATCGTAATCGGCCCCACGGCGCGGCCGTGGATGAACTGATCGACGTATTCGTTGCCGGACTGGTCGATGTCCTTGGCTGGGCCGACCCAGATCAGGCGGCCCTTGTAGAGCATGGCGATGCGGTCGGAGATCTTGCGGGCCGAGGCCATGTCGTGGGTGATGGACAGCGCCGTGGCACCCACTTCCTTGCAGCACTTGACGATCAGGTCGTTGATCACGTCGGCCATGATGGGATCAAGGCCAGTGGTGGGTTCGTCGAAGAAGATAATTTCCGGGTTGGTGGCGATGGCGCGGGCCAGGGACACGCGCTTTTGCATGCCGCCCGACAGCTCCGACGGCGACAGGTCGCCGGTGGAGGCGGCAAGGCCCACCTGGGCCAGCTTCTCGATGGCGATGTCGCGGGCCTTGGCCCGCTCCATCTTGCGGCCCTGGATCAGGCCGAAGGCGACGTTTTCCCAGACCTTCAGCGAGTCGAACAGGGCGCCGCCCTGGAACAGCATGCCGAACTTGGTCATGATGCGGTCGCGGTCCTTGGGCCCCATGCCGACCACTTCCTCGCCGTCGATCCTGATGGAGCCGGTTTCAGGACGCAACAGGCCCAGGATGCATTTCAGCATCACCGACTTGCCGGTGCCGGAGCCTCCGATCACCACCACGGATTCGCCCCGGGCGACGGAAAGGTCGATACCGTCCAGCACCACCTTGGGGCCGAAGGCCTTGTGAACGCCGGTAAGTTCGATCTTGGGAGGTTGGGTGCTCATGGCGTCACTTCCCGAAGAACATGGCGGTGATGAGGTAGTTGAACACCAGGATCATGATGGCCGCCGACACCACCGCGTTGGTGGTGGCCGCGCCCACGCCCTGGGCGCCGCCCTTGGAGTAGTAGCCGTTGTAGCAGCCCATCAGGGTGATCAGGAAGCCGAACACGGCGGCCTTGGTCAGCCCGGAGATGACGTCCAGCGGTTCCAGGAACTCCCAGGTGCGCGAGATGTAGGTGGCCGAGTTGAAGCCCAGCTTGTAGACGCCGACGATATAGCCGCCGAACACGCCGATGATGTCGGCGATCAGCACCAGGAAGGGCAGCATCAGGGTGCCGGCCAGAATGCGCGGCGCCACCAGATACTTGAAGGGATTGGTCGACAGCGTGGTCAGGGCGTCGATCTGCTCGGTGACGCGCATGGTGCCGATCTCGGCGGCCATGGAGGCGCCGATGCGTCCAGCCACCATCAGGCCGGCCAGCACGGGGCCCAACTCGCGGGTCATGGACAGCACCACCACGGTGGCGACGGCGCCCTCGGCCGAGAAGCGGGCGAAGCCGGTATAGCTTTGCAGCGCCAGCACCATGCCCGAGAAGATGGCGGTCAGCCCCACCACGGGCAGCGAGAAATAGCCGATCTCGATGATCTCGCGCAGGATCAGGCGGGGATAGAAGGGCGGGCGGATGGTGTGCGACACCGCCATGGCGGTGAAGGCCGACAGCCGGCCCACATGGGCCAGGAACGCCAGGAACACCCGGCCGACAGTGGCGAGGAAATTGAACATTACGCCGTCGCCCCCTCGGTGCCGGTCCAGCGGCGGTGATGGCGGCGGCCCAGGGCGGTCAGGACCTCGTAGCCGATGGTGTCGGCCTCGGCCGCCACGTGGTCGGCGCCATGGCCGGGGCCGATCAATTCGATCAGCCCGCCGGGATGGGCGTGCTCCACCGGGACGTCGGTGACGTCGAAGGTGGTCAAATCCATGGAAACCCGTCCGACCACCGGCACCTTCATCCCCCCGATCATCCCATGCCCGCGATTCGAGAGGGAGCGGAACCAGCCGTCGGCATAGCCCACCGCCACGACCGCCAGCCTGCGCTTTCCCTCGACGCGGTGGGTGGCACCATAGCCAACGGTCATAGGGCTGTCAACGTCACGGACCTGAAGGATTTTTCCTTGCAGTTTAACCACTTGGCTCATGGGATTGGGGCGACCCGGCATGGGATTGAGGCCATAGAGCGCGGCGCCCGGGCGGACCATGGCGAGGTGAAAGCCCCGTCCCAGGAAGATACCCGAGGAGGCCGCCATGGACTGGGGCAGGGCTGGCAGATGCGAGGCCAGCCGGCGCAACGAGGTCAATTGTTTGGCGTTCATGGGCGAATCGCTGTCGTCGGCGCAGGCCAGGTGGCTCATGACCAGGATGGGGCGCATGGCGGCCAGAATCTCGGGCTTGGCGGCCAGACGCTCCAACTCGGGCTCGGACAGGCCCAGGCGGTTCATGCCGGTATCGATGTGGATGGCCACGGCGGGCGCACCGCTGCCCTTCTTGGCGAAGCTGGCCCAGCCGGTGATCTGGGCGAGCGAGTTCAGCACCGGAATCAGGTTGTGGACGGCGAATTCAGCCTCGTCGCCGCCGGTGGGGCCGCTCAGCACATGGATCACCGCGCCGGGCACGATGCGGCGCAGCACGATGCCCTCGTCCACGCAGGCGACGAAGAACGACCGGCATCCGGCGGCGAACAAGGCGGGGGCGATGTGCTCCACCCCCAAGCCGTAGCAATCGGCCTTGACCACGGCCGACGCCTCGGCCGGCGCCACCAGGGCGGACAGCCGCTTCCAGTTGGCGACGATGGCCGCCACGTCGATGGTCAGCAGGGCGGTGGCGCGGGACAGGTCGGTCATCGGGGCGTCCTACGGTTTCGTCATTCCGGGGCGAGCGTTAGCGAGAACCCGGAATCCATGGAGATGGCGGTCATTTGGATTCCGGTTCGTGCTTGCGCTTGTCCGGAGTGACGGAGCTCCGTCAAAGTATCAGGCCCGGATAGAGATCGCACCAATGGGGATTGTCCTTCTCGATGAGAGCGATTTTCCAGGCTCGGCGCCACTTCTTCAGCTGCTTCTCGCGTTCGATGGCCGAAATCATGGTATCGTGGAACTCGAGCCATACCAGAGCATGAACCCCGTACCGCTTCGTGAAGCCGTCGGCAACATCATTCTTGTGCTCCCATATCCTACTGGTCAAATTGCTGGTGACACCAACGTAAAGCGTGCCAAGTCTGCCACTGGCGAGAATATAGACGACCGGTCGCTTCGGTTCGCTCATACCGTCACCCCGGCCAAGCGAAGCGCGAGCCGGGGGCCATGGTGCAGCCACTCCCGTGGATTCCGGGTCTGCGCTTCGCTACGCCCGGAATGACGGTGGCCTTAGGTTCGAGAAACCGTGTCATGGCGCTCGGCCTCAGAAGCCCGGGTCCTCGTAATGGTCGGTTTTGGCCAGGTTGCCGAATTTGGTGAACTCGCCGTGGAAGGCGAGGCGCACGGTGCCCACGGGGCCGTGACGCTGCTTGGCGATGATCACCTCGGCGGTGTTGTAGACCTCTTCGCAGCGCTGCATCCACTTGGCGTGGCGCTCGTTGAATTTTTCCTGGGATTCCTCTGGCCGCTGGCCGGGCTCGGCGCGTTCCAGGTAGTACTGTTCGCGGAACACGAACATCACCACGTCGGCGTCCTGTTCGATGGAGCCGGATTCGCGCAGATCGGCCAGCTGGGGCCGTTTGTCCTCGCGCTGCTCGACGGCGCGCGACAACTGGGACAGCGCGATCACCGGCACCGACAGCTCCTTGGCCAGCGCTTTCAGGCCGCGGGTGATCTCCGAGACTTCCTGCACGCGGTTCTCGGACGACGAGGACGAGCCCCTCAGCAGTTGCAGGTAGTCGATGACGATCAGGCCCAGGCCGTGCTGGCGCTGCAATCGCCGGGCACGGGTGCGCACCGCCGAGATGGACAGCGCCGGGGTGTCGTCGATGAACAGCGGCAGGCGGTGCAGGTTCTGGGCCGCCACCACCAGGCGCTCGAACTCCTCGTTGGACATCTCGCCCTGGCGGATCTTGTGGCTGTTGATCTCCGCCTGCTCGGCCAGGATACGGGCGGCCAGCTGCTCCGACGACATTTCCAGGGAGAAGAAGGCGGTGATGGCGCCGTCGACGCCCTTCTTGCGCCCCAGGGCGTCCACCTCTTCCTTGTAGGCATAGGCGGCGTTGAAGGCGATGTTGGTGGCCAGCGCGGTCTTGCCCATGGAGGGGCGGCCGGCCAGGATGATCAGGTCGGAATCATGCAGGCCGCCCAGCTTGCCGTCCATGTCGATCAGGCCGGTGGGCACGCCCGACAGCTTGCCCTGGCGCTTGTGGGCGGCCTCGGCGTTGGCGATGGCGCCCACCAGGACGGTCTTGAAATCCTCGAACCCGCCCTCGGTCTGGCCGGTGGTGGCCAGATCGTACAGCTTGGCCTCGGCCTTGCCGATCTGGTCCATGGCGGGGGTGTCGAGATCGGCGGAAAAGGCGTCGTTGACCATGTCCTCGCCCATGCCGATCAGGGCGCGGCGCAGATGCAGGTCGAAGATCAGCTTGCCGTAATCCTCGGCGTTGATCACCGAGACCACGGAATTGGCCAACTGGGCCAGGTAGTTGGTGCCGCCGATCTCGGCCAGGCCGCCGTCATTCTCGAAATAGGTCTTCAGCGTCACCGGGTTGGCCATCTGGCCGCGCTCGATCAGCTTGCCGCAGGTGGCGAAGATGCGCCCATGCACCGGGTCGGCGAAGTGCTCGGGCTTGAGGAACTCCGACACCCGCTCATAGGCGCGGTTGGACAGCAGGATGGCGCCCAGCAGCGCCTGCTCCGCCTCGTAATTATGGGGCGGAACGCGAAAGCCGATTCCCTCGGCGGGGGCGGCGGGATGGTCGGGGGGAAATGAGTTCATGACCGCCATAGTCTATCAGAAGGCTCGCTCATCGGCCCCCTGTGGATAACGGGGATATCGGGGGTAACCTGTCGCGATGTCGTCATCCCGGACGAGGCAACGCCGAGATCCGGGATCCATGGTGCCATTTCCCGGCATGGATCCCGGATAACCCTGGCGGGTTTCCGGGATGACGAATTCTTGTGCCGCAAAAGAAAACGGCGGCCGGACCGAAACGTCCGACCGCCGTCCTTTCGAAAGATGCCGGGACCCTTAGGCCTCGGTGGCTTCCTCGGCGACCTCGGCGACAGCCTCTTCCTCGGCCGGAGCCTCGGCTTCCTCAGCCTCGGCGGCGGCGGCGGCAGCGGCGGCGCGCTCGGCCTCTTCGGCGGAGCGGGCCACGTTGATGGTCACCGTCACCGACACTTCCGGATGCAGCGAGATGCGCACGCCGTAGGAGCCGAGCGTCTTGATCGGCTGGTCCAGGTTGACCATGCGGCGCTCTATGGTGAAGCCGGCGGCCTTCACGGCGTCGGCCACATCCTTGCCCGACACCGAGCCGTAGAGCATGCCGCTCTCGCCCGCCTGACGCACCATCAGCACCGACAGGCCGGCCATCTTGTCGGCCACGGCCTGGGCTTCCTCGCGACGCTTGAGGTTCAGGGCCTCGAGCTGGACGCGCTGCTTCTCGAAGAAGGCCAAGTTATCCTTGGAGGCGCGCAGCGCCTTCTTCTGGGGCAGCAGAAAATTGCGGGCGAAGCCGGGCTTGACGTTGACCACGTCGCCCATCTGGCCCAGCTTCTCGATTCGCTCGAGCAGAATGACTTCCATCTTATTCCTCCTTGCCGCCGCCGCTTGACTCGGCGCGGCGGAATCTCGTCATGAACCTCACCAGTCCCAGGCCGGCCACGGGTATGAACGCCCAAGCCGAGGCCAGGAACAGACCTCCGTACATCGCCGCGAGATACATCCTCGCGTTAGGCCGGCCAGCGGCCCATCCGTGCACCGTCGCAAGCCCCAACAGGGCGAACGGTATCAGCGTCACCACCACCGCGCTGCGGGCCACATAGCCAAGGTCGCCCTCGGCCATCGCCCCGGTTGCCGCCGCGGCCGCCAGCACCACCCCCAGCCACAGCGGAAGCTCGAGCTCCCGATAGGACGGGGTGGGCCGCCGGTTCCTGCCGAGCCGGACCAGGAACCCCTGGGCCGCCACGGCGTTCACCACCGCCATCACCAACCACGAACTGGCGACCATGGCCGGGAAGAACGGCACCCACCAGTCGGCGACAGCCTTGCGCTGTTCGCTGGTGAGGTTGGGAGCCACCATTTCCAGGGTGCGGCCGATGGTGTCGGTCACCCAGAACTGCAGCCCGCCGCTCTCCACGCCGTCCGGTCGGTCCGGAACCAGAAGGGCGCCGATCACGATCAGCGCCAACCCGATTCCGGTCAGCCAGCCCAGCACCAGGCCCGGCGGATACCATTCGACGCTGTTGTCGGCGTTGCTTCGCCACAACAGCGCCCGATGGACCACCACCAGGCTCGGCAGCAAGACCGCCACGGCGAAGGGCAGGGGGGCGAACCCACCCGCCGTCAGCGCCACGGCGGCCATCGCGGCCAGACCCGCCCCCAAGGCTGCTCCGTTTCCCCGATACAACCCCACCATCATCACAGGCAGGGGCGCCAGGTAAGAGAGCAGCATCCCGGCGGCAAAGCCTTTTGCCAGCGACAGGAACAGGAGTGAAGACACCAATCCTGCCGCCAGCGGAACGCCAAACGACCCGGTCACGGCGACCTGGCCGAACCTAAACTCACTTCACCACGTAGGGCAGCAGGCCCAGGAAGCGGGCGCGCTTGATGGCCTGGGCCAGTTCACGCTGCTTCTTGGCAGACACCGCGGTGATGCGAGAGGGGACGATCTTGCCGCGCTCGGAGATGAACCGCGACAGCAGCTTGATGTCCTTGTAATCGATCTTCGGCGCGCCCTCGCCCGAGAACGGGCAGGTCTTGCGGCGGCGGAAGAACGGACGACGGGGGGCGCCGCCAGCGGCGGGGCGGGGACGCTCGGTCTTGACCTCGGTCATTATTCGCCTCCTTCCATACGGCGGGGTTCACGGTCGCGGCGCGGACGATCCTCGCGGTCGTCACGGCGGGGGCGGTCATCGCCCTCGCCACGACGCGGACGGTCGTCGCGGGACTTGGACTGCATCATGGCCGACGGACCCTCTTCGAGTTCCTCGACGCGGATGGTCAACGTGCGCAGCACGTCCTCATTGATCGACATCTGGCGCTCCATCTCCTTGACGGCGGCCGACGGCGCATCGATGTTCAGCAGGACGTAGTGGCCCTTGCGATTCTTCTTCACCCGGTAGGCGATGTTGCGCAGGCCCCAGTACTCCTTCTTGGAGACCGAGCCGCCGCCCTGGGTGATGATGTTGGAGAGTTCTTCGGTCAGGGCTTCCACCTGCGGGGTGGAAATATCCTGGCGCGCGATGAACACGCATTCGTACAACGACATTGTAAAACCCCTTACGGCTTTTCTCTTCCCATATCGCCCCCGATGGACGAACAGGCATAGCCGACACCCCCTTTCGGGATGCCGGCAAGGGTTGGAAGGGGCGCACTATACACAAATCGAATCGGGATGCAAGCGGATGAGCGGACGGGATTTGCCCGCCTGAAACCGGCGTCCCGCGATGTATACAATTAAAGCGGGTTGAAACTTGCAGAAAATACGTAAAAATTGATGCGGCGCCAATTCCGGCGCAATGGGAGGGGATGGCATGAACGGCATCGTACGGGAAATGGGGGCCTGGATCATGGCCTTCGGGATGATTCTGCCGGTATCGCAGGCGATGGCGGGCGCGATCGCGGGAACCGGGACCAATCCCGGCGACGTCACCATTACCGGCCTGTTCCAACCGGGAGCCTATACCCTGGTCTGCGGCAACGGCGGCACCGTTGATTACGGCTCCATCGCCGCCGGTCAGTCCGCTTACGTCACCAGCGGCGCCCTGGGCAGCTGCAACACGCAGGCGATCTGGGCGCAGGTGGCGGGAAAGACCGTCTGCAAGGGCCTGACCGACTATCGCACCGATTACGCCCCCATCAACTTCAACGTCAATCCGGGGACGGGCGAATGCTCGACCGGGCCGGCCCCCACGCCGCCCGGCCCGACGCCTCCCGGTCCGGCGGGCAAATACATCCTCGGCGGCTGGGTGGGCGACGACGGATGGAATACGCCGTTGCCCGCTTCGACCGGACAGCTGGATATCCTCAATCTCGGCTACATCACCTGCGTTTCCAGCCTGCGCAACGGACCGTGCAACAGTCCGGGCCAGCGCAATGCCAATGACGGTCCGCCGGCCGCCCTGGCCAACGCCGCCAAGGTGCTGACCTATGTTCTGGGCGGCGATGGCTGCAATTCCGACAACTGGAACGTGGATGCGGTGGTCAATGCCGGCGGTGGCCGTTGGGGCGGCGTCGATATCGACAGGGAATGCCCCATGGATCAGGCCAAGATCAACGCCACCGTCCAGGGGCTTGCCACCCAGGGCAAGACCAGCATCATCACCTATCTCACCGATGTGGACAAAGGCTGGCTGGCCCAGGTGCAGCCGGCACCCACCTATTACGCCGCCATGGCGTTCTGGGGATCGGAGTTCTGCTCGGCCACCAGTCCCGCCCCGGGCTGCGTCCGGGGGCCGGGCGGATTGCCATACGAAACCTTCATTCCCAACATGATCAACGACACCCTGAAAGCCATCGGTTCCGCCAACAGCAAGAAGATGATCCTCGGCCTGCACGCGGTGGGCACCAACGAGGCGACAGTGGATTTCTGGTGCTCGCAGGTCAAGGCCAACACCCTGGGCGGGGTGTTCGTCAGCTTCATCGAGAAGATGCCTCCGGCCCTGTTCACCCGGCTCCGCAGCTGTCTGGCGGGTTGACGGCCGCCATCAGGCTGGCTGCAAGGCCGCGTTCATGACGGCGGGGGCGGAGGCCTCCGCCGTTCGCTCCGCCGGAGCCGCGAGCCGCGCCTGCGGACCTAAGCGCGGCTCGTGGCGGCGGTCCACCTCGGGGGCGGCGGTGCGCACCACCCGGTTCAGCACCTGGCCCAGCTCGCCCACCTGGGCCGCCATGCCGGCCAGCAGCGAGGTGACGGCGCTGGCCTCGGCGCCGCTGCGCCGCGCCTCGTCGGCCACCAGGATGATGCGCTCGGTGACCTCGCGCGCCGCCTCGGCCGATTGGGTGACGTTGCGGGCGATCTCCTTGGTGGCAGCGTCCTGTTCCTCCACGGCGGCCGCCACCGAGCCGGCGATGGCCTCGACCTTGCGGATTACCTGGACGGTGGCGGCGATGGCCTCGCCCACATGGGCGGCCATGGTCTTCAGTTCCTCGATGCGGGCGGCGATCTCCTCGGTCTGGCCGCCGGTCTGGTCGGCCAGGCGCTTAACCTCGGAGGCCACCACCGCGAAGCCCTTGCCCGCCTCGCCGGCGCGGGCCGATTCGATGGTGGCGTTAAGCGCCAGCAGCCGGGTCTGGCCGGCGATGGCGGCGATCATGGCCACCACGCCGTCGATGCGGGCCACCGAGTCGAGCAGGGTCGCCACCGTCTGGTCGGCGTCGCCGGCGGCCACCACCGCCTCGGCCACCAGGGTCGACGACGACGATACCTGGGCCGAGATCTCGCGGATGGACGAGGTCAGCTCCTCGGCGGCGCCCGCCATGGTCTGGGCGTTGGCCAGGCTCTGCTCGGCGGCGGCGGCGACGCGCTGGGAATTGTCCTCCACCCGCAGCGCCGAGGCGGCCATCTCCTCTGCGGCTCCGACCGCCTTGCGGCTGCCGTCCTCGACCTTGGCGACCACCTGTCCCGTCTCGGTCTCGATGGTTTCGGCCATGGCCTGAAGGGCGGCGCGGCGCTCGGCCTCGGCCTGGTCGCGCAGGCGTTCCTGTTCGGCCTCCATGCGGGCCACGGCGATGGCGTTGTCCTTGAACACCGCGACGGCACGGGCCATGGCGCCGATCTCGTCCCGGCGCTCGCCGCCATCCACCTCGACGGCGAGATCGCGGTCGGCGAGACGCAGCATGGCGCCGGTCAGGTTGGCCACCGGGCGGGTGATGGAGCGGGTCAAGGTCACCACGATCAAGGCGCCCGTCACCAGGGCAAGGACCAGGGCGGCGGTGATGGCGGCGGCCGAGCGGGCGGCATTGGCCCGGATGGCGCCGATGCCGGCGGAAAGGTCGGCGGCCAGGGAATCCTCGACGCCCTTCATCAGGTCGATGCGCCGGGTGGCGGCGGCGAACCAGCGTTCCGAGGTGAGTTCGCCGGCATTGGCCTCCAGCACCTGCTTGCGGAAGGCGGCGAATTCGGCCGAGGCCGGGGTCTCCAGCACCGTCTGCAGGGCCCGGCGCTGCGACGGCGTGGCGCGGACCGCGTAGGCCCGCACATGGGTATCCTGCACGGCGGCCAGGGCGGCGATGCGCTGGCGGACGGCCTCGTCCATGCCCACGGCAAGGCCGCTGGCCCCGGTGGCGCGCTCGATGCCGGCGCTTTCCTTGGCGCGCATCAGCTCCAGATAGGCGGCGATCAGGTTGCCGGTGTCCTGGTCGGTTTCGGTGGCGGTCAGTTTTTCCGCCACCCCCAGCAGGGATTCGATCAGCACCGAATAGCGGGAAACGGACTGCGGCCCGGTAATGTCCAGGCGCTCCACCCCGGTGCGCAGCGCAGCCAGCCCGGCCAGTTCGCGCCCGGCCTTGTCGATGCTCCAGGCCAGTTCCTCCCCGACGCCGCCGCCCAGTCCGGCCATGGCGTCGCCCAGGGTCTTGAGGCGGGGATTGGTGGCGTCCAGCTGCCTGGTCCGCTCGGTGCCCATGCGGGCGCCCTTGGACGCGGCGAAGGCCGAGGACAGGCCGCGCTCCTTCTGAAGCTCATGCACCGCCGCGCTGATTTCCATGGTCAGTCCCGCCAGCCGTCCGGTGCGTTCCGCCTTTTCCATCTCGCGGAACTTGGCCATGTCGATGAGGGTGGCGGAAATCACCGCCGCCAGGGCCGGAAGCAGGATGGCCAGCCACACGCGTTGGCCGATCTTCAGATTGGACATCATTGCCGCGATCATGGCGTCTCCCCCCGCTGGATAGGGCCTTTCGGGCAAGCCTCCCTGCCGCCCGTCGGCCGTCGCACGATCCGTCCGCCCCTATCCTAAAGGGTGAGAAACCCAGATGATGGGGCGCGGAGCGGAGAGTATCACCGCCGATAGGGGTATGGAAATATCCCCTTTGTTTATGGCGCCGGTGACTGGCCCGGGGCGGCCCTTTTCCACGGATTGCTTGACAGGCGGCGGCGTCTCGCCTTTCTTCTCGCCCACCAATCGTTTCGAGGGGAGTTTCTCCATGACCCGCGCGTTCGTCTTTCCCGGCCAGGGATCCCAGGCTGTCGGCATGGGCCGCGAACTGGCCGAAGCCTTTCCGGTGGCCCGCCAGCTGTTCCAGGAAGTGGACGACGCCCTGTCGCAGAAGCTCACCACCTTGATGTTCGAGGGGCCCGAGGACCAGCTGACGCTGACCGAGAACGCCCAGCCCGCCCTGATGGCGGTGTCCATGGCCGTGGTCCGGGTGCTGGAGGCCGAGGGTGGCCTCGACCTCGCCAAGGCCGCCACTTTCGTGGCCGGTCACAGCCTGGGCGAGTATTCCGCCCTGGCCGCCGCCGGTACCTTCAGCGTGGCCGATACCGCACGTCTGCTGAAGATCCGCGGCCAGGCCATGCAGAAGGCCGTGCCGGTGGGCGTGGGCGCCATGGCCGCCCTGCTGGGCGCCGAGCTGGAGCAGGCCAAGGAAATCGCCGCCCTGGCCGCCGAAGGCGAGGTCTGCGAGGCCGCCAACGACAACGGCGGCTCCCAGGTGGTGCTTTCGGGCCACAAGGGCGCCGTGGATCGCGCCATCAAGATCGCCGCCGAGAAGGGCATCAAGCGCGCCATTCCGCTGCCCGTCTCCGCCCCCTTCCATTGCGCCCTGATGCAGCCCGCCGCCGACGCCATGGCGGAGGCCCTGGCCAAGGTCAATATGCAGGCCCCCAAGGTCGCCCTGGTGGCCAACGTCACCGCGTCCAAGGTCACCGATCCGGCCGCCATCCGCGACCTGCTGGTGCGTCAGGTGACCGGCACGGTGCGCTGGCGCGAAAGCGTGCTGTTCATGAAGGCCGAGGGCGTGACCTCCCTGGTCGAGCTGGGCTCCGGCAAGGTGCTGGGCGGCCTGGCCAAGCGCATCGACAAGGAACTGTCGGGCACCTCGGTGGGCACGCCCGCCGACATCGAAGCCTTTCTGAAGAGCCTGTAGGCCTCCCTGGAACCCCGTCATTCCCGCGAAAGCGGGAATCCATCGGCCCGCCGCTGTGCCGCCGTCGATATGGACCCCCGCCTGCGCGGGGGTGACGATCAACGAAACGGAGAACACCCATGTTCGATCTTAGCGGCAAGACCGCCCTGGTGACCGGCGCCTCGGGCGGCATTGGCGGCGCCATCGCTCGTGCCCTGCATGCCCAGGGCGCCATCGTCGGCCTGCACGGCACCCGCAGGGAGGCGCTGGACGCCCTGGCCGCCGAACTGGGCGAGCGCGTCCACGTGCTGCCCGCCAACCTGTCGGACGGGGCGGCCGTCGAGCAGCTGGCCAAGGACGCCGAGGCGGCCATGGGCTCCCTCGACATCCTGGTCAACAATGCCGGCCTGACCAAGGACGGTCTGGTGCTGCGCATGAAGGACGAGGACTGGCAGACGGTTCTCGACGTCAACCTCACCGCCGCCTTCCGCCTGAGCCGCGCCGCCGTCAAGGGCCAGATGAAGCGCCGCTGGGGCCGCATCATCAACATCACCTCCATCGTGGGCGTCACCGGCAATCCGGGGCAGGTCAACTACGCCGCCTCCAAGGCCGGCATGATCGGCATGAGCAAGGCGCTCGCCCAGGAAGTGGCCAGCCGCAACATCACCGTGAACTGCGTGGCGCCGGGCTTCATCTCCTCGGCCATGACCGACGTGCTGTCGGACGAGCAGAAGGCCAAGCTGAACGCCGGCATTCCCGCCGGCCGCATGGGCACCTCGGAAGAAATCGCCGCGGCCGTGGTCTATCTGGCCTCCGCCGAGGCCGCCTACGTGACGGGGCAGACCCTGCACGTCAACGGCGGCATGGCGATGATTTAATGCAGGATGCCGAATCGGCATCCTGGCAAGGTCCAACGGGCCGCGCGCCTTATGGCGCGGGAGGCAAGGGCCACGGAGGTGGCCCGCCCGCCGCTTGAGGGCGAGTTAAAAGGTGTCAAAAATAAGGCCGCCGATGCTGGCAATGGCCTAAAAAGTATGGTACAGACGGGCACTTTCCGCCTGTCGGGGCCTGGGCGCCGAGGCGCGTTAAACAGTTTTCCCATAGACGAGACTTTTCGAGGATTCGCAAATGAGTGACGTGGCTGAACGGGTTAAGAAGATCGTCGTCGAGCATCTGGGCGTCGAAGAGGCCAAGGTGACCGAGAACGCCTCCTTCATCGATGACCTGGGCGCCGACAGCCTCGACACCGTCGAGCTGGTGATGGCCTTCGAAGAAGAATTCTCCGTCGAGATCCCCGATGACGCCGCCGAGAAGATTCTCACGGTGAAGGACGCCATCGACTTCATCACGGCGAATTCCTAAGTGATAAAGGACGTCGGGCCGCAATGCGCGGTCCGGCGTCCCGTCATCTGTCCCATACACTTTCCGAAAGCCAGGGTTCCATGAGACGTGTCGTCGTCACCGGCCTCGGCCTGACCACTCCGCTCGGCAATGGTGTCAAGGTCAACTGGGAGCGTCTGATCGCCGCCCAGTCCGGCATCCGCCGCATCGATGCCTTCGATGTTTCCGATCTCGCCGCCCAGATCGCCGGTGTCATTCCGCGCGGTACCGCTCCGGGCGAGCTTGATCTCGATGCCGTCGTCCCCGCCAAGGATCGCCGCCGCATGGACGATTTCATCGTCTATGGCCTGGCCGCCGCCTCCGAGGCCATCGAGGATTCCGGCTGGACCCCCTCCGACGCTGAATCGCTGGAACGTACCGGCGTGATGATCGGTTCGGGCATCGGTGGTCTGCCCAACATCGCCGACGGCGCCCTGACGCTGGAGAAATCCGGTCCGCGCCGCATCAGCCCCTTCTTCATCCCTGCCGCGCTGATCAACCTGGTCTCTGGCCATCTGTCGATCAAGTACGGCTTCAAGGGACCGAACCACGCGGTGGTTACCGCCTGCGCCACCGGGGCCCACGCCATCGGCGACGCCGCCCGCATCATCCAGTTCGATGATGCCGACGTCATGGTGGCCGGCGGCGCCGAAGCCGCCATCCACCGCCTCGGCATCGCCGGCTTTGCCGCCGCCAAGGCGCTGTGCACCAGCTACAACGATCGCCCGACCGAAGCGTCCCGTCCCTGGGACCGCGACCGTGACGGCTTCGTCATGGGCGAGGGCGCCGGCGTCGTGGTGCTGGAAGAGCTGGAGCACGCCAAGAAGCGCGGCGCCAAGATCTACGGCGAGGTGATCGGCTACGGCATGTCCGGCGACGCCCATCACATCACCGCTCCCGCCGAGGACGGCAATGGCGCCGTGCGCGCCATGAAGGCCGCCATCAAGCGGGCCGGCATCAATGTCGAAGAGATCGACTACGTCAACGCCCACGGCACCGCCACCATGGGCGACACCATCGAGCTGGGTGCGGTCAAGCAGGTGTTCGGCGGCCACGCCTACAACATCAGCATGTCGTCCACCAAGTCGGCCATCGGCCACCTGTTGGGCGCCGCCGGTGCGGTGGAAGCCATCTACTCGCTGCTGGCCATCCGCGATCAGGTCGCCCCGCCCACCCTCAACCTCCACAATCCGGACGAGGGCTGCGACATCGACCTGGTGCCGCTGAAGGCCAAGGAGCGCAAGATCAAGGTGGCGCTGTCCAACTCGTTCGGGTTCGGCGGCACCAACGCCTCGCTGGTGCTGCGCGGCCTGTAACAGGCACCGCAGAGCCGTTTCTTTAGGCAAGGCCCCCGCCGCAAACGGGGGCCTTTGTCCTGTCCGGAAGGAAAGCGCGGAAATGAAGCCCTGGATGAAGATCGCCGCCGCCCTGACGGCCGTGCTGGTCCTGATGGCCGCCTGGATCGCCTGGGAAGGCCACCGCCGCTTCACCGGGTCGGGGCCGCTGGCAAAGCCGGTCACCGTGATCATTCCCAAGGGCTCGGGTACCGAACTGATCGCCCAGTCCCTGGAAGGCGCCGGGGTGATCTCGTCGCGCTATGTCTTCGCCGTCGGCGTCAAGCTGCGCCGCGCCACGCTGAAAGCCGGCGAATACGCCTTTCCCGCCCATGTCTCGCCGGAAGAGGCCATGCGCATCATCGCCGAGGGCAAGGTGGTGATCCACAAGCTGACGGTGGCCGAGGGCCTGACCGTGCGCCAGGTGCTGGAACTGGTCAAGGAAGCCGACTTCCTCGCCGGCCCCATCACCAGGAAGCCGGCGGAAGGCCGCCTGCTGCCCGAAACCTGGCACATGGTGAGGGACGAGTCCCGCGACGACGTCATCGCCCGCATGGAAAAGGCCATGGCCCAGACGCTGGACGTGCTGTGGGTGGCGCGTGCCCCCGGCCTGCCGCTGAAAGCCAAGGACGAGGCGCTGATCCTCGCCTCCATGGTCGAGCGCGAGACGGCCGTGGATTCCGAGCGCGCCAAGGTCGCCGGCGTGTTCTACAACCGCCTCGCCAAGGGCATGCGCCTGCAATCCGACCCCACGGTGATCTATGGCGTCTCCGACGGTCTGGGCGAACTGGACCACCCGCTGACCCGCGCCGAACTCCAGACCAACCACCCCTGGAACACCTACACCATCGACGGCCTGCCCAAGACTCCCATCGCCAATCCCGGCCGCGCCTCGCTGGAAGCCGTGCTGCATCCGGCCAAGACCGACGCGCTCTACTTCGTCGCCGATGGCACCGGCGGCCACGCCTTCGCCCGGACCCTCGACGAGCACAACGCCAACGTGGCGCGGTGGCGGCAGCTGGAGAAGGCGGGGAAATAGGGGAGGGGGCGCCCCCAATGTCATCCTGAGCCATCGGCGAAGGATCTTTCAGCCCCGATGCCGGCCGGTTGTTCCGCGATGACGGCTCCGCCGATCACGCGGGCTCCGCCCGCACCCGCCAAAGGGCGCGGCCCTTTGGGAACCGGAGTGTTGGACTGTTTCTCTAACTTCGACTATCCGCATGGCTTAGAAGGGCCGAAAGTGGACGGGCGGCTATTGGCCAGAGAATTAGCAATGCGGAAGCAGAACGGCCCTTCTCTTTCGGGCACCCTTCCTCCCGCTGAAGCTGGCAATGGCGTTCCGGGATTGGAAATTTTCCGAAGTGAAATAGTGTCGCAACGACATTCCGCATACCCGTTGGACTAGGGCCCTGTTACCTTGCCGTCAAACAGTGCAAATGAGCGCTCATCGGAGGAGGCGTGAGTTGAACGAAGTGGGCAGTGAGGAACGGGCTGCTTCGGGCAACCTTCCCCGTGAGACGGCACCGCTCAAGGCCACAGTTGGTGGGTTCTGGCTGTGCCAGTTGGCCTTTTTTTGCTTAGTGTTTGGCTCACTGCTGATCGTCGCCCTGCGGGACCCTGATCCTTCTCCGCCAATAAATTGGTGCCTTGAGGCCATCGTTGGGTTCTTGGTGTTCATGTTGGCGCAGGGGCTATTCCGCCGAACGACCAATTGCCCAACTCTGCAAATCGATGCCAGCGGCATTCGTGTGCGGACATTACTTGGCAGCACCGAGTTGTCTTTAGCTGAGGTCATTTCTGTGACCCGCCAGCAGGGACGGCTTTATCCCGGCATGGCGCAAGGATGGATAGAAGCGATCGTCACAGCGCTAATGGACATTCGCTTTGACATATACAGGGTCAGAGCGGCCAGGGCGCCATTTGGGTACGTGGACATCACTCCGTATAAGCACTCGGCATCCGCCGCGGCCATCAAGGCCGCCCTTCGCGATCATTTGCCTCCTGAAAAGTGTCCATCCCTTTGGGAGTAGGGCCGCAGATGACCCTAGTGGACGGAATCTAACGCTTGGTGCCCACGCGTGACGGCCACGGCGGCAAGGGCTGAGCGACTTCTCAAACGGTGCGGTTGAGCTATAATGGCTGGAAACTCACAGCGAAGGTTTCCGATGCTCCTGCGCAAGATCATGACCGCGCTCGCCGTCGCCCTACTGCCGTTCGCCCTGCCCGCTCCCGCCGTGGCGGAAACCCCGTTCGAGTTCGACAAGCCGTTGCTTGCCCTCGTCACCTCCGCTGAGGGCGACTATTTCGCCGTCCGCGTCTGGCTGCAGGGGGTAGCTATCGACGACAAGGAGGCGACGACGGTCAAGGAATTGTCCGGCGACCTGCGAGGGCTCTACATCGACCACGTCCGAAGCCTCACCGTCGAGAAACTCATGCACAACGAGGACAAGGTGGTCCTGGGGAAGCAACTGACCACCCTCACCAACCGGGCCCTGGCCGCGTACCACCACCAGCCAGAGGGCAAGGTCTACGTCAAACTGGTGGTGCGCCAGTTCGCCATGGAGCGGATGCCCTAATGGATCGAGTCTAACTCTTGGTGCCCACGCCTGACGGCGGCGATGATGCGGTCAGGGTCAGCGGTCCAGTTGAACGGGCGAGGGTTTTCGTTGGTCTCGATGACGAACCGATTGATGGCGGCCTGAAGGTTCACGAGGGAGTGGAACACGCCGCGTTTGAGGCGCCGGTTTGTCAACTGGTTCAAGTTGCATTAGGGCTACAGGCAAGTCTGTAGCCGCCCCAATGGCCACTTTCGAGCAAAATGCTCAGGTGGTAACCGGCATGGGCGCGGCCAGCCACCACCTCCCATGCCACCTTCCGGTTGAGCCGTATTTTAGCTATTCTGGCTTTAATCAATGGCGGATGGGCCGCCTATCTTGAAAATGTCTGAGAAATCAGGCCCATGGGAATCACGCCACGTAAAATAGGGGGGCGGTATGGCGCCAACTCAGGAGCATGTGAAGCGGCCCGGTATAATCATGCAAGTCATGTCAGCTCTATCATTCGGAATTTGGGGATTTGTTTTCTCTGTGGGCATCTCCTATGATGGACGTAGCTTTCAGCAATATTTTGTTGATAATTTATGGTCAGCGGTACCTGCCATCATAAGTGCTGCATGCTTTATTTATGCAAGCGTCCTTCCAAGAATTACAGGGACCAGCGCCGGGGGCATTGTCAGATATATTTTTCTGACGCTGGCATGGCTGGTAACGCTTTCGGCCTTATTTGTTATGATAGCCTATCTACTAATGATAGGTCCGACCCATTAGGGTCGGGGCCTCTGAAATCACGTGGACTGAATAGTCCCGAGTTTTCCAGAGGTCCTCGGTGATCACATTGTGCCAACGCTCGAACTCGATGGGGGACAGCATCCTGTTGCGGATGTGTTTGCGCATTGGATTGTAGAACATGACCCGCCCCGGGAATCTCCCTCCGGCCTTGAATGGATCCTGGCCCATCGACGGATGTCTGCTTACGAGCAAGATGACCTCGCTCTGGAATGAGCAGCATGGGCGCAAAGCGGCCATATTTCCTCTGGCACATCATCGTCTGCCGAGGGAGAGGGGGTCTTGCCGCCGGAACCTAGGTGCGGTATGGCACGGCGTTAACGTTGAATGCCTGTTCCCTACGCCCCCAACAGCTTCACCCTCTCCGCCGTCACCAGGGTGATGCCCTTTTCGGTGCGGTGGAAGCGGGCGGCATCCAGGGTTGGGTCTTCGCCCACCACCAGTCCCGGGGGGACCACCACGCCCTGGTCGACGATGCAGCGCTTCAGGCGGGCGTGGCGGCCGATGTCGACGTTGGGGAGGATGACGGCGTCCTCGACTACGCAATAGGAATTGACCCGGACGTTGGAGAACAGCATGGAGCGCCGCACCACGGCGCCCGAGATGATGCAGCCGCCCGCCACCAGGGAATCCACCGCCATGCCGCGCCGGTGATCGGAATCGAACACGAACTTGGCGGGGGGCGATTGCGGCTGGTCGGTCCAGATGGGCCAGCTCTCGTCATAGAGATTGAGCGCCGGCGTCACCGTGGTGAGGTCCATGTTGGCCTCCCAATAGGCGTCGATGGTGCCGACGTCGCGCCAGTAATGTTCCCGCGCCCCTTCGTGCATGACGCAGGAATCCTGGAAGTGGTGGGCGATCACCCGGTGGGTGGCGACCAGGGCGGGGATCAGGTCCTTGCCGAAATCGTGGCTGGTTTCGGCGGCGGTGGAATCCTTTTGCAGCAGGTCGAACAGCAGCTGGGCGTTGAAGATGTAGATGCCCATGCTGGCCATGGCCTTGTCCGGGTGGCCGGGCATGGGCTGCGGGTTGGCGGGCTTCTCGTCGAAGCGGATGATGCGGTCGTCGTCATCCACCGCCATGACGCCGAAGCCCTTGGCGGCCTCCAGCGGCACCTCGATGCAGGCCACCGTCACGTCGGCCCCGGCGGCCAGGTGGTGGGCGAGCATACGGCCGTAATGCATCTTGTAGACATGGTCGCCGGCCAGGATCAGCACGTGCTCGGGCCTGTGCGCCCGCACGATGTCCAGGTTCTGGAACACCGCGTCGGCGGTGCCCTTGTACCAGTTCTCGCCCTGGGTGCGCTGCTGGGCGGGCAGCAACTCGATGAATTCGTTGAACTCGCCCCTGAGGAATCCCCAGCCGCGCTGGATGTGCTGCAGCAGGGAATGGGCCTTGTACTGGGTCAGCACGCCGATGCGGCGGATGCCGGAATTGATGCAGTTGGAGAGCGTGAAGTCGATGATGCGGAACTTGCCGGCGAAGGGAATGGCCGGCTTGGCGTGCCAGTCGGTGAGGTCCATCAGGCGCGAGCCGCGCCCGCCCGCCAGGATCAGCGCCAGGGTCTTGCGCAGACGGTCGTTGACCTCGATGTCGATGGCGGCGCTCCGATCGGTGGGATCGTACATTCATCACCCCTTGGACGTTTTCTCGTTGCCCGATGACGGTGCCACAATCCCCGCATGGGTACAATCGCAGGGGGCGGGAAGCGGCCATGTGGGGCCACGGCCTCTCTCGACGGCGGCGGTAATCCGGGATAGGCTGAAGGTAGGAGTGCTTCAACCTCCGAACGGGGTCCGAGATGCGCGTGCTGTTCGCTTCCTCAGAAGTGTTTCCGCTGGTCAAGACCGGCGGGCTGGCCGACGTGTCGGGGGCTCTGCCCGCCGCCCTGGCCGAATCCGGCGTGGATGTCCGCATCCTGCTGCCCGGCTATCCCGACGCCATCAAGGCGGCCGGCGCGAAAAAGGCGGCCGGCGTGCTGGGCGATCCCTTCGGCCTGGGGGCCGAGGCGGTTCTGCTGTCCGGCAAGCTGCCCGACAGCGGCGTTCCGGTCTGGCTGGTGGACTGTCCGGCGCTGTTCGAGCGGGTCGGCGGCCCCTATCAGGATTCCCAGGGCCGCGACTGGCCCGACAACGCGCTGCGCTTCGCCCTGCTGTCGTGGACCGCCGCCCATCTGTGCACCGAGGGCAGCCCGGTCAAGTGGCGGCCCCAGGTGCTGCACGCCAACGACTGGCAGACCGGTCTGGCGGCGGCTTACCTGCACGCCTGGAACGTGATCCATCGCCCGGCGACGGTGTTCACCATCCACAATATCGCCTATCAGGGCCAGTTCCCGCCCGACATGGTGGCGCGCCTGGGCTTTCCCCCCGAGATGTACGCCATGGAGGGGTTCGAGTATTACGATACCCTGTCCTTCCTCAAGGCCGGGCTGTTCTATTGCGACCGCATCACCACGGTCAGCCCGCGCTACGCCAAGGAGATCCAGACCCCGGCCTTCGGCTGCGGCATGGACGGGCTTTTGTCCCATCGCGCCTCGGATCTGACCGGCATCCTCAACGGCGCCGATTATGGGGTTTGGAACCCGGCCTCTGATGCCCATCTGGCCCATCCCTATGCCCCCGGCGACGCGGCGGGCAAGGCCCGCAACAAGGCTGCCCTTCAGGCGGAGCTGGGTCTGGCCCAGGACCCGGATGCGCCGCTGATGGTGATCGTCAGCCGCCTCAACGACCACAAGGGCATGGATCTGGTGCTGGCGGCGCTGCCCAACATCCTGAAGCTGGGCGCCCAGGTGGCGGTGGTGGGAACCGGCGACAAGCCCCTGGAGGATGGTTTCCGGGCGGCGGCCGCCGCCCATCCCACCCAGGTGGCGGCGCGCATCGGCTATTCCGAGCCCCTGGCGCATCGCATGATGGCGGGCGGCGACATGCTGCTGATGCCGTCGCGCTTCGAGCCTTGCGGCCTGACCCAGTTCTACGCCTTCCGCTACGGCACCGTGCCGGTGGCCCATGCCACCGGCGGGCTGGCCGACACCCTGGTGGACACCGGCTACGACACCCTGATGACCGGCAAGGCCAACGGCTTCGTGTTCGAGCATTGCAACGTGGGCGCCTTCCAGTGGGCGGTGGAGCGGGCCGTGGGGCTTTACGCCAGGAAGGACCAGTGGGCGAAGATCGTCAGGGCCTGCGTCGCCCAGGACTTCTCGTGGGGACGTTCGGCGGCGCTGTACCGGGATCTCTATAAATCGTTCGCCGGCAACGGCAAGGGAAAGAAGAAGGCATGAGCTCCAAAGCCGCTCCGGTTCTGGTCGCCGATATCGGCGGCACCCATGCCCGGTTCGCCCTGGTGGGCGCCGATGGCGAGGCGGCCAATCCGGTGGTTCTGCGCTGTGCCGATTACGACGGGCCGGCTCCGGCCATCAAGGCCTATCTCGCCGATCAGGGGGGCGGGGCGATGCCCCGGCGCGGCGCCTTCGCCGTGGCCTCGGTGATCGACGGCGACCGCATCGAACTGACCAATTCCCCCTGGCGCTTCTCCATCGAGGCCACGCGGCAGGCGGTGGGGCTGGAGCGGCTGGAAGTGGTCAACGACTTCACCGCCGTGGCCCTGTCGGTCCGTCACTTAAAGCCCGAGCATCTGGTCGCCATCGGCGGCGGAGCGGCCTTGGCCGGGCGACCCATCGCCATTCTGGGGCCGGGCACCGGACTAGGGGTCTCAGCCCTGGTCCCTTCAGCGTCGGGCGAGTGGACGGCGCTCGATACCGAGGGCGGCCACGTCACCATGGCCGCCGCCACCGAGCGCGAGGCCCGCATCCTCGACCGCCTGCGCAGCCAGTTCGACCACGTCTCGGCCGAGCGGGTGCTGTCGGGGCAGGGGCTGGTCAACCTCTATCAGGCCATCGCCGCCCTGTCGGGGCATCAGGCGGTGTTCTCCACCCCCGATGTGATCAGCAAGCGGGGCCTGGACGGATCGTGCCCCGTCAGCCGCGAGGCGGTGGAAACCTTCTTCGCCATGATGGGTACCGTGGCGGGCAACCTGGCCCTGTCGCTGGGCGCCAAGGGCGGCGTGTTCATCGCCGGCGGCATCCTGCCGCGCATGGCCGATGCCTTCCGCCTCTCGTCGTTCAGGACGCGCTTCGAGGCCCATGGGCGCTTCCAGCCCTATCTGGCAGGGATTCCCACCTGGCTGATCACCCACCCGCTGCCCGCCTTCGTCGGGCTGGCGGCGTTGGTGGCATCAAACAAAAGCGCATAGGCCCATTCCGCCGCCGCACTTGCATTGCGGCGCAACATGCACGATATCTGAATTATCGAGGCATGTTCACGGGCTCCCTCATGTTGGTTTCCCCGTTCAAGGTCGGCGAGTTCGACGGCATGGCGCCCCGCGCCGACGCCGCCGTGCTGCGCATCTGCGACCCCACCGATGACTGGAAGGCCGAGGGGCGGGGGCTGGCCCAGGCCGGCTGGGGCGCGACCCTGACGCTGGCCTTCTGGGACATGGATGCTTCCGCCCTGGGGGTGAAGGGGCATCTGATCACCCGGCTGTGGGGGCGCAACCGCGCCCTGTTCGAGGCGCTGGCCGGCCGGCTGTTCGGGTCCGACATTCCCTGGCGGCCGTTCATCGCCGCCGACGCCGCCGCCATCGCCGCCTTCGCCGACGGGCTGGCGGACAAGGGCATCCGCGAGGTGCTGGTGGTCTGCCGCAATGGCCGGGGCCGTTCCGGCACCGTGGGCCGCTGGCTGGCCCGGCGCCTGGGGGCCCGCTTCGCCACCAGCGGTGATGACCGCGAGTCCGGCCATATCCGCGACACCCTCGACCGGGTGGCGGGCAGCGCCGCCTTGCGGGTCGAGCCAAGCTTCACCCGCGCAGCCTAAGTGCAATAGTTGTCGACACAATTTATAGCTACAGTAATGGGCGTCAACGTGATCTAATCACGCGTGAGGGGCGGTCTTTCCGATTGCCCGCGCGCCAGACACGGAGGGCGGCATGACTGATAGTTCCACGGTCAATCCCCAGATCACCGACGCGGTGACCCAGACCAACGTGAAGGTCCTGGGCGAGGCGCCGGCCATGGCCATGGCCAGCATCTACCAGAGTATGGCCCACTCCACCGGCCTGATGTACCAGAACGCGGTGGCGGCCCAGAACAACCAGAACATTCTGGCCCAGGCGGCCACGACCCAGGGGGTGGCGCAGCTGCTGAGCATAGGCGCCGCTTCCGATGCCGCGGCGGTCAAGGCCCTGGGGCAAAGCGACGTCCCCGACACCATGCTGGCGCTGCTGACCGCCCTGAAGGCGCTGCAGACGCCGCAGGTGTCCTGAGGCCCGGCCCATGGCCATTCCCACCGCCGTGAACGGCCAGATCACCGGTGCGGCCAGTCCGTCCGGCCTTTGCGCCATGGCGCTGGGGATGCTGTATCAGTCCATGGCCCAGGCCATGGCCATGGCCGCCTTCAACGCCACCCAAGCGCAGCAGCAGGCCTGCATGACCCATCAGGCGACCACCACGGCCTGCGTGCTGGCCCTGCTTAGGTGACCTCCAGCCGAGGATGAGTCCCATGGCCATTCCCACCGCCGTCAACGACCAGATCACCGATTCCGTCACCCAGGCCAACGTGAAGGTTTTGGGCGATGCTCCGGCCGTGGCTCTGGGCAATCTCTACCAGGCCACCGCCCAGGCGCTGGCCAATGCCGCCCACAACGCCACCAATGCCCAGCAGCAGAGCTACGTCACCATGCAGGCCGCCACCACCTCGGGGGTGACGACGCTCTACAGCCTGGACACCGCCAGCAATGGCGTGGCCACGAAGTTGATCCTCAAGGCATGAACGTCCACGGCTCGTGGCATAAGCGGAGTGACCCGCATGGATGAACCCACCGTTACGCCCCCGATCCAGCCTCTCGATCCCCTGGCCGCCGCCGAGACCTCCATGCTGACGGCGCTGCACGCCATGGCCCATGCCGCCGGCCTGGCCATGATGGCCGGGCCCCAGACCCAGGCCAGCGCCCGCCATCTGGCCATCGCGCGGCTGACCCGCATCGTGGTCGGAATGACGGACCCGGACGCCGCCGCCGAGATCAGGGGGCTGGCATGAGCGACGCCCCGTCCATTCCGCCGGTTGCGGCCTGCGCCGAGGCGGTCGGCGACGCCGCCCGGGTCATCGCCCAGACCGAGATCGCCCAGACCATGGCCATGGCGGTGCAGGACGCCTCGGATCACCTGCGCGACGCCTTCGCCGTGGCGCTGGCGGCCCAGGGCTCGCTTCTCGCCCGCCTGGTGAAGACCGGGAGCACCGACGGGGCCGACACCCTGGCCGCCATCCAGCTGGTGGTGGATCAGGCCCAGGCCAATCTGGAGCGGGTGACCACCCTGGCCCGTCAGGTCCTGGGCGGCATGCGCTGATAGTGGGGCGGCGGCGGCAGCGGGGACTGGAATCCGAATCGGTTCCGGGGTACACAAGGCCTTCCGTCTCCCTTGCGTGAAGGCAACGCCCTTGAAAGCCGCCGTCATCGTTTTCCCCGGCTCCAACTGCGACCGCGACGTCGCCGTGGCGCTGGAAGCCAGCATGGGCTCCAAGCCCCTCATGGTGTGGCACCGCGACACCCAACTGCCCGACCTGGACCTGATCGTGGTCCCCGGCGGCTTCTCCTATGGCGACTACCTGCGCTGCGGCGCCATGGCGGCCCATTCGCCGATCATGCGCGAGGTGAAGGCCCAGGCCGAGAAGGGCACCAGGGTGCTGGGCATCTGCAACGGCTTCCAGATCCTGACCGAAACCGGCCTGCTGCCGGGCGTGCTGATGCGCAACCGCAATCTCAAGTTCATCTGCCAGGACGTGTACCTGCGCGTCGAGAACGCGGGCACCGACTTCACCGCTAAGCACCAGCTGGGCGACGTGGTGCGCTATCCCATCGCCCACGCCGAGGGCAACTACTTCGTCGAGGCAGAAACCTTCCGCGCCATGGAGGGCAACGGCCAGGTGGCCTTCCGCTACTGCTCCAAGACCGGCGAGGTGTCCGACGCCACCAATCCCAACGGGGCGCTGTCCAACGTGGCCGGTGTCTATAACGAGACCAAGACGGTGCTGGGCCTGATGCCCCACCCCGAGCGTCTGGCCGAGGACCTGCTGGGCGGGTCCGACGGCAAGAAGATGTTCGATTCCCTGGTGGAGGCGCTGCGATGAGCCAGATTACCCCCGAGATCATCGCCCAACACGGCATCAAGCCGGACGAGTACAAGAAGATTCTCGAGATCATGGGCCGCGAGCCCAATCTCACCGAGCTCGGCATCTTCTCGGTGATGTGGTCCGAGCATTGCTCGTACAAGTCGTCGAAGAAGTGGCTGAAGACCCTGCCGACCAAGGCGCCCTGGGTCATCTGCGGCCCGGGCGAGAACGCCGGCATCATCGACATCGGCGATGGCCAGGCCATCGTCTTCAAGATGGAAAGCCACAACCACCCCAGCTTCATCGAGCCCTATCAGGGTGCGGCCACCGGCGTGGGCGGCATTCTGCGCGACGTGTTCACCATGGGCGCGCGTCCCATCGCCAACATGAACGCGCTGCGTTTCGGCGATCCCTCGCACCCCAAGACCCGCCATCTGGTGGCGGGCGTGGTGGCCGGCATCGGCGGCTACGGCAATTGCGTCGGCGTGCCCACCGTGGGCGGCGAGACCAATTTCCACCCCAGCTACAACGGCAATATCTTAGTCAACGCCATGACCGTTGGTCTGGCCGACAAGGACAAGATCTTCTATTCGGCCGCCGCCGGCATCGGCAATCCCGTGGTCTATTTCGGCTCGAAGACGGGCCGCGATGGCATCCACGGCGCCACCATGGCCAGTGCCGAATTCGACGAGAAGTCCGAGGAGAAGCGCCCCACCGTGCAGGTGGGCGACCCCTTCACCGAGAAGCTGCTGATCGAAGCCTGCCTGGAGCTGATGTCCACCGACGCCATCGTCGCCATCCAGGACATGGGCGCCGCCGGCCTGACCTCGTCGTCCTTCGAGATGGCGTCCAAGGGCGGCCTGGGCATCGAGATGGATCTCGACGCCGTGCCCATGCGCGAAGACGGCATGACTCCTTACGAGATCATGCTGTCCGAATCCCAGGAACGCATGCTGATGGTCCTGAAGCCCGGCCGCGAGGCCCTGGCCAAGGCCATCATGGACAAGTGGGAACTGGACTTCGCCGTGGTCGGCGTGCTCACCGATTCGGGGCGCATGGTCTTGAAGCGCCATGGCGAGGTGGTGGCGGACCTGCCCATCGATCCCCTGGCGCTCGCCTCGCCCGAATACGACCGTCCCTGGACCGCTCCGGCCAAGCGCCCGGTGGTCGATGCCAAGGACGTGCCCCAAATCTGCGTCGCCGAGGCGTTGAAGATTCTGGTGGCCTGTCCCGATCTGGCGTCCAAGCGCTGGATCTATTCCCAGTACGACCACATGGTGATGGGCGACACGGTGGGCCGCCCCGGCGGCGACGCCGCCGTGGTGCGCATCCACGGCACCGACAAGGCGGTGGGCATCACCACCGACGTCACGCCGCGCTACGTGCTGGCCGATCCTTACGAGGGCGGTCGTCAGGCGGTGGCCGAGGCCTATCGCAACCTGTCGGCGGTGGGTGCCCTGCCCATGGCCATCACCGACAACCTCAACTTCGGCAATCCGGAAAAGCCCGAGATCATGGGCCAGATCGTCGAGGCCATCCGCGGCATGGGCCAGGCCTGCATGGAGCTGGACTTCCCCGTGGTGTCGGGCAACGTCTCGCTCTACAACGAGACCCAAGGCAACGCCATCCTGCCCACCCCGGCGGTGGGCGGCGTCGGCCTGTTGGAGGACGTCAACAAGTCCGCCACCGTGGCCTTCAAGCGCGCCGGCTCGTCCATCGTGCTGATCGGCGAGACCAAGGGCTGGCTGGGTGCGTCCTTGTACCTGCGCGAGATCGCCAAGCGGGAAGACGGCGCCCCGCCGCCCGTGGCGCTGCATCGCGAACGCCGCGCCGGCGAGCTGGTCCGCCAGCTGATCGGCGACGGCCTGGTCCTGGCCTGTCACGACGTCTCCGACGGCGGCCTGCTGGTGGCGGTGGCCGAGATGGCCATGGCGTCCGAGGACAAGATCGGCGCCAAGCTGGACGCGCCTCACAATCTACCGCTGCACGCCTGGTGCTTCGGCGAGGACCAGGGTCGCTACGTGCTGGAAGTCTCCGACAACGATCTGGCCAGCGTGCTGGAAGAGGCGGCGGAGCACGACACCACGGCCCGCGTCATCGGCAAGACCGGTGGTGCGGTGATCAGCGTCGGCGGCCGCGCCGTGCCGGTCTTCGAACTGGCCGAAGCCAACGAAGCCTGGCTGCCCGCCTATATGGGCGAGGAAATGTCGGGGCACTGACCGAGGGGACGTTCAGCCCGCATTGGACTGAGAAATGGCGGCGCGCCGGGATACCGGCGCGCCGCTGCTTTTTTCGCCGGGCTTGCGGATCAGCGCACGCCTTTGGGCAGTTCGCCCGCATATTCGAAGACCGAACGGTTGTCGCGGGCCCAGACGTAAAGCTCCTCGGGCGACACGCGGTCCTGGCGGGCCTTGAAGAGGCGCGGCTGGCCAGCCGAATCGGTGGCGCAGTTCAGGCAATATACGGCCAGTTCCGAGCAGAACATCTTTGGAAGATTCTTGGAGCGGCCTTCCTTCAAAGCCTTGAGCATCTCCGACACCTCCTTGGTGGGGTCGCTCCGCGCATGATCGATGGCCGCCAAGGTTCCCGATGTTCCCACGACGGTGGCCGGGGCTAGGCCGATTTTATTGTAGTCCACGATGGGAGGGAGGGGGGAGGCCACATCCAGGCTGGGCACCAACTGCCGGGCGGTCTCGGCCACCGCCGCCGCCATGGCCTCGTCGCGGCACCGGACGACGTACCAGTTGTAGTGCGAGTAGTCGGCCTTGACCTTGGGATTTGCGCGGTCGAGATAGCTGACCACCACGCCGGGGTCGCCGGCCTCGACGATCTTGCCGTCACCGATATAGACAGCGGCATGGCCGAGCAGACCGGCGCCGAAATAGCGATGGCCGGAACGGTTGAGCGCCACCTGGCCGGCACCGATGATGAAGGTCGAGGCGCTGTGGCCCCAATTGCCCTGCTTCAGCATGATATCGCCGGGCTTCAGTCCCGCGATGCCTTGCTTGATCTTCGGCCCGTTCTTGCCGGTGATGTCGAAGTTCATTCTGCCCTGGGCCAGCAGGAACCCGCGCTTCACCGCATCCTCGGCGGTGTTGATCACGCCCTTGGCGATGGGATTCTTGACGGTGACCTTAAGGATTCCATCCTCCCAGGCGGCGGTGGCGACCTTTTCGATGATCTTCAAGCCCTTCTCGGCCAGCTTTCCCGCGTCCCTGACGCCCTGCTCGGCCGCCTTCTTGCCCTTCTCGTAGGTCCGGCCGGCGACTTGCACCCCTTCTTCAGCGACCTGACCGATCTTTCGTCCCGCTTTGCCAATTTCCCGGCCGATATCTTTGAGCAGCTTTACCATATGGTCATCCCCCTCGTTAAAGTTTATTGCGCTGATTGTATGCAAGTAAAAAGCATGTATCAGCGCATATGCGCAAGCAATACAGGTGCACAATCGATTTGTTAACGCGCCATGTGTGAAAAGTTGCGTCAAAGCGAGGTGGAAATATTTTTAAATATGTCTGGAGTAACATATTCTTATTATAATTGTGGCGGCGGCGGCGGCGGCGGCGGCGGCGGCGGCGGCTGGCCGGGGACGGGGGCGCATCTCTGATCGTGGGACATGGCCGGGGGCGACAACCCTTCTTGCCCTGGGGCCATAGCATTGTTGCGGGCGCGAAGTGCGACCCGTATTGTGGAGGCGGAAGGGGATCATTAGGAAAGATACGCCATGCCCATGGAAGCCAGTGAGATTGAAGCCCTGATTCGCGAGGGGATTCCCGATGCCAAGGTGATCATCGAGGATCTGCGCGGCGACGGCGATCACTACTCGGCCCTGGTGATTTCCGAGGCGTTCCGCGGCAAGAGCCGCGTTGCCCAGCACCAGATGGTCTTCGCCGCCATGCAGGGCAAGATGGGCGGCCAGCTGCACGCCATGGCGCTGCAGACCGCGACCCCCGACAACGCCCCCGATTTCGCCAAGGATTAGGCTGGCCCGCTTGCGCCCCGGCGCCGTGCTGCCTACATCTCAACCACGATCCGTCACGATCATTTTTTCGAGGAATTCCGACCGATGAGCAATCCTGTTTTCGACCGCATCCGCCAGGACCTGTCCGAGAATGATGTGGTCCTCTACATGAAGGGCACGCCCATGTTTCCGCAGTGCGGCTTTTCCGCCGCCGTGGTGCAGGTGCTGACCAATCTGGGCGTCAAGTTCAAGGGCATCGACATCCTGGTCGATCCTTCCCTGCGCGAAGGCATCAAGCAGTTCACCAACTGGCCGACCCTGCCGCAGCTCTACGTCAAGGGCGAGTTCGTCGGCGGCTGCGACATCGTGCGCGAGATGGCCGAATCGGGTGAACTGAAGCAGCTGATGGCCGACAAGGGCGTCGCCACCGCCTGAGGTCGTTGTTTGCGGACTGCAAGCGGCCCGGAAGGCGACTTCCGGGCCGTTTTGCTTTGAGCGCCGTGCTTGGCTCAAGTCGCTCCTTTGCGTCATGGCCGGGCTTCGTCCCGGCCATCCACGCGGGGCCGCTGGAACGTCTTGTGAAAGAATGAGCCGTGCGGCTGGGCGTGGATGCCCGGAACAAGTCCGGGCATGATGAGGGCCGTGGCGGTGCAGGGGAGGGCTTGAAACCTTAGGGAACGTCCCTGGCATAGACCTCGAGCACCGACAGGCCGCTTTCCAGGTCCTCGATCTCGAAGCATTTCTGCATGACGGATTCGGCCCCCTGGGCGATCCAGCCCTGGTGCTTGCGGATATCCTGGGAGCCGGTCGTGACGATGACCGGAACGTCCTTCAGCAGCGGGTCGAGCTTCATGTAGATCAGCAGTTCCGAGGCGTCCTCGGACCCCACCTGGCCGTCCAGCAGGACCACGTCGGTGTCTGGCCCGCCGGTCTGATCGATTCTTTGATTGAGGTGCTCGACCGCCCCGTCGATGGAATCCACCCAGGTCACCGCACAGTCGAACACCTGCGCGCCCAGGGCGAATTGCTGCAGTCTGGCGTCGGCCACATTGTCTTCGACGATCAGCACCTTGAGGTGTCGCACGATTTCCTTCGCCGAGAGCGCAGTCGAGGCTCAATATATCTGAAACTACTTGTGCGGGAAAGTCACTCGCTCTCCACGCAAAAAACAACGGCCCGGAACTGCTTCCGGGCCGTGTCTTGTCGCCGGTGGGCGAACCTTAGCGCGAATTATGCAGCTAATGCGAGTGTCTTATTGTTTTTGCTGCACTTTTTACGCCATAAAAAGCTATCAGCCTCAAATCTGTTATAGCTCAAAAGTATTGCCGCAATCTACCACCTTTGCGCCGTCAGCCTTTCCGCAGCATGGCCAAGCGTTCCTTTTTTGCAATGGCCAGGGCCTTGTCCAACTCGCCCACCGTCACAGCCTCCATCAGCGTTTCAATAACGCTCGCAAGCTGCTCCTTCGTTCCAGCCACCACCGCAGTGTTCTCGCCACTCAGTTTCAATGGCCGATTACCATAGCGCAATTCCAGCAGCCAGTTACCGTCAGTGTCCTGCCAAAACCATTGCCGCAGCCGCTTGCTGCGCTCGTATCCAACACGCTCGCCGTTCTCGTCCGTCTTGTATCGCGTCTGCTTCACCGTAAACGCCGTGCCGTCCAGCAGCCTAAACGTCGCGTAGGTGTGTCTCAGGCTATAAAGCGTTCTCGCGTTGCCGTGCCTGTCCGTGTCCAAGTTGGCCGCCGCCATCAAATTCTTAAAGCCCACCTCAAACGTGTGTATGTCCTCGCCGTTGCTGTTCGTAAATAGCCCGTTTCCCTTTGCCCGCGCCTCGTCCAAGTCCTTCCAACCATAATGCGCCAGCAGCTTCTTCAACGTGTTCCGCGCCGCCCGTGTCCCAATCACCGCCCGCTTGCCCGTCTTGCCATCCACCCACAGCCGCAGCGTTTCCGTTTGCTTGCCGTTGCCCGTGTGTATCAATTCAACGTCCCGCCAAGTCAGTCCACGCGCCTCACCAACCCGCATACCCGTCCCAACCAGCAGCCGCACGTAAAGTTCCAAAAGTTGCCTGTCCCGTTTAACGCGTGGATGTTCAGCAGATCGCGTGCGCTGCCGTGCCGTCCATATCAGCAGCCTGTATTCCTTCACGTCAAAAGCGCCGCGCCTATTTGTCTTTGCCCGCTTCGCCTTCATAAACGCCAGTTGCTTCAAAGACCCTTGTTCCAGCCCGTGCTTCAAAATCTGCCGCAACATGCTCTGTTCCATCACCAGCGTTTTCGCCGAAGGCGTTGTCGCCGCTGTTGCTACCTTCCTGTCCGCACCGTAGCCCTTCGTCCAATAGTCCAAGCGCCAGTCGTCGTAGTCGTTAAAGTCCGCCGTCGTTATGCTGTTGATCGGTTTTTTGCCGAAAAATGGGAGCAGGTAGCGTTTTAGCGTGCCCTCAACCAGCACCAACCGTCCCTTACTCAAGCGTCCTTCCTGCGTTTCCCGCTGTGCCTTCCGAATGTAATCGTCCGCAAGTTGTTTGAATGTTTGATCTTTTAAGGGGTGATTGTTGCGTTGCTTGTAGCGCAGCTCCTCGTACAGCTCCTCCGCCGTCCGCTTCGCCTCCGCCAAGTCCGTCGTTTTCGTGCTCCGCCGCACCAGCGTGCGTTCCGTGCCAAGTCTAAAACGCGCCTGCCAAATGCCCCGTTTGTCGCTCGCCAGCGTGTACAGCACAATCCGACCGCCACGCAGTTCAATTTCACGCTGTCCAACTTCCATAGCCGCACCTTCAAAAGTGCCTGTTAGCTACGTGTTAGTATAGCGTCTTGTTATCTAAAGAATGACCTATAAGTCTTTCGTATTATCAGCTGCCAGTTGCCTACGCTCTTCAAAGTCAGTCTTTAGCCGTATAAGCTCCGTTTCAAAATCGTCAAGCGTCGTTTCCTTGTGCAAGTATATATCAGCTTTCTTTTTGTGGCATAAATACAAGTCGCGTGGGCAATCTGTCTTGCACTGCAAGCTTGTCAAAATCGCCACGTATGTGTCCGCAATTTCACCCGTGTTACGTATTATTTCAAGCGTTTCACAACCTGAGATAACCGGCATATTTACGTCCAGTATTACAATGTGATACGCGCCTTCTGTCCGCGCAGCTTGCTTCAGCTTATCAATACCCGTATAGCCATCCGTCACGTGCTCAATGCTGTAGCCAATCCTGCCAGCCTGTAGCGTCAGCTTGGTCAACGTCGCTTCCGCAACGTTGTCGTCAATAATCAGTATCCTCGCATTCTGCACGTGTTGCGTCATCTCACCCACCCAACAAAAAAGCTGCCCAACACCATGTGCCAGACAGCTTCTTCGTCACGTTGCAAACCCTGCGTTACCGCAGAATTTGGTAATGCGTGTTAGCGCGAATAATGCAGCTAATACGAGTATTGCGCTGTTTCTGCTACACTTTTTGCGCCATAAAAAGCGGTAAGCACCATGCCTGTTATACCCCAAAAGTATCGCCGCAATCTACCACCTTTGCGCTTTCACCCTTTCCGCAGCATGACCAAGCGTTCCTTCTTTGCAGCCGCCAGGGCCTTGTCCAGCTCGCCCACCGTCACAGCCTCCATCAGCGTTTCAATAACGCTCGCAAGCTGCTCCTTCGTCCCAGCCGCCGCCATCAAATTTTTGAAACCCACCTCAAACGTGTGTATGTCCTCGCCGTTGCTGTTCGTAAACAGCCCGTTTCCCTTTGCCCGCGCCTCGTCCAAGTCCTTCCAACCATAATGTGCCAGCAGCTTCTTCAACGTGTTCTTCGCCGCCCGTGTCCCAATCACCGCCCGCTTGCCCGTCTTCCCATCCACCCAAAGCCGCAGCGTTTCCGTTTGCTTGCCGTTGCCCGTGTGTATCAGTTCAACGTCCCGCCAAGTCAGTCCACGCGCCTCGCCAACCCGCATAGTCCAGCCGCCAGTCGTCGTAATCGTTGAAATCCGCCGTCGTTATGCTGTTGATCGGTTTTTTGCCGAAAAATGGGAGCAAGTAGCGTTTTAACGTGCCCTCAACCAGCACCAGCCGTCCATTACTCAAGCGTCCTTCCAGCGTCTCCCGCTGTGCCTTGCGCACGTAATCGTCCGCAAGCTGTTTGAATGTTTGATCTTTTAATGGGTGATTGTTGCGTTGCTTATAGCGCAGCTCCTCGTACAGCTCCTCCGCTGTCCGCTTCGCCTCCGCCAAGTCCGTCGTTTTCGTGCTGCGCCGCACCAGCGTGCGATCCGTGCCAAGTCTAAAACGCGCCTGCCAAATGCCCCGTTTGTCGCTCGCCAGCGTGTACAGCACAATCCGACCGCCACGCAGTTCAATTTCACGCTGTCCAACTTCCATAGCCGCACCTTCAAAAGTGCCTGTTAGCTACGTGTTATTATATAATAAGTTAGTCAGTAGTGCTTCCGAATGATTGTCTATTTTTTCTGGTCTGTTCGCCGCGCTATTGTTTTTCCTTTTGTAATAGCTGCGATAGAAATTGCTCTTATCAGCGCGTCTTCTACTTCTTTGATTTTTCCTGTTTTTTGAATGAAAATGTCAGCCCCAGCATCGTATGCTATTTTTTCAACGTCGCGCGCATCCTGCGACGACATTATGATTACGGTGATATCTTTTTTACGCTCATGTGAGCGTATGTGTTTAGTTAGGTCAAGTCCATTAATTGCTGGCATGTTTATATCGGTTATTACAATGTCATACAAAAACATGCCGTCATCACAGCGCTCTTTAATTCTTTCTATTGCTTCTGCCCCGTTCTTTGCCCTGTCTACTCTGCAGCTGTATCCAAGTCGTCTTGCGACTGCCGCCACAAAGTTCCCGTAACATTCGTCATCGTCAGCCACAAGTATGTTTGCTTTGTTCGTCATCGTTCCCACTTTCCCAACAAAAAAGCTGCACAGATGAGTGTTCCAAGCAGATGTTTTGCCCAAAGTGTGTGCTTGCTATGTGTGTTATTGCGTCTTGCAATCTAAAGAATTGCTTATACGTCTTTGGCATTAATCGCAGTCAGTCGTCTGCGCTCTTCATATCCATTTTTTAGCTGTATAAGCTCCGCTTCAAAATCGTCAAGCGTCGTTTCCTTGTGCAAGTATATATCAGCTTTCTTTTTGTTGCATAAATACAAGTCGCGTGGGCAATCTGTCTTGCACTCCAAGCTTGTCAAAATCGCCACGTATGTGTCCGCTATTTCACCCGTATTGCGTATAATCCCAAGCGTTTCGCAGCCTGAAATAACCGGCATATTTACGTCCAGTATTACAATATGATACGCATCGTCTGTCAGCGCAGCTTGCTTCAGCTTATCAATACCCGTATAGCCGTCCGTCACGTGCTCAATGCTGTAGCCAATCCTGTCCGCCTGTAGCGTCAGCTTGGTCAACGTCGCTTCCGCAACGTTGTCGTCAATAATCAGTATCCTCGCATTCTGTACGTGTTGCGTCATCTCACCCGCCCAACAAAAAAGCTGCCCAACACCATGTGCCAGACAGCTTCTTCGTCACGTTCCAAACCCTGCGTTACCGCAGAATTTGGTAATGCGTGTTAGCGCGAATCATAAAACAAAAACGAGCATAGTGCTGTTTCTGCTACACTTTTTGCGCCATAGAAAGCGGTAAGCACCATGCCTGTTATACCCCAAAAGTATCGCCGCAATCTACCACCTTTGCGCTTTCAGCCTTTCCGCAGCATGACCAAGCGATCCTTCTTTGCAGCCGCCAGGGCCTTGTCCAGCTCGCCCACCGTCACAGCTTCCATCAGCGTTTCAATAACGCTCGCAAGCTGCTCCTTCGTGCCAGCCACCACCGCAGTGTTCTCGCCGCTCAGTTTCAAAGCCCGATTACCATAGCGCAATTCCAGCAGCCAGTTACCGTCAGTGTCCTGCCAAAACCATTGCCGCAGCCGCTTACTGCGCTCGTATCCAACGCGCTCGCCGTTCTCGTCCGTCTTGTATCGCGTCTGCTTCACCGTAAACGCCGTGCCGTCCAGCATGGCCTTAACCAAGCCAAGCTGTTCCGCCAAGTTTCCAAGCACCCGTTGCCGCGCATACTGTTCCGCGCTCAAATTTTCCGTCTTGCGCGTCGCAGTGGTCAGTTTCAATTTCGCAAATGCAGTCATGTTGTGTACTCCAAGCTGTTCGCTTGCAATACAGTAATGTCTGTGTTGTGCTATCAGTGACCGATATATCTGTAAGTTGCTGTAATCGTTGTCCTATGTAGCGTATTTTCATATAATGTAGTTGTACTAAACCTGATCAGATTTTCGGCGCTCGGTTTATACTATTTCAACCGCCAAGCTCCGCTCGTCGTCACACAGCGCAGTTTCAACTGCGCTGTGTGTAGGTAGCTCCCCAAGTTGCTTTGCTGCTGCTGTGGGCGTTTCCGACGTTTTGCGTGGATCAAAGTGGGAGTAGGGACGTGCAATGCGTTTTGCGGATCGCGCCCCAACATACAGCATGTATGTTCGCCCCCATGTCGTTCAGCGCCAGGGAAGTGTCGTGTTACACGACAACATGCTGGACGTGGACGCAAATCAGCACCGTCCCACCATCACGCTGTCCCAAATTCGCCCACTCAGTTTCTCCAGCACCGCCGCGTCTTTGCCGCGCTGTTCCGCTTTCGCCCTGACCAATGCCTTCGTCAAATTTCCAGCCAATGTCAGCATCGTCCGCAGCCCCGCTTGCCGTTGCCGCGCTTTCATGCTGCCATAATAGCTCCGATCACGTCCAAGCCACTTTCTGCTAAAGTCGTATTGACCTTCGGTTAAGTTGTTGGTTTTTAAGATTATATATGCGTTTTGTAATGCGTTCATAATTCCTCCAAATATATTTTTGAATTACCAATATTATTTATGCCAAAGATCATAAATACCGCTGCGGAAGTAGCGCATATATTTTGGGAGAGTGAAAAATGAAACAAGGAATTTTAGTGGAATATGGATTTGATGGAAAGCGAGTGGATATTAACGCGCTTGCGCTATATGCAATTTTTCTTACCGTCAATTATTCAAAGTAGGCTGCCGCAATGGGCGAGAAAGTCACTTTAGATAAAGTTGCCGACAAATCTGCATTTGAGCAGAAATACAGATACGAGAATAAAATCGGTGATCGCGCAGACAGTAAGATAAGGCAACGGAAGTATGTTGTTGAAAGTTTGTGCCGAGACTTTTCTGACAAAAAGGCTACCGCGCTTGCTTTGCGAATTATGAATTGCTCCGCAAGCCAAAAATGCAATCAGCCATTCTGTCCGATGTGCCGACATAAGAAACAAGAATTATTTGCAAAATATGTGATTGATAAGTTTGGGAGTGTAGGCGCTGACAAGTTGCGATTGCTTACGATATTGCATTCTGTCCATTACAACCCCAACGATATAAACAGCAATCTTATTAAAAAGCTGCGGAAGGATATGGACAATTTATTTGACAAGATACAGGATTGTGCTCATGACAATATACGATTTATTGGGGCATTTGAGATTGATGCAATCGCAGGAGATGAAGAATTATCTGGCAAAAAAGTAAATACGCTATCGGCGCTCGGATACGACAAGGACGCTAAAACTGCATGTTTTCTCCTTCATTTTCATGCAGTTATGTATATTCCGTCGTTTCAAAATCCAAAATACGACATAGAGCGCGAAATGCGAAAATACTACAATGGCAGCCATCAAGTAGACTTTACGGACCTTCATAAAGACAAAACGCACGATGAAAATTTACATAATATGGCAACCTACATGCTTAAGTTCAGGTTGCAGCATTCAAAGAGTGTCGCAAGCGACGATGACGAAAAACAATTCACTCGCACTCAGTATTCGTCTCTCTATAGCTATCCAATAGCCAAGTCGGTAGTTATGGCCGTTGATAGATGCGGAGGATTTCAGGGATTAATAACAAGGAGACTGAAATAACCAAGCTGTGCTTGGATATAGAAATTGAAATTACGATTTGAGTGGAAGAGAGATTTGAGGATTTTGTGGTTTTGGATACTGATGTGGAATTGAACAGAGTGGAGATATTGGTAAAGTAATGTAATATATATTACAAACTGTAGAAAATGTTATTTCCAAGCAAGCCCCAAAAAGTCCAGCAATTTAGCCAGTTTTAATGGGGTTGTTTCGGATTATATTATTGTAGTTTAGTAACATTTACTGCATCTGTATTTGCCGAAGACAGATTTTTAACAGCTTCGGCCCTAATTTTTATTATCTCAGCCTTTATCTGCCCCAATTCAAGTTTCGCCCGTTCCAGCTCTACCTGTTCCCGTTCCAGCGTCGCATCGCTGTAAATCATTGCCATCAATTGCCGTCTCTCGTCGCTTATCGTCTCGCCCCTGCGTTCCTTTTTCCTCGCCAGCCAAGCGTCAGCGTCAATAATCTCTCGCGCCTTCATGCCACTATTTATGCAGCGTGATCACCGATTTTTCCAAAATTCTGACCTGGCCGTCGCCGCAATCCGCCCCGATTTGTCCCACCAACATACAGCAAGTATGTTCGTCGCCCGTTTTCAGATCAGCTTGTCAGCCGCCAGCGTCGTGCTTACATGCCCATAATGCTGTTCAATCATCAGCACGCTCGTCCCCATGTTCCGCGCCAGCAAGTAAACGTCCGTGCCCCCGTACAGCAGCCTAAACGTCGCGTAGGTGTGTCTCAGGCTGTAAAGCGTTCTCGCGTTGCCGTGCCTGTCCGTGTCCAAGTTGGCCGCCGCCATCAAATTTTTGAAACCCACCTCAAACGTGTGTATGTCCTCGCCGCTGCTGTTCGTAAATAGCCCGTTTCCCTTTGCCCGCGCCTCGTCCAAGTCCTTCCAACCATAATGCGCCAGCAGCTTCTTCAATGTGTTCTTCGCCGCCCGTGTCCCAATCACCGCCCGCTTGCCCGTCTTCCCATCCACCCAAAGCCGCAGCGTTTCCGTTTGCTTGCCGTTGCCCGTGTGTATCAATTCAACGTCGCGCCAAGTCAGCCCACGCGCCTCGCCAACCCGCATTCCCGTCCCAACCAGCAGCCGCACGTAAAGTTCCAAAAGCTGCCTGTCCCGTTTAACGCGTGGATGCTCCGCAGATCGCGTGCGCTGCCGTGCCGTCCATATCAGCAGCCTGTATTCCTTCACGTCAAAAGCGCCGCGCCTGTTCGTTTTTGCCCGTTTCGCCTTCATAAACGCCAGTTGCTTCAAAGACCCTTGTTCCAGCCCGTGCTTCAAAATCTGCCGCAACATGCTCTGTTCCATCACCAGCGTTTTCGCCGAAGGCGTTGTCGCCGCTGTTGCTACCTTCCTGTCCGCACCGTAGCCCTTCGTCCAATAGTCCAACCGCCAGTCGTCGTAATCGTTAAAGTCCGCCGTCGTTATGTTGTTGATCGGTTTTTTGCCGAAAAATGGGAGCAAATAGCGTTTTAGCGTGCCCTCAACCAGCACCAGCCGTCCCTTGCTCAAGCGTCCTTCCAGCGTCTCCCGCTGTGCCTTCCGCACGTAATCGTCCGCAAGTTGTTTGAATGTTTGATCTTTTAACGGGTGATTGTTGCGTTGCTTGTACCGCAGCTCCTCGTACAGCTCCTCCGCCGTCCGCTTCGCCTCCGCCAAGTCCGTCGTTTTCGTGCTGCGCCGCACCAGCGTGCGTTCCGTGCCAAGCCTAAACCGCGCCTGCCAAATGCCCCGTTTGTCGCTCGCCAGCGTGTACAGCACAATCCGACCGCCACGCAGTTCAATTTCACGCTGTCCAACTTCCATAGCCGCACCTTCAAAAGTGCCTGTTAGCTACGTGTTAGTATAGCGTCTTGTTGTCGTAATAGTTGCCGGAAAATTTATTGTATTATTATGCTTGTCGTTCACTCATTCTGCGCCAAATTAATCTCGTTATTTTTTAAGACAACAAAGTCAAATATTGCGCTTGAAAGTGATTTTAATAGCTCGTCAATGCATGGGGGTTTTTGTATAAAGCGATCAGCGCCAGCACTTTGTACCTGCGCACAAACCTCAAATTCGTCATGCGATGACATAATAACAACTGGAATATTCATATTTGAGTAAAATGATTTTATGTACTTCGTTAGCTCAATTCCGTCAATAAATGCCATATTTATGTCTGTAATCACTATATCATAGAAATTTTCTCCGCTGCTAAAGCGCTCTCCAAGCTTGCTTATTGCTTCTACCCCGTTAGCTGCCGTATCTATCGTGCAGCTATATTCCATCAGTTCAAAAATAAATAACACAAGTCGTGTATAGCTATCGTCATCCTCAACAAGTAGCACCTCTGCTGAACGTCCCATTTTGTAACCCCGCACACAAAAAAGCTGCCCAGCCCCATGTGCCAGACAGCTTCTTTATCACGTTCCAAACCCTGCGTTACCGCAGAATTTGGTAATGCGTGTTAGCGCGAGATAGAATTCGACGACCAGGTTCGGTTCCATCTGCACGGCGTAGGGGACATCGCCCAGCTTGGGGACGCGGACGAACTTGCCCTTCATCTCCTTGTGGTCGACTTCCAGATAGTCGGGGACGTCGCGCTCGCCGGACTGGGCGGCCTCGAGGATCAGGGCCATGTCCTTGGACTTGGTCTTCACCGAGATGACGTCGCCTTCGTTGACGCGGTACGACGGGATGTTGACGCGCTTGCCGTTGACCAGGATGTGGCAGTGGTTGACCAACTGGCGGGCGGCGAACGGGGTGGGGGCGAACTTCAGGCGGTAGACCACCGCGTCCAGGCGGCACTCCAGCAGGCCGATCAGGTTCTCGGAGGTGTCGCCACGGCGGCGCACGGCCTCGTCATACAGACGGCGGAACTGCTTCTCGCTGATGTTGCCGTAGTAGCCCTTGAGCTTCTGCTTGGCCATCAGCTGGGTGCCGAAATCGGACGGCTTCTTGCGGCGCTGGCCGTGCTGGCCGGGAGGGTTCTCCTTGCCGCGGTTCAGCGGGGACTTGGAGCGGCCCCACAGATTGGCGCCCAGGCGGCGATTGATCTTGTACTTGGCTTCAATACGCTTGCTCATGGTCTTCCTTTTGGCCGAATTGATCAGCCTATTGGGTTGTCCCGATAGTCCTGGTCCGCCTTGGGAGGCGGGGAGGGGTGGGCGCGCCAAACGGCCGGCCACCCGCTTTCTCGGGAGGAGAAGGGGCGCACTATACGGATCGGCAGCGCTTTTTCAAGCCCGAATCTTGGCGACGAAGCCTTCCACCGCGCGGCTGAGACCGGCGGCGCCCTCCGAAAGCTGGCGCGCGGTTTCCAGCACCTCCGACGACGAGGTTCCGGCCGCCGACACCGCCGTCACCGCGTCGCCCAGGCTGCGGGTGACGTCGGTGGTGCCGCGTGCCGCCTGTTCGGCGCTCTGGGCGATCTCGCGGCCGGCTTCGGCCTGTTGGCCCACCGCCTGGGCGATGGCGTCACCGATACGGCTCATGCGCTCGATGACCTCGCTCACATGGGCGATGGCGTCGACCGCCTTGTTGGTCTCGGCCTGGATGGCGGCGATCTGTTCCGAGATTTCCTCGGTGGCCTTGGCGGTCTGGCTGGCCAGTCCCTTGACCTCGCCCGCCACCACGGCGAAGCCCTTGCCCGCCTCGCCGGCGCGGGCCGCCTCGATGGTGGCGTTAAGCGCCAGCAGGTTGGTTTGCGCCGCGATGGCGTTGATCATGCGCACCACGTCGCCGATGCGGCCCGCCGCATGGGACAGGCCCGACATGATGCGGTTGCTGCGCTCGGATTCGCTCACCGCTTCGCGCGAGATGGACGTGGATTCGCCCACCTGGCGGCTGATTTCGGCGATGGAGGCGGTCAGCTGCTCGGCGGCGGCGGCCACCGAATCCACGTTGGACGAGGCGGTTTGGGCCGCCCGTCCCACCGAGGCGGCGTCGCTGCCCGCCGATTGGGTCATGCCCTGCAGGGCGCGGGCCGCCTCTTCCATGCGGGCCGAGGCGGTGGTGACGAAGTCCACCATGCCGCGCACGCCGGCGTCGAACTCGTCGGCCATGCGGATACGGGCCAGGCGGCGCTCCTCGCTGGAATTGCGCTCGGCCTCCAGCTGGGCGCGGCGCAAGGCCTCCACCTCGATGGCGTGGTCCTTGAAGGTCTGGACGGCGCGGGCGATGTCGCCGATCTCGTCCGGGCGGTCGGTGCCGGTCACCTCCACCCCCGTATCGCCCCCGGCCAGCCGTCCCATGGTGGCGATGGCATCACGCACCGGCACGGTGATGGAGCGGGTCACCGCCAGGGTGAGGCCGCCCAGGGCCAGCACGCCCAGGGCGATCACCCAGGCCGAGGCGGTGCTGGTGGATTGATAGGTGCCCATGGCCGACAGGAATTCGTCCTTGGCCAGCCCGATCTCCTTGTCCATCAGGGCGCGCAGGACGGCGGTGGCCTCGTTGTAGCGGCCGGTGGTCTCCTCGGCCATGGTCTCGCGGGCGCCGAAGGCATCGCCGTCGCCGAACAGCTTCAGGGTCTGGCGGTAGGAGGCGCGGTAGGCCTGGAAGGCCGTCTGGAAGTCTTGACTGCCCGAGCCATAGGCCTTCCACAGCGTGTCCACCTCGGCATCCATGGCCTCGATGTCCTTGGCCATGCGCTCGAGCGTCAGGCGGCTTTCGCTCTGCATCACGGTGGCGACGGCGCCCTGGATGCGGTGGACGGTATCCAGCACGCGGGCCAGCTGGCCCATGGGCACCACCCGCTCGCCATAAACGGCCTCCAGGCCGCCGGCGACGCACTTGCCGCCCAGCATGCCGGCGGCACCGACTGCCGCCAGTAACGATATGGCAATAATCAAAAGTATGAATAGACGAACGCCGAACCTGATGCGTTGCAGCATGAGTGCCCCCTGATAGACGAATATTTTTCGTTATTAGGGGGACTAATAGTCAAATGCCCGACGGCGGGACAATTGCGGTGATCCACATATGGATTTTGTCTGATGTGGAAAACCGAAATCTAGGACGATTCTGCTTTGCCCTTCTTGTGGCGGTAGGTCACCAGTTCATGAACGATGCCGTGCAGGGTCTGGATTTCCTGGCCGGTGAGGTTGGCGCGCTGGAACATGTTGCGGATGTTGCGCACCATCACCGGGCGCTTGTCGGCAATGCGCAGGAAGCCGCACTCGTCCAGTTCGCGCTCCAGATGCTCGAAGAAGTGGACCAGCTTCTCCTTGGGTGCCGGGCCGGAATCGCGCCATCCCTTGGTCATGGCGGGCAGTGACCCGGACACGCCGGCCTGAAACCACTCGTAGCCGATCAGCAGCACGGCCTGGGCCAGGTTGAGCGAGCAGTAATCGGGGTTGAGCGGCACGGTCAGCACCGTGTCGGCCAGGGCGACGTCGTCGTTCTCCAGCCCGGTCCGCTCGGGGCCGAACAGCACGCCGGTGCGCAACCCTTCCGAATCCAGATTGCGCATGTGGCCGGCGGCCTCGCGCGGGGTGTACACCGGCTTGGTCATGTAGCGGTCGCGGCCCGTGGTGGCCCAGACCCGGTTGAGGTCCGCCACCGCATCCTTGGTGTGCTCGACCACCCGCGCCGACAGCAGCACCTTGTCGGCCCCCGAGGCGGCGGCGATGGCGCGGTCGTCCAGCGGGTTGGCCCGAGGGCTGACGATGCGCAGGTCGGTGAGGCCGCAATTGAGCATGGCCCGCGCCGCGGTGCCCATGTTCTCGGCCAGTTGCGGCCGCACCAGGATGATGGCCGGGCCGCGGGGCGTGGTCTCGCTCATCACTCGTCTTTGAAGCGGAACAGCATGAAGGTGATGGAATCCTGCAAGGCTTCCAGCGAGGCTTCCAGCACGTTGGTGTGCACGCCCACCGTGGTCCAGCGATGGCCCTTGTCGTCCTCGCTTTCGATGGTGACGCGGGTCTTGGCGGCGGTGCCCACGGTGCTTTCGGTGATGCGCACCCGGTAGTCCTTGAGCTCCAGCGCGGTGAGCGCCGGATAGACCCGGGTCAGCACCTTTCTCAGCGCCACGTCGAAGGCGTGGACCGGGCCGGTGCCTTCGCCCACTTCCATGTATTCGGTGCCGCCCACCTCGACCTTGACGGTGGCTTCCGAGAGCGTGATCCACTCGCCCACCGCGTTGCGGCGGCGCTCGTCGATGACGCGGTAGCGGTCCAGCTGGAAGTATTCCGGCACCTCGCCCAAGGCGCGGCGCACCAGCAGCTCGAAGCTGGCGGCGGCCTGGTCGTAGGCGTAGCCCTCGTGCTCCAGGCGCTTGACCAGGTCCACCAGATCGGTGGCCTCGCGGGCGTCGAAGGTGACCTGCATCTGCTCGACCACCCGGACCAGGCTTTCGCGCTTGACCTGATCGAGATCGACGCCGATCTCGCCCAGGCGCGCCACCAGATTGGAGCGGCCCGCCTGATCGGACATGACGATGTGGCGCATGTTGCCCACCGCCGACGGGTCCACGTGCTCGTAGCACTTGGGGTCCTTGGCCACGGCGGAGACGTGCAGGCCACCCTTGTGGGCGAAGGCCGACTTGCCCACATAGGGCTGGCCGCGATTGGGCGTGCGGTCCAGCACCTCGTCCAGCGCGCGCGACACCGAGACCAGGTTCTTCAGGTCTTCGGGCGCGATGCCGGTGTCGAAGCCCATCTTCAGCATCAGGGCCGGGATGATGGAGATCAGGTTGGCGTTGCCGCAACGCTCGCCCAGGCCGTTGAGCGTGCCCTGGATCTGGCGCACCCCGGCCTCGACGGCGGCCAGGGAATTGGCCACGGCGGTATCGGAATCATTGTGGCAGTGAACACCCAGATGGCTGCCCGGGATGCCGGCGGCGATGACCTCGCCGACGATGCGGTGCATCTCGTGGGGCAGGGTGCCGCCATTGGTGTCGCACAGCACCATCCAGCGGGCCCCGGCCTCGTAGGCGGCCTTGACCGCCGACAGGGCATAGGCCGGGTTGGCCTTGTAGCCGTCGAAGAAATGCTCGGCGTCGAACATCACCTCATCGACCTTGGTACGGGCATGCAGCACCGAATCCGAGATCATCCGCAGGTTCTCGTCCAGCTCGATGCCCAGCGCCACGGTGACCTGGAAGTCCCAGCTCTTGCCCACCATGGTGGTGACGCGGGCCGGGGTGACCAGCAGGGCGTTCAGCCCCGGATCGTTGTCGGCGGAACGGCCGGCGCGGCGCGTCATGCCAAAGGCGGTCAGCCGCGAACGCTTGAAGGCGGGCGGGTCGGCGAAGAAGGCGTCGTCGGTGGGATTGGCCCCCGGCCAGCCGCCTTCCACGTAGTCGATGCCGATTCGGTCCAGCTCGCGCGCGATCCGCACCTTGTCGGCGGCGGAGAAATCCACTCCCTGGGTCTGCGCGCCGTCGCGCAGCGTGGTGTCGTAGAGGTAAACGCGCTCGGCCATGACGATTTCGATCCGCCCGAAAACAGTGGGAAAGAGAGGAAACATGCCCCATCCGGGGGGTATTGGGCAAGGGCTTACCGCTTTTTTCCTGTTCCGAACTGTGATGAGTCTCACGGTGTAGAGTTCGAGGCCTTGATATGAATGTGGCTATGCATGATGGCGTGTATGAGGGAATTCACAATGGCAAGGCATTGTATGATATGTATATTCTTAATTACGATCCTTGCAGTTTTTGTTGGTGATTCAACATGTATTGCTGCTGATCTCGCATATTCCCGTGATGACGTGAGGGAATACGGCATTGCGTCTTGGTATGGTGCCAAATACCGCGGGCGTAGGACTGCCAGTGGCGAGCGGTTTGATCCTTCCGACCTGACGGCGGCGCATCCCACCCTGCCCATGGGTACATTGGTCGAGGTTTCCCGCCCGGATCGGGGCCGGAGCGTGGTGGTGCGCATCAATGATCGCGGGCCGGGCGGCGGGCGCATTCTCGACGTCTCCGAGGCGGCGGCGCGCAAGCTGGGACTGGTGGGCGAGGGAACGGGCGCGGTTTCGCTGCAGGTCGTCGGCTTCGCCGACTGAATTGTTAACGGGCATTCAATATTTGTTTACAAATCATTCTTATTCTGGTAGCTGTTCACGGATCGTTAGGAAAGCCTGGGCAGAATGCCCCGCACGTCAATGCAGGCAGGATGCAGGATTGAAACGATGAAGACGCTCAAGATCGCGGCGCTGGCCGCAATTGTGGTGTCGGCCGCGTCTCTTCCGGCCTCGGCTGAGATGGCTGGATCCGCGGGTCTGGGAGGCGAAAGCTATGGCATCGCGTCCTGGTACGGCCCCGGCTTCAAGGGCAACCGCACCGCCAGTGGCGAAAAATTCGACCCCAAGGCTTTGACCGCCGCCCATCCGACGCTGCCCTTCGGCACGCTGGTCGAGGTGTCCCGGCAGGACAAGAAGAAAAAGTCGGTGATCGTCATGGTCACCGATCGCGGCCCCTATGTGGCGGGCCGCTCCATCGACCTGTCGCGGGCGGCGGCCCGGCGGCTTCACATGAGCTACCAGGGCGCCGTTCCGGTCAGGATGCAGGTGGTGGGGCGGACGGAATAATGCGAAGCGCCGGGGCCCGTGCGGGTCCCGGCTTTTCCGTTCCGGCTTAGAGCGCGATGACATTAGATCGGCGCGCCCTCGCGCCGATCTAATGTCTGAATCGCCCTCTAACTTATTGATTAGAGGCTGATTCAGCTATTAGGTCGGATCGCCATGCGATTCGACCTAATAGCATCAGGCTCTAGCGATGGCTGGCCTTGGTCACCGTTCCGGTGGCCGGATCCACCTGGAAGTGGGCCTTGGCGCCGCTGTCGTCGCGGGCTTCGACCACGTAGCCGTCCTTCTTCCATTCCAGTTCCGACAGGTTCCAGTGGCCCTGCTCGGCGGCGGCCAGCATGGCCTTGACCGCGTCGGCGCCGACTTCCGGCGTGGAGGCGCCGTCGAGATGGGCGGATTCGGGCAGCAACTCGCCGGTCCGGGCGTTCACCGCGAAGGTGGCCAACTGGCCGGACGGCGCCCGCACGGTGGCGAGATAACGGTCCTTCTCGCGGTCGAGGGCCCGCAGGTCATGGCCGTCGGCCACCATCTGGTTGAGGATCACGGCGGGGGGCAGGGCATCGCCGGCCGGCTTGTCCTTGGCCTGGGCGGCCGAGCCCAGGGCGAGAGTGGCGATGGCGGCGGCGATCAGGGCGGTCTTGGTCAACATGGCGGTGTCTCCGGTTGGTGAGGCATTCAACTGAAGACAGTGTGCCCCACCCCACCCCAACCGGAGCTGAACCGCCGGTTCATGCGGCGTTCAGATAACGCCCTTGGCCTTCAGCGCGGCGATTTCAGCCTCGCTCAGCCCCAGCAGCCCACCATAGACCCGCCCGTTGCCCTCGCCCAGGCGGGGGCCGAGGGTTTCGATGCGGCCGGGCGTGGCCGACAGCTTGGGCACCACGCCGGGCACCACCACGCCGCCCAGGACGGCATCGGCCACGTTCTGAAGATTGCCGCGCGCCTGGAATTGCGGGTCCTCGAAGATGTCGGCGATGGTGTTCAAGGGTGCGGCCGGAACTTCGAATTCCAGGCACAGCTCCATCACCGTCTGGCGCGGGCGGGTGGCGGTCCAGTGGCCGACCAGGGCGTCCACGTCGGCGCGTTCGGCCAGGCGGTGGCGCAGCAATCCCCACTTGGCGGCATCGGCCAGTTCCGGGCGTTCCATGGCCTCGCACAGGCGGGCGAACATGCGGTCGGTGGTGCAGGCCAGCGCCACCCACTTGCCGTCGCCGCAGCGGAAGTGGCCGTGGGGGCAGGCGTTGACCGTGCCGGCGCCTTCGCGCTCGCGCACCTTGCCGAACATGGCGTAGGCCGGCGCGATCTCGTCCAGCGCCCTAAAGACGGATTCATAGAGGGCGAGGTCGATGACCTGGCCCTCGCCGGTGGCGTCGCGGTGACGCAGCGCCAGCAGCACCCCGATGGCGCCGTAAAGGCCGCTCATGTAATCGGCCAGCGAGGTGGAGCCCGGCGTTACCGGCACGTCGCCCGGCATGCCGGCCAGATAGGACAGGCCGCCGAAGGCGTGGGCGATGCGGGCGAAGCCGGGCCGGTCCTTATAGGGGCCGGTCTGGCCGTAGCCCGAGATGCGTAGAAGGATCAGGCCGGGATTGGCCTTGTGCAGTTCCTCCCAGCCCAGGCCCCACTTTTCCAAAGTGCCGGGGCGGAAATTCTCGGCGATGACGTCGGCCTTGGCCGCCAGCTTCAGGAACAGCGCGCGGCCCTCGGGCTTGCGCAGGTCCAGGGTGACGGAATCCTTGTTGCGCGCTTCCGACAGCCACATCAGCGAATCGCCGTCGCGTTCCGTGATGGAGCCGAAGCGGCGGAAGGTGTCGCCGCCTTCGGGCTGCTCGACCTTGATCACCTCGGCGCCGAACTCGCCCAGGATGGCGGCGGCGTAGGGCGCGGCGATGAAGGTGGCGGCGTCGAGGACGCAGATGCCGTCCAGGGGGCGTTTGGCCATGGTGTCTCGCTGGCAATGGAGCCGACTTGATACCATGGCCGATCTTTGCCGATCTACACCGCCTTGACGCTGGAGAGGAAGGTCTCCACGTGCTTGCCCAGGCTGGTGCCGGATTCCTCCAGCACTTCGGCCACCTTGTACATGTTCGACGCCATCTCGCCGGTCAGATGGGCGGCGGACGACACTTCCGAGATGTTGCTGGTCACCTCGTGATTGCCGTTGGCGGCTTCCTGGACGTTGCGCACGATCTCCTGGGTGGCGGCGTTCTGTTCTTCCACCGCGGCGGCGATGGAGGACACCACCTCGTCCACCCGTGAGATGGCGGCGCCCACCGTCTTGATGGCGGTGACGGCGCTTTGGGTGGTGGCCTGGATGCCGCCGATCTGTTCGGCGATCTCGCTGGTGGCCTTGGCGGTCTGGGTGGCCAGGTGCTTGACCTCGTTGGCGACCACGGCAAAGCCCTTGCCCGCCTCGCCGGCGCGGGCCGCCTCGATGGTGGCGTTCAAGGCCAGCAGGTTGGTCTGGGCGGCGATGTCGTTGATCAGGCTGACGATCTCGCCGATCTTCTGGGCGGCGGACGACAGGCCTTCCACCGTGGAATCGGCGGTCTGCACCCCATCCACCGCTTCCTGGGTGATGCGGGTGGTGTCCTGGACCCGGCGGCTGATCTCGTGGGTCGAGGCGCCCAGTTCCTCGGCCGCCGAGGCGACCGTCTGGATGTTGGCGGTGGCCTCCTCGGCGGCGGCGGCGACGGCGGCGCTCTGGCGCGAGGTCTGCTCGGCGGCGGCGTGCAGGCTGGTGGAGGTGGAGTGGACGCTTTGGACCGTGCTGTCCACCTTGGCGATCACCCGGCGGATCATTACGTCGAAATCGGCGGTGAGCAGCTCGCGCTTACGGCCCCTGGCCACTTCACGCTCCTGCTCGGCGCGGGCCTCGGCTTCCAGGCGCTCGGCCTGGATCAACCGTTACGACTTTCCGCTCAACCGGATTAGCCGGCATAGCCCTGATCGGTGGCCGTGTCCCATGCGCCGATTCCCGAAAGCCAATCCGCCTTGCGGAGCGGCACCAGGGCGCGATCCAGGTAGGTTGTCGGATAGTCCGCCGCGAGGACGCGGCCATCGACGCGGACCACCGACCAGACATGGACGATGTTGTCGTGCTGGCCCCGTCCGTGTCCGCCTTCCATGATGGCATTGTCCTCGTCCGGAATGCCGATGAGCTTCCACATGAGCCAGCGGGCCACCGAATAGTCCCGGCAGTCCCCGCCGCCGCGCTCGAACAAGGCGACCGGGCCGGGGGTGTATTCCGAAAGCCACGCCTTCGGAACCGACTTCAGGGGAGAGCAGTCGGCCTTGAGCCCCGGATCGTGGATGCAGTATTTCCCCGCGCTGTTGATGTAGGACGAGGCTGTGCGGACGGCGCCTTCCCTATCCCCCGCAGCGAGCTTGGCCTTCGCCTCGGCGACGGTCGCATCCCATCCAGCCGGACGCTGATCCATGGCCTGCAGCCGGATCCACGCGCGCTGCATCCCTCCCGTCAGTCCGTCCGGAATCCAGTGGACCACCGGCTCCTTCGGATGCTTCCCCGTCGGATTGGCGCGCCAGGCATCGAGCCATTCGCGCTCGGCGGCGATCAGGGCCTCGTCCGCGACGCGCTCGACAGGCGCGGCACGCGACAGGACGCAGAAGGGGTTCGCCGTCGTGGCCTTGCGGTATTCCCCGGAGGGGATGCGGGCACCGGTATAGGGCACGGTCTCCATCGGGGTCCGGCAGCGGAAGAAATCCTCCTCGGCCTTGGCCTCCAGACGGGCCGCGCGCTCCTTCGGCGACATCCTCTGGAACTCCTGGGCCTGGCGCCGCGCCTCGGCCCTTTCCTCCTCCGCCTTCTTCTTGGCCGCCGCCCTCTCCTCTTCGGCCTTCTGCTTCGCGGCGGCCCTCTCCTCCTCGCGCTTCCTCTTGGCGGCTGCCTTGGGGTCCTCGGGAACGGCAGGCGCAGCGACATAGGGCGTTTCGGCCGGGGTTTCCATGCGGGTTGGGGCAGGAGCCGGCGCAGCGACCGGAAGCGGTTCCTGCGGCGCAGGCGCCGGAATGATGGCCGGAGCAGCGATGGCGGTGGAGACGAGGCTGAAGGAGGCCATGCCGTCGGCGATGGAAGCCGGGGCGATCAGAACCTCCGATGCGATGGCGACGGGCGAGGCCGGGACAACGGACTCCGTGCGGGCCGTCCAGACGTCGAGGGCTGTGAGAAGGGCGAGGGCTGCCACCGCCGAAGCGGCGGACGAAGGACGGGGAATATCGGCCACGATCCGCTCCTGGGCTTCACGAAGCTGCCGAAGGAACCGCTCCTCCGTGCGATGCTTCGGATAAGCAGGAAGTTGGGGCCGGGCAATATAGTTCCGGACGTGCGAAATGCCCGCGAATGGAAGCCATCACGCGCAAAAGGAAAGGGCCTGCATGAGCAGGCCCCGATCCTCCATCCGGGAAGGAAGGCTCAGCGGCCGCCGCCGTACCACACGGGGCCGGGCTGCGCCGGATACCGCACCTGCTGGACCGCCTGGTAGGCCTTGGGAGGAAGAACCTGGCTCGCGGCGGGCATGGCCGGCTTCAGGGCGTTCCATGCGTTCATGGCCGTGGCGATGGTCGCAGCGGGAAGCATGTTCGCCGTCCGGGTCGCCGAGGCCCCGCAGGCGCCTGCCGTGGAGGCGGAAGGAGCGAAGGGGACTCCGATGGCCTGCCCCGCCATGGCCATCTCATCGCCGAGGCAATCGCTGGCGGTGCCCGCGACGGAGAACAGGATGGAGGGGAGATAGGCCTTCGCCGAGGTTCCGATGGAGCCCAGCACAGCCATGAAGGTCCTGGCGGTGTTCGCGGACTGGCCGCGTGCAGCGAGGTGCGAGTCCCACATCTGGGAGACGGCGAGGGCGCTTCCTACCATGACCAGGAAGGAGACGGTGACGAAGAGGGCTTTCATCCCCCGGAAGATCCGGTCGAACCAGTCCAAGGTCCAAGCCCAAGCGAATGCGGTACCCATCTGATCCTCCGTCCTCTCGTCCCTGCTCACCTCCGGATGCCGCCTGTTGAACCGACCATGCCTTCGAGGCGTTTTCGCCTTCTAGTGTACACATGGGTCCCGAAGACTCCCTCGTCAAGGGCTTGTGGGTCGTTTTCAGAAGCCTACTACGCACCCTATAAGCCATTGATCCGTATTGCGTATTCCGTCCATTTAACGCCCTTGTCGCCGCCTCGTCCTCCGTCGCGGTGGTGTCGTTTCCAAAGACGCACAAGGGCCGAAGATGAACGAAATGCTTCCATCGGTCGATTTTTCGGCCCTTCGGCCCTTCACCCGGCCAGATCGCTCTATATCAGCTACAAGGCCTCGCGCAGGCCATGGAACGAGCGGTCGGACCGGAGGAAGCCATGCATACGATCGACGCCTACCTGAAGAGCCAGGAGACCGCGCCGGTGACCAAGGAGGAGCGCATCGCGGCCGCCTCGGAGCTTCAGCGCCTGCGCCATGAGCTTGCGACGCGCCTCCTGTCCATCCCCGCCGCCCACCCGCAGGTGGATCGCTGGGCCGCGACGGTCGGAGCGAACGAATCGGGCTTCAGCGTCCCCCGGAAACTCGGCATCAAGGACTTCCGCCTGATGTTCCCCGAGCTGATCGGCATCCTCGCGGAAATGCGTGGCTCCGACGCCAAGCTGCGCCGGAAGGCGCGCCGCGCCCTGGACGGCATGATGGGGAAGCGCTTCATCATCGATTCCGCCCGGCTCCGGCAGATCATCGACCGCCTCTCCGACGCCGAGGACCGCTACCTCGCGGAAGAGGCCCGCATCCGCGCCATCTTCGGCTGGCGTGAGGAGACGCCCGGCTATTCCGAGCGCGTGCTGGCCAAGCACCCCCAGGATGCGCGCCAGGCCGATTTCCTCGGCCTCTCCGCCGCCCTGTCGAACCTGCGGACCATCCGCGCCGAGATCGGCCTGCCGCTGGCCAGCCTCCGGGAGGCCCGGCTCGCCGCCGAAGCCCTCATGGAGGAGTTCCTGCGCAAGCGCGAGCGCTTCTGGACCAGCAACGCGCGGGCCCTGGCCAAGACCATCCGGGACAAGGCGAAGGCCTGCGGGATGACGAAGCTCGAGATCCACAAGCATTTCGACGACCTGTTCCATGCCGTGATGTCCGACTGCCTGCCGGTGCTCGATCGCTACGACCCGGCCGCCGGCAGCGTCTCCACCTTCCTGGCCCGCTTCATCCTCGGCTCCGTCCGCGTCTGGCTCCACGAGCACAGGAACGCCGCCTACATCCCCGAGAAGGACGGCAAGATGATCCTGAAGATCCGCCGCGAGCTGGCTCGTTCGGCGGCCCTCGAGGAGCCACGTCCGACGGATCTCGAACTGGCGGCGGCCATCGGCCTCTACGACCCCGATTCCGCGAAGGGAGCCACCCCCGACGAGCGCGCCAAGGATCTGGCCCGCAAGGAGAAGGAGGCCCGGGGCCGCATCACGGCCATGCTGCGCGCCTTGGAGTTCACGGCCTCGCTCGATGCGCCGACGATGAACGACGACGAGGGATCCGCGACGCTGGGCGATACGCTCGCCTCCGAGGACGAGGACGCCTTCGACAAGGTGAGCGACCCGGAATTCACCGCAAGGTTCCGCGCCGTCATCCAGCGGGTGCTCCCGCCCCAGCTCCGCCGCGTCCTCGAACGCGCCCGCGGACTGAACGGCGAGGCCTGGACCCGGAAGGAAATCGCCGCCGCCGAGGACGAATACAACGGCTCTCCGGTCACCGAGGAGACCGTGGGCGCCATCCTCGCGGCCGCCAAGAAGCGCCTGCTGCGCGACAGCGAGTTCCAGGCGATGGGCAACGAGGTGAGGCATCGCCGCGACGAGCGCCACGACGAGCCCGAGATGGAACGGCCTGCGGCCGCCTTCCGCTGGTGCCTCCTGTTCGAGAAGGACGAGGCGATCCCCGACGGCTTCGACCTCGGAAGCCAGGCTCCCTTCTACGACTGGGAATCCCCCGCCTGGCCGCATGACGACGGCGACGACGACTGGATCGCCGGCGAGCCGGCCAGCGAGGTGATCGTCATCCGGCGCCGCAAGGTCCATGCCGATGCCGTCATCCGCCCATCCGCCGCCGCGATCTCCAGGGCGCTCGAAGGGCTCTCCCGCGCAACCGCCGCTTGATCCACCCGGGATCCGATTCCCGCCATTTCCGGACCGGCGGCGAGGCGGCGGCGAGGCGGAGCCGATTCCTCAATCGGAACAACGAGTTGCAATGCCTCGCGGCGGCGAAACGGCGGCGAGGCGGCGGAGAACCACCCGATTCGCCGGATGAGAAGGAAGGGAGAAGCACCGATGGCATCCTCATCACGCGAAGCCCTGGAAGCCCGCACCAACGAAGAGCTCGCCCTGCTTTGGCAGCGCGAGCGCCAGCCGGCGGCGAGGGAAATCCTCATCGGGCGCTTCGAAGGCTACGCGAAGGGGCACGCGGTGAAGCGGCGCTACCTCGCCACGGTGGACGATGTCCGCCAGGAGGTCCGCATGGCCGTGATCGATGCCATCGACGCCTACGACCCAGCGCGCGGAGGAAGCCTCGCGACGGTGGTGGACTACAAGCGCAAGGAGCGCCTCACGGCGATGATCACCCAGCGCACCCTCCTGTCCGGCATCGATGCCAAGGTCATCCAGGTCCACGCCTCCTGCATGCGGAAGGGGATGGACAGCGAGCAGGCGGTGCTGGCCACGGCGGCGAAGCGCAGGCGCAAGCCCGATCGGGTGCGCATGGCGGTGGAGCGCAATGTCCCCGTCGCCGGCTTCGATGACCTGCAGCAGGACCCCGCATCCGAGGATCCCGTCGCCGCCATCATGGAACGGATCGAGAGGAAGGAGCTCCGCCCCATGATCGCCGCCGCGCTCGCCGGGCTACCGGAACGCGACCGCCGCATCCTGCTGGCCTGCGATGTCGGGCGCGACGATCGGACGGCCTCCTACCAGCAGGTCGCCGATGCCGAAGGCATCAGCCGCGAACGCGTACGCCAGCTCCTCCACCGCGCCCGAGGAAGGCTGCGCGACGCGCTGGTCCGAATGGATTCCGAACTGGCCCTCAGGGCCGAGGATCACAGGCGCCGCACAGCGGCCTGATGCCCGGGAGGGCGCCGGCGATCAGAGAAGACGAAAAGGAAGCAGCGGCTCCTCGTCGCGTTCCCTGCACCAGGCGAGCAGCTTCCCGGCGTCCCGGACGAGATCCGGCCGCGCATCGAGCGCCGCCTGGGCCTCGGCCTCGGCATCCAGGGTCTCATGCGCCGACGGCTCGCCGTTGTGGAAGGTCGCGGCCCGCTCCGCCGCGAAGGCCAGTCCGCTCTTGTCGAACTCGACCACCCGCCCGGTGTCGAACCCGAGCTCCTTCATGACCTCGCCCATGATGCGGCTTCCCTCCGTCAGGAGGCGGACATGGAACCAATCGGAGGATGATGCGCAATCCTCCCCGCCGAGGACGAACGCGCTGGTCCCGTAGGGACGCACGCGCAGCCCGGCCGATTCGCCCTCCACCTCGAAATCCGCGAAGCCCAGCAGCCGGAATGCCGCCTCCAGGGCACGTCCGCGTGCCTGCTGGCCCTCCGGGGAGGCCGGCGTCGGCGGGGTCAGGGGAGGAAATCCCGCCTCCATACCCTCCATCGCCGCCGCGATCAGGAAGGCGATGGCCTCCTCGTCGCCGAGATCCGGGAACCGAGGATGGTCCCAGGCGATGCCGGTGAATGGCGCGAGACGGATCGTCCTCGGATGCTCGCGCAGCTCGGCCCGGCCCTTCTCCGCCACCAGCAGATCCGCGACGGAGATCTCCACCTCCACCTCGACATCGACGGTGCCGAACGCCCGCAGGCGTCCCGAGATCCCGCGGACCATGGGCATGGACGGATCACGCACATCGACGAGATCGATCTCGGTCGATGTCCTGCGGCTGATCCGTGCGGTTCCGGCCATGATGCATCCTCCTTCACGGGAGAAGATGGGGGCGGCCGGTTCCGGTCGATCAGGGGAATTTCCGCGTGTATCGGCAGCCAGCGGGCTTGTATCCGCTGCAGCCGATGAAGGGCCGCCCATCGCGGGCGTCCAGCCGCAGCAGCGGCGAGCCGCATTCCGGGCACTTGTCCCTCCGCGATCGGCGCTCAAGGTGCGACACCCGGTCCCGGACGCGCGACATCACGGATTCGACCGTGCCGGAGCGATTGACCCGATCCCCGGAGAAGACCAGCTGATCGCTCGGCCCGTGGAGCAGCGCGACCCGGATCGCGTCCTCCCCCGCCGAGCGGGATTCCCCGTTCCCCCACTCGATGCCCGAGAGGATGACGACGAAGAGCTCCTGGGGGTCGCGAAGATCCCCGGGGAAGGGGCGCATGAAGACGATCTCGTTGGAGCCGGGGCGACGGAACGCGCCGAAGCCCTTCGGCAGCCCGTCCCGGAACTGCACGGCCGAAATCTGGACGAACGAAGCCATGAACCCTCCTGCCGGTGCGAAGGCGGGACGCGATGCCTCCGCCATCCAGAGCCGCATCTCGACCACGGCGCCAAGCCGACATGGGCGCTCCCGCCGAGGCGTCAACCTCGGCCCGCAGGAAAAGCAGGAAGGGAAAGGGCTCCGCGGAACACGGAGCCAGGGAATCGAACCGCAAGCGGTTCGGAAGGCAAGGCGGACCACTCGGGTCGCTGTCTGGGAGAAGCGACCCCGATGGGTTCCGCGAAATCAAGGCAGGAGATGAAGACCATGAGCACCACCTCGACCACCGCCACCCAGCCCAAGGCCTACAACATCGCCGGCGTCATCGGCCCGATCGTCCTGGGCGTCGATCGCAAGGACCGCGAATACGGCACCTTCACCATCACCCGCTCGAACGGCAAGACCATGAAGTGCATCGCCTTCGCCGAGCATATCGAGAAGGTCAAGGAAGCCGCGCACATCGTCCAGGACGGCGAGATCCGGCTGTTCGGCGTGTTCAACCGCCGCCAGTTCAAGGGCTCCGACGGCAAGGACCGCACGGCCCTGAGCTTCCGTGTCCTGTGGGCCGGCGCGCCGAAGGCCAAGTCCAAGGAAGCCGATGAAGGGGCTTCGCTGGACTTCTAGCCAGGCCGAAACGCCCGGGCAGAAAGAGACCAAGAGACCGATGGCTCCGCGGAACACGGAGCCGAAAGAACCCGAACCGGAACCCCGGAAAGGGAAATCACGGAACGCCACGGGTCGCTTCCTGGGAGGAGCGACCCCGATGGGTCCCGAACATCGCAAGGAATCAAGCACATGACCACCACCGCTTCGACCGCCGCCGCCACCGCCGCCAAGACCTACAACCTGACCGGCACCGTCGCCGATGTCTCTTTGGGGACCGACCGCAAAGGCCGCCCCTACGCCAATTTCTCCCTGCTGCGCACCAACGGCAAGACCGTCAAGTGCATGGTCTTCGCCGCGCACATCGACAAGGTGAAGGAAGCCGTCGAGCAGGCCCAGGGCGGCAATGTGAAGCTGTTCGGCCGGTTCGACCGCCGCCAGTTCACCGGCTCCGACGGCAAGGAGCACACCGCGATGCGCTTCCATGCCCTGTGGGCCGGCCAGCCCAAGGCCAAGGGCCAGGAGCAGGAGCCGGAGCAGCAGGCCGCCGCCTAGGCCTCCCAGCGCCGCCAGGACGACCCGCCGGGGCCTCGCGCTCCGGCGGGCCTGTCCCCTGTGAACCGCCGCCTTCGAGGAGACCCGCCATGGGCTCGTACGGAAAGAGCGCGAACCCCAACCTCACCTGGGTGAACTGGGGCAAGGTCCAGTCGCAGATCGACGCGGCCAAGGGCGTCCAGCACCCGAAGGGCCCGCACCGCATGAGCCCGGGACTCACCTACACCATCGCCGGCACGATCGCCGATCCCCGGCCCACGACGCTGCGCGACGGGCGCCCGATGGTCCGCTTCACGCTCCGGCGCAAGGAGATGGCCATCGAAGCGCTGCCGCTGGAATGCGTCGCCTTCGGGCGGGCAGCGGAAAGGCTGGCCGACTTCGTCCGCGAGAACGGCATCGAGAACCCGGTCTGCCTGATCGGCCAATACCAGCTCCGTGGCGAGGACTACTCGTTCCGGGTCATGCAATCCCGTCTGCCGACCCTGGGCCTCGCGCTCAGCAACGCCGTGAGGTTCCCCCAGGGATTCCGGCACTGCTCGTAGGGAAAAAGGACAGGAAGGCCCGCCTGCGGCCCGGCGGCGCTTCGGACGAGCGCCGCCGGCGCAGGAAATGAAGGAAGAGGCATCGCCTCGGATCCGACAGGTCGCAATCCACCAACGATGCTCCACAAGGAGAAGATCATGCAGCAGCAGAACGACATGCCGCTTGAGAAGCGGTACCCGCTCGTCGGCACCATTAGCCCCGGATTTCCCAGATGGCGCTGCGATTACGTGACGGCGGCTGCCAAATCTGATATAGAAATCAAGGCGGTACGGACGATCTGAGGGGCTRTTTATGGAGATGGCGGCGGGTGAAACGGAATCTGGCGATCTGCGGGTCGCTTTTGACCGCCGCCTCAAGCTGGAGTTCCACGGCTCGAAGGTGACATCGGACGCCGGGCTGCTCGCCTTCCGGGAACTGGACGACGCCCTAGGCCTGACCGAGATGGCCGGACAGGTTCTGGCCGACATCAGGACCGGCAAGAACAACCGTCACACCCTGACGGCGCAGTTTCGGCAATCGGTGTTCGGCCGCCTCGCCGGGTACGAGGATGTCAACGATGCCGACCGCCTCGGCCATGATCCGGCGATGCGCTGGATCGTCGGCGGCAGGGCTGTGACCAAGGAGGCCGCGTCCACCAGCCAGATGGGGCGGTTCGAGACCGGGGTGCTGACCGGCAAGCCGAACCTCGCTGCTCTGACTGACTTGTCAGGGAAATGGATCGACGCGGTTCATGCCCGCCGTCCCACCAACGTCGTGGTGCTGGACATGGACAGCAGCGTCAGCCCGACCCATGGTGAGCAGGAAGGCACCGCCTACAACGGCCATTTCGGCTGCACCTGCTACCATCCGCTGTTCGTGTTCAACCAGTTTGGCGACCTTGAACGCAGCGCCCTTCGATCCGGCAACGTCCACAGCGCCGATGACTGGCGCTCGGTGCTGGAACCTGTGGTGACGCGGTATCGTGACAAGACCAAGCGGCGGTTCTTCCGGGGCGATGCGGCTTTCGCCTTGCCCGACCTGTACGACTATTTGGAGGCCGAGGGCTACAAGTACACCATCCGCCTCAAGGCCAACACGGTCCTTCAGAGCCACATCGCCCACCTGCTCAAGCGCCCGGTCGGTCGTCCTCCGAAATACGTCCAGCGGTTCTACGCCAGCTTCAGCTATCAGGCCAAGTCATGGAGCCGGAAGCGCCGCGTGGTCGCCAAGGTCGAATGGCATCCCGGCGAACTGTATCCACGGGTCGGCTTCATTGTCACCAACCTGACCCGACCCGCAGCCCGCGTGACCGCCTTCTACAACCAGCGTGGCACGGCGGAGCAGTACATCAAGGAGGGCAAGAACGCGGTGAAGTGGACCCGGCTGTCTTGCCGGACGATGAAGGCCAACGCGGTGCGGCTTCAGCTTCACGCCCTGGCCTACAACCTCTCCAACTTCCTGCGCACCCTGGCCCTGCCGGAAGAGTTGGAAAGCTGGTCGCTCACCACCATCCGCGAAAAGGTGGTGAAGATCGGAGCCAAGGTCATCGGCCACGCCCGCTACGCCGTCTTCCAGATGGCCGAGGTAGCGGTGCCGCGAGACCTGTTCCGCCGTATCCTCGACATGATCGACGATCTTCGACCGCGAGAGCCAGCGCCATGTTGATAGCTGGGAGCGTCGGCAAGAGGCGGATGACAGGCGAAGTGTGCCCGCGCCATCGCAAAACAAGCTGGGATCACGCCAGCGGAGCCGACCCTGGCGGTCGAGGTGGCGATTTTGCTGCTGCGGCGGCTATCGCCGCGCCATTCCGCCTTCCGGTTGGGCCGGAATTTGGCTATTCTGGCGTCAATCAGGGGTGGATGGATCGCCCATATGGGAAATGTCGGTTCATATGACGCTGCATAGCCTCGGTGCGAAGGAAATCGTCGAGGTGGCAAACGGGGCCGAGGCTCTTGCCGCACTTCAAGCCGGCGGGTTCGACATTGTCATCATGGACTGGAAGATGGAGGTCATGGACGGCATGGAATGCACCCGCCGGATTCGCGCCGGAATCGAGGGCATCGACGCCAAGATTCCCATTATTCTCCTGACCAGCATGGCGGGGAAGGACGCCGAAGAGGCCGCTTATGCGGTAGGCGCCAATCTCTATATGGAAAAGCCGTTCTCCCTGAAGCAGATCCATACTGGGGTTAGGAAGGTTCTTGGCCACCTTTGATCGCCGAGGAAAGGATCGCGATACATGTATATCGACAAGAACATCGATATTCTTATTGTCGATGACAATAAATCAATCAGGATGATATTAAAAAATATTCTTAGAATGCTTGGCTTCAAGAATAGCTATGAGGCAGAGGATGGCTCCATGGCATTTCAGATGATGAAAGCCTACAGTTATGGACTTGTGCTTTCCGATTGGAATATGGAGCCGATAACGGGTCTTCAACTCCTGAAGGAAATAAGGTCGAATGTGCAATTGCAGAAAACGCCGTTCATCATGATAACGGCAGAATCCGGTATTTCCAATTTGAAGGCCGCAAAGGCCGCTGGCGTTACCGATTATATCGTCAAGCCATTCGATGCGAAGATCGTTGGAAATAAGATCATCAGTGCCATCAAGCGGTCACAGTAACGACGATACGATAACTATATAAAACAACGATACCATCACAGCAATTATAGATAAGCTGCCTATCCTGGAAAGATCCCATCAAAATTCTCTGATTATCGCCATTGGAACGGCCGAGAAACAGGACATCCGACATCGGGAGGGGGCATGATCGAAGCGATGGTCGGAAACAATACTTGGGCGAGGGGTGCCGAGAACGAAAGCATATCAGGCATCGGCGAGGCCTCTGCATCCAACGAATTCGCATATCCTGGCGGCCTCCCCGGGCCTATGCAACGGGCGTTTGCTTCTGAGACACCGTTACGACTTTCCGCTCAACCGGATTAGCCGGCATAGCCCTGATCGGTGGCCGTGTCCCATGCGCCGATTCCCGAAAGCCAATCCGCCTTGCGGAGCGGCACCAGGGCGCGATCCAGGATCGATGTTGTCGAGGAAGGCTGGTAGCTTGAGGCGTCCTATATGCATTCCGCTTGCTGAGAGTGGCAAGTCATAGGTCTTAACTGCAGCACCATTGGCCCTCTTCAGGAAAAGCTCAGGGTCAAACACCATAATAGGAAAATCAATTGTGTTATAAACACCCTCAAAATCGCTATTAATCGCAGCAAGCTCGGCTGACTTTATCAGACTTTCCTCATTGACACTTACCAGCTCTTCGTTGGTGGCCTGAAGCTCCTCATTGGAAGCCTCAAGCTCTTCATTGGATGCCTGCAACTCCTCATTAGATGCCTGCACTTCTTCATTAAGCGCCTGCATTTCCTCATTGGAGGCAGCCATTTCCTCCATCAAAGTTTGGAGGTGCTCTCGTGTCGATGCCAACTCATCGTCGGGGAAAACTTCAGCACCGTCTTGTGGCTCAGTTTCCTTGACGGCGTTAGCGGCATCGGCTTGTGCAGAACGTTCAAAAACTACCAAAAAAGTGTCTGCTTCAGCCAGTTCTCCCACGGGATGAACCGCCAACCGCCATACCTGTTTGTCCAAAGACGAAATCCGTCGCTTCCGACTATAGGAACTAGCCTGACGACGACGAGCGCGATGCATCGTGGTCAGGATTTCATTGGAAAACTCTGGCACTATTAATTGAGCGAGATTCATTTCCGGCGTTCCCGTCGGAAAATGGATAAACCGAGAAACCGGTCCGTGGCTATGCAATATCCGGCAACCTGAATCAATCAGCATTGCCGGTCCAAAATGGTCTGCAAGGGCATTCAGAAAAAGCCGCTCATTCGATCTGTCCGGATTTCTCGGCTCATGTTTTGGAACCTTTAGCTGTCCCCTTACCAGCTTTCCCATGGTGATGGGACGGCTCTGTCCCCGTGGACGGAAGATTCTGGCCCGCCGATCCACTGACGCAAACATGGCCTCCTGCTGGGTAACCGTTTCAGAGCGCCCAAGAAACAGTAGGCCATCTTCGCGAAGCGAATAGCGCAGAATCGATAAAACCTTGGCTTGGAGATCAGAGTTGAAATAGATCATCACGTTGCGGCAGGTGACCAAATCCAGCCGCAGGAATGGCGGATCAACATTGACGTCCTGCCGTGCAAAGGTGACGCAGTCCCGAAGTTCCTTGGTCGGTTCAAATCCGTTGCCACAGGGAATAAAATACTTCGAAACATATTCTTGGGGCATTTCCGCCATGGCGGTCTGGTTATAGATACCCCGCCGAGCGACGCTCATTGCGTTGTTGTCGATGTCTGTCGCAAAAACCTGGAGACGGCTTCCAATGCCTCTCTCGGAAACTAATTCCGAAAACATGATTGCCAGCGAATAGGCTTCCTCGCCAGTGGCGCACCCGACCACCCAAACTCGGATTTCTTCACCAGGAAGTTTACGGCTCACAATCTCTCGGGCGTGCCTCTCCAAGGCGCGAAAGGCATCCTTGTCCCGAAAAAACTCTGTTACGGAAATCAACGTCTCTTTGGCCAGAGCATCGAGCTCGTCGGGATCGCTATCCGTCTTGCTCAAATATTCAGAGAGGGTTCCGGTATTGGTAGCAGCCATCCTTCGCTGTAAACGTCTCTGGACCGTGGACAGTTTGTAGCTGGAAAAGTCAATCTTAGTGCGCAGTCGAACGCGCTCAAACAGGTCTGATAGCTCAGCGGGCCGCTGTTCACCACTCTCAAGATTCGGCAGCATGCCTGGGAAGCGCACCAAACGCTCTAACTCGCGCCCAATCTGGTCTGGTGATACAATACGATCAGCCACACAGGCATCGATAGCCGAACGCGGCATGCCATCATATTTGGCGGTCTCGGGGATTTGGACAAAGGTAATCCCCCCCGCCGACTTGATTGCCCTCAACCCCCTCGTGCCATCTGATCCGGTGCCAGAAAGGATTATTCCAATGGCGCGCTCCTCAAATTCGTCGGCCATGGACTGAAAAAGTATATTGATCGAGGGCTTTGGAGAGATTTCAGGAGACGCCTGGCTGAGGACGAAACACTCGTCCTTGAAAACCAAATTTGTACCGGGCGGGATGATATATATGACGTCCGGTTGGGGGCGTTCGCCATCGGCGAGTTCACGAACCGGCAGTCGGGTTTCACGAGACAGAATGTCCGCCATCATGCTGCGATGCGTTGGCGACATGTGCTGGGCGATGACGTAAATGCAGCCAAGGTCCAGGGGCATCCCCCCTACAAACTGGCTAAGGGCCTCCAATCCTCCGGCAGAGGCCCCAATTCCAATCACATGCGGCTTGCTGTCAACTTTTACATCCATGCAACTCAGCCTCTTACCGCAACAAATTCGCGTTTGATTTAAGATTCACCCCATAACCCAGCAAAACAATTTATGTAGCATCTTCTAATTTTTTAAACTTACAGACAACAAAGCATCAATATCCGACAAAATAACTTATATTTACCGACCCCTACAATCGCATATGTACATGAAAATATATATTCCATCAAGATTCTGCGATGCTCGAAATTGGGGAGTGTCATAGAAAGTGCCTTTTGTCAGGAGCCGAACACCCGGGAAACAGCGGCCCCAGGCGCTTCTCATCGCGGGCTTCCATCTGACGACGGCGGGGACACGGAGAGGTCATACCGGAAACTAAGTTGAGTTACCCAGGCACTGCGCAGGCACTGCGCTTGACCTCTGTACATCCCGACCCGAGAATTCCAATCAAAATTAGGACACCCATTTCCCGCATGACCGCCCCATCAGAATGCCGACGATTTATCGGTTGGCGATTATTGCCGCTTTGGCCGCCTCCTCGCGGGCGCGACGAAGATTTGACTCAAGCAGCTTGACCTCGGCAACCCCATCCTGATTGAGAAACCGCATCAAATAAGGAACCCGCTCCTCTCGATCCGCATGGTTCCGGCCCTTGTTGTGGGTGAACTTTTCAAGGAACGCGACATCGATATTCGGGAAAGCAAAATAGGCAAGCATGACAAGAAACTCTCCGGCTCGATCTGACAGGCGGTCGAATACCTCAAGCAGAGAGTCACGCAAAGCTCCCTCACGCGCCTTGTCTTGGTACGAGCGCCGGTCCATCTCCTGCTCGTAAATTTGCCTCACCTTGACCCAGCTTCGCTCTAGAACCAGGGGGTCATATTCAAAAAGGAGAGAGCGAAATAGATCGAGTTCGCGGTTGCGCACGGTCGGCAAGTCGTAGAGGTCAGATTCCAGCAATGGCCGAAGTGCCTGTAGCTCTTTGGAAGCGACTAGGACTTCCTTGGTTTCATTGCCGACCTGCTTGGTAACCTTCCGCTGGTATAGGGCTTCCCAGGCTCCATTCCAGCTCTGCCGTATGCGCTCCGCACTATTGGGATCGTTTTCGATAAAAGACCAAAGATCGACTGCTGTTGATGTCTCTGGGTTCCATTTCCACGATGAGCCGACAATGGTGACTGTGCGGCTTTTCATCATTGCGGGAACAATATGCGCACGGACCACTGCTTCTAACTTCTCGGAAAAGTCCGGGGAGAGAGCAAAAGATGGTTTCAAAGTGCGCACGCACTCTGGGTTTCGGCGATGAAAGAAAGACAAAATTGATCGAGGACGCCAGCACATCGCGTCAGAAAAAATGTCCTCGAAGGATTTGCGAGGTGGATAACTCGGGGCCTCAATCACATTAATGGCTGTGGCCTCAACGACGCCCTCTAGGGTTGACGACCGAGCAAGCAGCATTTTGTGTTTCTCGGCGACAGCACGAAGTGTTTCCATGCTGAATTGGCGCAAAATAAGAAGCTTTTCTGGTGTGGTCGCGTTGTTTCCGCTTGCGTAATGCGTAAAGAACAGGCGGATCATCTCGTGCAAAGGCGCTTTGTGTTCGCGGCGAGGTAACCATGTCTCAACCACGCGATCCAAAGCAGCACGCAATTCAGCAGCATCGTTAGCAGCTTCGAGTTCTTCAACATGGGTTGAAAACGGCGATTGGCTGTTTTCACTATGCACGGCACCATCAACCGACATTCCTGTATCCTCTTGCCCCACCGGCAACCATGCCTTTAAACGCTATCCGAACATCGCGTCGATGTCGTTCTGACTAATTCCGATGCCATCGAGTTGTGGGCCATTAAGAAGCCGGGCGTCACCTTCACGAAGGTCTTCCTTTGGCGAAGAGATGTCATTAGCGGCGGCCTCTTCACCCCAGATGGCGATCATAGCGTTAACGCGCTGCTCGACATATTTGAGGGTATTGACCACCTTGGTGATTCTCTGGCCTGTGATGTCTTGGAAATTGCAGGCTTCCAATATCGCCGTCATTTTTTCCGAAATGTCGTTGAGGATACCGCCTGCATAGGCGTTGGATACGTGGGAACGTAGTTCCTGCGCCATGGTATCCACGGCCTCGACCGAATCGAGAATGGACTGGGTGGCGTCCTCCGTCGCGGCAACCACTGCATCCAATTCGTTAGCGACGATGGTTATGTGATCATCGCTGCCCGCAGGCCCCGAAGGCCGGATCGCGGCAATCTCTAGCTTGGTTTCTGCAATGCATTTCGCGAGGCCGTGTAATTCTGCCTTGAGAAGAACCACCGCCCCATCGTCACCGCTATCAGTGACAGGCTCCCCGACAAGAAGATTTGTCGCCACGCTAGGTTGCTTGAGAGCCGCGACTTCGATGCGAAGCGATGAAATTTCACCCCGCATGTCGGTGATCATTGCAACCAAGGTATCTAGCGTTGCCTCAGACTTCGCCTTTGCTCTCCGCTCGTGCATTTGGCGCTCAGCCGAATACATGGGCCGCGAAATGGCTGGCAGATGAGGAGGAACCATCTGAGACCCTCTTAGAAACTGTCGAATTTATCCGGAAGTCTGCTTCAGAACCTTCCTGTGCCCCCACCGCTTATCTGGGCAGGTTCGTTAATCAAACGGTCGAGACACGCAATCACGCGTTCGGAAGCGCCCCCAACCTCGCCTATGAGACGGATGGCTTCATCCGCATTTCCGCCATTGAACGCCTTTACCACGGACATGCCTGTCTGATGGACATCCCGGTGACAGCCTTCTAATTCAATGAAGGCGGGGTGATGCCGGAAAGGCATCGAACCTGGGCCGAAATACCATTTCCCAAGCCGACAGGTTTGTTCACTGGAAAGCTCTTCCGCCTTCAGCGTGATCTTACCGATGACCATATCGACAAGACGTTTTTTCCAGATAACATGATCAGCCTTGGCGATTGTGACGATCTTGTTGGGAATCTCTTGATCATTAAGCAGGGTCAATAGCGAGCCGATCTCGGCCTCAACGCCTGAAAGAGCGTTTGTGCTTTTTTCGATGGCTTGAGCGTTCTGTTCCCCCAGATGGGCTACCTTCTGGATGCCGCTAGATATTTCATTCGCCGCAGCGGCTTGCTGAGACAGGATATGAGATACCTCGGCCATACGCTCGGTCGTGTTGCTGACGAGTTCGCTGATCTCGCCCATACGGCGATCCATGGTCTCCATCGAATGGCGACCTGTGGCAATTGCTTCCGTGCCTTGGCCCATCGTGGTGACGATCCCTGCCATTTCCTGGCGAAGGGTGTTGATGCGCTCCCCAATGTCGAGAGTAGCCCGTGCCGTCTGATTGGCGAGGTTCTTGACCTCATTCGCTACGACAGCAAACCCCTTTCCAGCTTCACCAGCTCTGGCCGCCTCAATGGTCGCGTTCAAGGCGAGAAGGTTGGTCTGGGCCGCAATATCCTCAATGGAAGACAAGATGTCCCCAATGGCTTCTGACGCCTTAGCCAAATCGGCAACCTTATGGGCGGCTTCGCGAACAACGGCTTCAATTGTGGAAAATTCTAGCATGGCTTCCGAAACGACTTGCCGCCCAGCCTCGGTAACCGAGTGGGCTTCCATGGACAGCCCTGCAACACCTTCACTTTGGTGGCTGATCTCCTGGATGCTGGATACCAATTCCTCAGTTGCCGCAGCCATGCCCTGCGCCTCATCACGGGCGCTGTGAATGCCGGTGATTATGCTGGCGTTGGCAATGGCACCCTCGTTGATGGTCATCGAGATTGACACTGCGTCTTTGAGCATGCGGCTGGTGAACATTCCCAGCTTCGCATTGCTTTCGCCCATGACACCCAGGGTCTTGTTCACGTCATGGGAGTAGCGAATGAACTCCCCTCGCAGCCCCTTACCAACGATATTGCGGTAAAAGCGGCCTTCGGCGGCGGCGTGCATTGCCGCATCCGCCTCTTTCGCAAATGCCTCGGTCTGATCCAACAAGCGATTTATATTGCGAAGCAGCTCGCCGATAGTGCCATGGCCACGGATGCCTAACACCCGAACCCTGAGACGACCTTCAGCGGCTTGGCTCAGCACCGCAACACCTTTGCCCAGGCTGGCATTGGTCCGTCGTAGCCACATCACCGCCAGCACCAACATCACGGATGCGGCCAGCACCAAGGCAGTAAGGCCGGAGGCTCCTCTTGCCATGTCCCAAGCCGTCACGATCACCATCAGCACCAATGCAATGACGACTGCTGCCAGCGCCTTAGAGGCTGAAGACAAACTGCTCATAGCTCACTCCCTTTTCAGCGAGAATGGACAGCAGCAGATTGGTCGCCGCATCAATCCCAGCCTTTCGGTCGGTATGCCGCCCTTCTTCTTCCAAAAGGCGGGCATACAACGGCTCAATGACGTTGATGGCTTTGCGATCTGGAGATCGACGATTGGAGTGGTAGCCCACCATGTCGCCATTGTCGTCAAGATCGACCGTCACATGAGCGTAGACCCAGTAATAGTCGCCGTTTTTGCAGCGATTGACCACGTAGGCAAACAGTTCTCTGCCCTGGGAAATGGTGTCCCAAAGAAGCTTGAACACGCATCGGGGCATAGCCGGATGCCGGATCATGTTATGTGGTTTTCCGATCAACTCGGCTTCCGCGTATCCTGAGATGCGAATAAAAACGTCGTTGCAATAGGTCATTCGCCCCTGAAGGTCCGTCTTGCTGACGATGATCTCATTGTCACGGAAGCTGCGCTCACTTCCGCGAATGCCGCTGGCCATGCTGATAGCCTCCCTTGACAGGCCCCTGCTATGGGCGTTTGTTACTTTGGTCATATCACGTACGGGTGGATTGTCACAACCTATCGGCTCGGACGGACATGACCTGTGTCAAAAATCCACGGTAGGTGGGCCTATGGGTGCCGAGACCGTTCAAAGCGCGATTCCTGATTGGACCCCTGAAATGTCCGTGGGCAATGACACGCTGGACTCCGACCACAAGGCATTTTTTGACATTGCTCGGCTGCTTTACGATTCGCTTGCAGCGAAGCAGGACCAGGGAATGATCATCACCAGCACTCTCATGATCCTAGAAGAATATGTAGATGGGCATTTCCTTCGCGAGGAAAAGGCGCTGAAGGCGGTCGGCTATACGCAACTCGCGGAACATCACCACAAACACCGCAAGTTTCAAGCCAGGGTGAGGGCGATTTCCGAAACCTATCAAAGTGGGACTAAGTCAGCGGCGGACGACCTTCCCAACCTCGTCATCCAATGGCTCACTCACCACATTCTCAATGAGGACATGCAATACAAACGGTGGATTCGAGATTCCGCCGTTGATTCTCGCCCTCTCGCCTTTCTGGCCATGGAAGCTGCAGGATAGTGCTCCTAGAAAGAAGCCGAGGTGAAGGCTCTGCTCGACAAGTAGCGCATCACCATCATGGTGCTGATCGAGCAGGCTTTGATCGACTTCATGTTTCCCTTGCCCCGTCAGATTCCTCGCCCCCCGCTCCTGATGGTTGGCAGCGCATTGTGTTCAAAGTGGACCAGACCATGAATGAGGCTGTGCAGTGTTCGACCTATTGACCCGTTGATCAGCAGGTCTATTATACTTTCGATTGAAATTCTGCGGACACAATGCCATGCGTCTACGTTGGCAGGACACGATGAACCTTGGCGTGCCAGAGATAGATGCCGCTCACCGACACCTGTTTCACCTGCTCGATGCTGTTGCGGCTGCTGTTGAAGCCCGGCTGTTGGAGGCTGCACAAATTTCAGCGAGTGAATTTCTGGAGGCTGCGTTGCAGCACCTCGCCAGTGAAGAAAGCTTGTTCGACCGTGTGGCTGATTTCCACGATTCATTCCGCCACATGAACACCCACAATGAAGCTCGCCGGACATTTATGCGGCTTCATTCTGCGATCTGCGACAATGCAGACCTGAGTGAAGCTCGGACTATTCTGGACGGGTTGATTCCCGACATGATCATCCGGCTGCACCAAGAGGACACGACCTTGGCTTCTGCGTTGAAAAATTGATTTGTGATCGCCGGGCGATCCACGATACAGCGGAATGAATGCAGGTAGGCTGGTCAGGGGAACATGGCGATATTCGGACGGAAAATTCCACCCATCCAGGTTGGCGACCGGTTCATGAAATCTAACGACCAGACCAGGAAGGTGTGGGAAGTGTCCCGCCTTTGGACTGCGGTCGATGGCGTGCCACATGCACGACTGGTAAATCAGCACGAGACGATGATGGTGTCGATCCGCACCCTGGAAGACCCGGAGTTCTTCAAGGTGGCTCCATCAATAGTGTCCGGGGAAACTTGACGCTCCAAGAACCTCGTGCAATTCATGAAGCCATACTTTTTGCAGGGAGGGGCACATGAACAAGTCCGAATTGATCGCCGCCGTTGCCGATGGTGCCAACATGACTAAGGCCGACGCGGGAAGTGCTATCGACGCCGTTTTTGAAGCCATCGCCACCGCCATGAAGTCCGGCGATGATGTGCGTATGGTTGGCTTTGGGTCTTTCTCTGTTGCATCACGCCCTCATCGCACTGGCCGAAATCCACGTACTGGCGAAACCCTCGTCATTCCCGCAAGCAAGTCGCCGAAATTCACTGCCGGTAAGGGGCTGAAGGACACCATCAATGGCCGATGATCTCAAGTCTCTAACCACCAAAATTGTTGCTGCCTACTTAGGCAGCAACACCCTGGCGGCCACGGAAATTCCAACCCTGATTAAGTCGGTTTATTCGACCTTGGTTGGCACGGAAGCCCCGGCCTCAGTCCCGGCTGAACAGCCGCAACCTGCCGTTTCGGTGAAGCGGTCGGTGACCCCCGACCATATCGTCTGTCTGGAATGTGGTGATCACCAGAAGATGTTGAAGCGACACCTCCAGACCAGCCACGGACTGACCGCCGACGAGTATCGGGCCAGGTGGTCCTTGGCCAGGGATTACCCAATGGTCGCCCCGGAATATGCAGCACGCCGATCCGAACTCGCGAAAGCGGCTGGCCTTGGCTATACGCGGAAGAATCGTCGGCCCAAATCAGCCATCTGATGAATTAGGAGGCGTTCAGCATGCCGCCACGTAAGAGCACCAAGCCCGCGACTGCCCCCAAGCCTGCCAAGAAAGCCAAGAAGGCTGGCCGGTCCACCCGAGGCCGATTGGATGATGGCAGTGCCAATCCCATTGATGTCCATGTTGGTGCCCGCATTCGGCTTCGTCGTACCCTACTCGGGATGAGCCAGGAGAAGCTGGGTGAATGCCTGGGACTGACCTTCCAGCAGGTGCAGAAATACGAACGCGGGGCTAATCGGGTCGGAGCCTCCAGGCTATTCGATCTATCCCGTGTTCTGGATGTGCGGGTTGGCTATTTTTTCGAGGAGATTTCTGCGACCGCACAGGCGGCATCGCCAGTCGAGGTGATTAGGGGCAACGTTACAAAATCCGTTAATGCCCCTGACGAGAACCCAATGACGAAGCGGGAAACCCTCGAATTGGTCCGGGCTTATTTCACCATCGCCGATCCCAAAGTTCGAGAACAGGTTCTGGCAATGGCCAAGGCTTTAGGGCCGAGATAATTTTCTGCCTACCTGCCTACCGAAGATCAAAAAATGATCTCCGCATTGCGATTACTCCGAATCGAATACGAAGAGGTGATGATCGGTGCCCTTCGCGGCAATTCCTCGTCATGGCAAAGGTTGTCGGCCATTGAGCTCGGTGGAAAGCCTTGAATTTGACCGTCAGCCAATTCATGCTGACCTCCGTAAGGCAATACCCCGCTCCATTGACTTACGACACAGCCTCAGCTCTGTAATTGAGCTTCGCAAGGTCTGGCATGGTATGGGCGCTTCGGCGCAAGGGCTGGCGGGAACAAGCCCTGAATCTGACTATACCATGGAGATTTCTATGACTGATCTTATAGAGAAGGCCCGTGAGCGCCGTGTCCGGCATCAGCTTGCCCGCAAGGGCTACGGGCTGATTAAGAGCCGCGCCCGGCGCGATGACGACCCAGAGAAAGGCCTTTATATGGTCTACCGCTTCACCGACCAGATGGCCATGACTCGGGGCTATCACGCCCACAGCGAAACGCTTGAAGATGTGGAGAGTCTGGCTGCCGAAATCGCACATGATCCCTGCTGGTGCTAACGATTTGAAGGTGTCGCCCGCGTCGTCCGGGCGGCACCCTCTATCTTCCTGCTGAAAACAGGCCATCTCCGCCGACTTGAAAAGCCGCGATATTCGCCATTCCTCAATGTGATCGGCTATCAAACGGCAACACCGTCCCGGTCATCTCGTAATGGGAAAGCGGGGCCTGCTCGATCTCGGTGGGACGAATGCCAGTGATCACCAGTGCCCCAGGGGTGGGAAGCACATGGGGTTGGAGCCGACAGCGGAGGTTCACCTCTTCGACCACGTTGAGATCATCATCGGTGACCAGGGCGGCGAACTGGAGAATCTGACCGAACCCGGCATCCAGACCGGTCGTCTCGGTATCGAAGAAAGAGTAGCCCACTGCGATCTCCCAGATTAGTCGCCGGACGGCACCCGGCTGACCTCATCCGCCATTCCCTGTATCAGGTTCAGCCACCTGTCCCGCACCGCCATCAAATCCGCAATCCGAACGCGGCCCTTGGGCATCCTCAATTCGGCTTCCAGAGTTGGAGAACTTGGTGGCCGGATGTAGGCTCCCGACACCAGTGAGGCCACATTGTTCATATAGGCCGTGCCAATATCGGTCCCATAGGCCAAGTCCTTTTGGTTCAGCCCAAAAACCCAGACATCTCCATTCTTCATCAGGCTGCCCAGATTCCAGGATCGTCCTTCCCGATCCTGCACCCGAATCGATATGGAGGCCGATGCCTCTCCAATCTGGCAGCCGCGAGCCACACATTCATCGACGAATGCCCGGACATTGGCGACCTGATCCGGGACTGATTCCTTCAACGCTTCGAAAAACATCTCCTGGCTCAAGCTCGTGGTTCGAGCCGAGGATGATTTTGTCGTCTCCGCCGGAGATGCCGGTAAAGGGTCAACCACCATGCCCTCGACCAAGCGAACCGTCAGCTTGTGAATCTCGGTTCTGGCCTCCACATGCGGCACCACCAGATAGGGGAAGTCGGGGACGCTGGGCAGGCGGTAGATGTCCAGCTTGATCATCCCGAGAGCAAATTGAGTGCCGGACTGAGCGCCGAGCATTTCCGCGATGCCCTTGGCGGTGGGGGAGCGACCATCAGCCACGATCAGGCCCAGCATGCTGCCGCGTCGCAGGTTGCGCTCCACCACCTCGACGAAGCGGCTTTCATCCAGGTCGGAAGCACCGGCCAACGCATAGATGGAATCGGAATCTGCCGAACCATCTGACTCGGTAGCCTTGCGAGCGGCGCGAACGGCGCGCTCCAGATCGGCATAGGTCCAGCGCGACAATTCAGCGATATAGCTGAGCAGTTGGGCGACCACCGCCCGCCTGAACTCGCTGTTACGGGCCAGCTTGCACTCGACAACGACGATTCCCCCATCCGGGGTCATCAGCAGGTTATCGACATACCCGACCGGATTAGCTGGGTCGCTGCCAACCGGCAATTCGCGGCAAATGGATCGAGCGGTATGAAACGCCGGTTCAATGTCCCAGATGGGCAGAACCTCGGGGGCGAGGTGAACAATCCGCTGGAGCAGGTCTTCGGTGTATTGGCTCTCCCCCTGGCCATTGGGAGTCAGCCTGGTCAGCACCTGTGCGGATGCCGGAGCCAGAATGCTGGGCAGCGCCGTTGGGATGCCGTCGCAAGACCGCCGGGCCTGCGTTTGCCCGTCCAGTGAATCCGTCATCTTTGGCTTCCCCCCCGGAACCAGAGCTTGCGGTGCGCCCCCGCAAGATGGCTATGACCACCAGAACCCTGGCAGTCGGGGAGTTGGAAAAACCGTACCAAGCCGGTCACTGCGGCCTTTAGTCGTGAGACCTGGACATAGCCGCAGTCTCCCCGACATCAAAGGTCAAGGAGTGCGGCACTGTTTGCGGCCAGCGCCATTCCGCTTGGTACAGGGGTTTCCACGCCCCAAAAGCAGCGCGTCTGCTTTCGCCGGTAAGCCTAACCGCAGTCGCAGAGGCGATAAAGCCCCAATCGACGATTGGGCGCGGCTCCTGCTCCAGCGCGCTTCGCCATCCCGATTTCTGCATTCCAGGGAGAGATGGTGCAATTGCCTGCACCGTGGCACGAGCCCCCCCTGTCACTGGCAATTCCCCGCAGCTACAACTCAGTAACTGATAAATAATTGTAAGTCATACATATCAACACTCAACATATATATTTTAAATGGTCGCAAACTTACACATACAAAACATAAATCATATAGTTACAGTATTTATGAAAACAAATACTAACGGAGATTCAAATGGCATCAAACTTCAATTCCGGACTGTCGTTGCAGGCCAGCCGCAACCAGCCGATCTACCTGACCCATATCGGCGGCTTGGCAGCGGTCCTCGAAATCAGGGTGCTGTCCACATATCCCGGCAGCCAGGAGGCCCGCATCAGGATCGGCGTCCACGGAGAACGCTGCGACCTGAAGGCATTGGGTATTCCGGACAAGGACTGGTCATGCCGGATCGGCATGAAGGAGCCGACCGAAATCATCCCTGGCGTCCAGGTCATTGTCCGCCGCAACGACCTCAAGGATTTCGTGACCCGCAACAGCGCCACTATCGTCATCAATGCCGATCCGAAGACCTGGCTCATCGAGCGGAAGGTGGTGATTGAGCGGCGGCTCACCACCCAGGGCCGCCCCTTGTTTCCGGACAACGGGAGGAACGTATGAGCAGCTCATACTCGCTGATCGGGGCATACCTCCCAACGAAGCACCCGATCCCACTCGCCATTGCCGATGGATGGCTCATTCGTTCGGCTTTGCAGAAGTGCATCAGGCGCGGCGCAATTGACCTTGCCGGACGGGCTGCCCTGACCTTCTGGCGGATGGAGCGTGCCGCCGTTTGGTTGCGCCTTCTGGTTATCGCCCACGAAGATATTGGCCTGGGCAGTGTTGATGCCGTTCTGGCGGCAACGGCGGCCACCAACGCCAAATGGCGGAGGGTAATGGGCGATGACCAGACCACGGTGGTGGCGGTCGCACGCATGCTCGCCGCCGCCAACAAGAGCCGCTCCGCCGAGGGGCTGGCAAGCGCCGCCGCAAACGACCCTGGGCTTCGTCCGCTCAATAGCCTGCTGCGCACATGGTCAATCCCCCATGTCCTCGGCTTGGTGATGGACGAAGCCGTGCCGGTTGTGGAGCGGGCCACTGCTGCATGGCATGCCTCGGGAGTTGACCTCTGGCCCAATCGTCGGGTTGGCCCCGGCAATCTGCCCGCCCTGTTCGCCGCCTACCGCAAGCTTGGCGTTCCCGAGGCGGTGCTGGAGGCCGCCGCCATGGCGCTCCGAAAGGTCCGCGAACCGATGTTCATCCTGTTCCCGTTGCTGATTCTGGTGATGGGGCAGGAGAGCACGGTGGAGGACCAGGCGCTCCCCATGCCCATGGTAGGAGATGTGCCGCTGTGCGCGGTGGACCTGTTCAGTCGGATGGGCAAGACGGCGATTGCGAGCTTCGCCTTTTCCCACCCTCCTATCCGGTCTTTCTTGAAGGAACTGCTTCCGAAGAAATCCTGGGCCAAGGCCGCAAGTTATGGGGTGTTCTTTGCCGAGGGCGGACGGGTGAATCCCAAACTGCACTGGCGGCATTCCGAGGCCATCGAGCGCCAGGGCATCGAGGCCGACTGCGCCTCAATCGGCTTTCCAGTCGATGCCATCTCGGACTTCATCAAGTTGGTGGAGGCCGAACTGCCTCACCTCCACACCATCCGGGTCGGGCTGCTGGAAGCGGCCATGCCCGATGCGTCATTGCCGCAGGAGGCGGTGGCTCCCGCGACCAGTCACGACATCAGCACCTCAACCAATTGAGCAAAAGGAGATCGCGATGAATAAGCCGAAACCGTCGTTTATCAAAAACCTGAAGCCTAAGAATCCGGAAGGGCCGTGGCGGGTCAGCCTGTTTCACTGGGAGGTCGCCCCCGATGGCCCGGTGCATGGCCACGTGGTCGAAGCGGTCGAGGCCAGTGACCTGGAATTGGCCCGGCTGGCTGCCCGCCGTCTGCTGGACGCCGCGATCCCCCAGGGAACCAAGCTGATCACCCTGGAGATCGCGACCAGCAGCCTCATCGACGGAGGCCAGATATGACCAAGCGTGGCTTCCGGGAGTTCGACGTTTCCGACCAAGCCGTCGCCTCGGCGGCCAAACTCGGCATGCCCGATGCCCGTGACATGATCGCCAGGATGGCAAAGGCCCATGTGAAGACCCGACTCGGAGCGGACATCATCCGCCATGGCATTTTCGCTATGCGGGTCAATGACGGCACCGTCGAATGGATCGGCCTCGGTCCCGCCGAATGGCGCAAGCCGGAGATCGAACTCAGCCAGTCATAAGGCGTTGCACGGGAAAAGGGCGGATTCCCGCCCTTTCCCTTATTTCCAAGGTCACACTTCACGCCAGTTTCTCTCCTGGCACGACCTTGGCGCTCCATATGCGGGCGACTTCCACCGAGAAATTTATAGAAAACACGCCAATGGCACGCTAAATTTGCCATGTCCAAAGTGACATTCTGAGAATCCCCCCCAAAGAAATCGACAGCCGTACGTATTCGGCCATGTTCGACATTGTGGCGAACGCACTTGAAATGTGCGTCGCATGGCTATGTGACGCCTCAAATTGGATGCGTCGCCATGACACCGAATTTCCCACTCGCCGAGGCAAATCCCGCACCACCTCACTCCCCCCCAGGGAATGAGGTCAGAGATGCTCTGCCTACGGCGCATAAGAACAGCAGCACCGATAGCCACGGCTCCGAAGCATTGCGCTTCCTCGCCCGCCTCCTCGGAAGCGCAACTGCCCGCAACAATTTTCCGCATCAGTAGAGGTTCGCTCAACAAAGGAAAGGATTCCGAAATGGGCAAAAGTCACGCACCAGTGCTCCTCCACAGCATGGCTGTCGCAAAATTGGCGGCCACGAACAACGACATCAAGATTGCCGGTTTTGAGCCTCTGTTGTCGTTAAAGCAGGTTTCCAAGATTCTTGGCTATTCGACCTCCACCATCAGGCGGCGGGTCGCCGAGGGGGCATTGAGCCCGGTGCAGGACCACAAAGGTGCACAGTTGCGCTTCCGGCCAGCTGAAATCCGCCGCTACGTCGCAACGATCACCGGCCAGAACATCTAACCAGTGCTTGCGAGCAAATTTGACCAAGTTTGCACAGCAAAAATAACACCGGCACAAAAACATCCACACAATTCAATAAGGGTTAACACAGGTAATAAACTTATGCGTGGCAGAGGATGAGCAGAGATGAACACGTTTGATAATGTCTGCACGCAGCCATCAATGACTTGGAGCCAAGTCATCGACTGCGTTAAGGCCGACAGCACATTGACCAACAAGGTGCGCGAAAATTTGATCAGGGATACGACTCGAGTGGCCGAAATGCTGTCGAAGATGTTGAAAATCGCAGCCCCAGTCGATCAAGTCGCCATGGCGTCCCTGTTTGACAAGCTGACCCCAGCGAAAATGAAATTTGCGACCGATGGCGGCCTGTCAGCTTTCAAGTCTAATGTCCGCCGGGCGCTTCGCGTGTCGGGCATCAAGGTGACCGACGGGCGCGCTAATAACAAGCTGACTCAAGCGTGGCAGACCCTTGTGGACCAGATCACCGATACGTGGACTCAGGCCGAGTTGTCCGGTTTCGTTCATTACGTGTCGGATAATGGGTGGGAGCCGTGGATGATCACGTCCCTGCACTTCGAGAAATACAGCCAGCACCGTGCAATCTCGGTCCTGCCTTCCAAGGCCCGGAAGCTCACTACGAACGCTGCCAAGGCGTGGCGCAAGGCGAAACAGGCAGTGGCCGATTGGCCGAGCACCGAAATCGCCCCCGAAATCCTGACTGACTGGACCTACGCCCTCCCCTGGAGTGCATTTCCAACGACTTTTCGGGCCGATACCGATGGCTTCGTCGGTGTTAACACCAACAACCCTCTTGGCTGGCTCGAAGACTCGGTGGGGCGGAAGCCGAAGACGGTGACCAACTACATGGACTGCATCCGCCGCATGGCCTCGATCCTGGTCCGGATGGGTACCCCGGCTGAATCCTTAACTAGCCTCAGGGATTTAGTCACCCTCGATAACGCGAACACGATCCTGAAGTTCGTGTGCGAACGTACCAATCGCAAGAAGGGCGGCCAAATCGGCCTGATGGCCTTCCTGCTCTATTACATCGCCCGCGACTGGTTGCACCTTGAAGGGCCGCTCGTTCAACGGCTCAAACAAATCCACCAGAGCACCAAGCAGAAGGCCGGTATGGCCGAGAAGACGCGCCGTCGCCTGCGCCAGTTCGAAAATGAGGAGCTTCTCGACCGCACGCTGTGGTTGGCCGATACGCTCCTGGTAGCGGCTAAGAACATGCCCATCGACATCCACAGTGCCAAGCTCGTCCGCACCGCCACCTATCTCGCGCTGGCGTTCGACACCTGCTCGCGCTCGATCAACATTGCGGCCCTGGACTTCGACACTCACTTCTTCACGCAGGGAGATCGGGTTTGGCTTGAAATTCCTGACGACGAGGTGAAAAACGGCGAAGACCTTCGCGCTGAATTGCGCCCGGAGACCATCGCCACCATCCACCTGTATGTCGAGAGTTATCGGGCAGTTCACTGCGTCAACACGTCCTCGTTACTGTTTCCCCGAAAGGACGGAACCGCCTGGACGACTTCCCAAGCATACGACGACGTCATGGATTTTGCGGCCCGGTACGCTGGCTGCGAACTCCACCCACACCTCATCCGCAGCATTGCCACCAAATTGATCCTGGACGACAGCCCTAACGCCCTGCCGATTGCTCAGCATTGCCTTGGTCACCGCACCATGCGCACAACCGCAGCATCCTACCTCGCCATGAGCAAGACCGAATCTCGCAAGCAGTATCATCGGGTCTTCGACGATGCTCGCCGTCGCTGGAGCAAGCAATGAAAGACCGTCTTTCCGTTCCCTTCTCGGATTGGCCAGATGGCGACCGCGACCTCTACCTTTGCACCGTGGAGATGGCCACCTCCCTGCTGGCGGCGAGGGCGACAACTTGGTCAACACGCCACAAACACGTTGCACGCCTCGATTATGGCCGCTTCCTAAGGTTCTGCCAAAATGCCGGGGTCGATCTAGTCGCGACGACACCTGCTGAACGAGCAACGCAAGAAATGTTGACAGCATTCTTCACTGCCGAGCGCACTAGGCTGGCCAAGACCACTCAGGCCACGGTTGCTGGAAATATTCTGGGATTCCTGGTTGCAATGGTTCCCAACCATGACTGGACTTGGCTGCGAGCTGTTCACGCCTACCTGCGCTCCCGTGCTAAACGCCAGCCGGTAAAGAAGGGCAAGGTGGTCCATGCAGCCGACTTGTTTTCCCTGGGGATGGATTTGGTTAAATGCAGCCTCAGCAATGACAAAGCGAGCACAGCCGATCCAATAGCCTTTCGTGACGGCTTGATCATCGCCACGATGGCGTCGGCCCCGGCACGTATCAGCAATTTCGCCTCCGTCGAGATCGTCGGACACCTCGTTCATGACGCTGCCGGCTGGTGTCTGCGTTTTGACGAAGATGAAACCAAGGAGGATAAGTTCGACGAATGGCCTCTGCCTGACAAACTCGGCCGCTACCTGGAGGTATACCTTGAGCACATCCGCCCAGTGCTGATTGGTTCGTCGTCCAAGGCAAATGCGGGAAATGCACTGTGGATCGACGACACAGGCGCAGCAATGTCTGACCAAACTATGCGCAAGCGCATCAAGGAACGGACTGCCGCCAAATTCGGCGTCCCTACCCTTCCACATGCATTTCGAAAAAGCGCCGCCACGACCTTCGTCATCGAACTGCCCGAGCAGGCGATCAAGGTATCGGCGCTCCTCAACCATACCCCGGATGGTAAGGTTACGGAAAAGCACTACATCGTCGCCCAGCGCCAACTGGCCTCGCAAGCATGGCATCAAATTTATGAACGACGCCGTGCGCGGGCCAAGCAGTCAATCAGAGAGCTACAGCACCACGGTTCTTGACCCTGTAAGCGGGGTGGCTCAGTATTCTAAAGGGAAGGTTCCAAGTGCCAAGGAGGGCACGGAATCTATTTTTCTAGGTTGGTTCGGCCCCAAGTTCCAAGGATGGAAAGGGGCCTCATCGTAACAGCCTGTGCCAGTGGCCTGGGCGTACAGTGAGGTCATCATGTCCTTGGTTTCGGCTTCGGCCCCTTCTCCCCGTGTCGCCATCTACGCCCGTTTCAGCACCGACATGCAGCGCGAGGCCAGCATCGACGATCAGGTGCGGGTCTGCACCGCCCACATAGACCGTATGGGCGGCACTGTCGTGGAGGTGTTCACCGACTACGCCATCAGCGGAGCCAACAACAACCGCCCCGGCCTCATACAATTGATGGCCGCTGTGGGGGATGGCCGGATCAACATGGTGGTGGCCGAGGCGCTGGACCGCGTCTCCCGTGATCAGGAACACATTGCTGGCATTTACAAGCAGCTGACCTTCGCCGGGGTCCAGCTCTTCACCACTTCGGAAGGGCCGATCACCGAACTCCAGATCGGATTCAAGGGCACCATGAACGCCCTGTTCCTCAAAGACCTGGGGGACAAAACCCATCGGGGCCTGGAGGGCCGCGTCAGCCAGGGCAAGTCAGCGGGCGGCAAGGCTTTTGGCTATCGTATCGTCCATCAGTTGGACGCTCGCGGCGAGCCGATCCGGGGCGACCGTGCCATTGATCCCGCCGAAGCCTCCATCGTGATCCGCATCTTCATGATGTTCGCCGCCGGTCACTCACCTCGCGCCATCGCCAAGGCGCTCAACACCGAGGGCATCCTCGGCCCTGATGGCGGGGCGTGGCAGGACACCACCATCCGGGGCCACCAGGGACGTGGCACCGGCATCCTGCGCAACCAGCTCTATATTGGTGTCATGGTATGGAACCGGCAGCGGTATATCAAAGACCCCGCCACCTGCAAGCGGGTGTCGCGGCCCAACCCGGTATCGGAATGGAAGTACGCCGACGTTCCCCACCTGCGCATTGTCGATCAGGACTTGTGGGATCGTGCTCAGGCCCGCCTAGACGGAATCCGTGCATCCGACCGTTCCCAGAAGGCCCGTGAACGGGAGTTCTGGAAGGACCGCCGTCCCAAGCACCTGCTGACCGGCAAGGCGTATTGCGGTTGCTGTGGCGGATCGCTCGCCACCATCGGCCAGGACTACCTCGCCTGTAGCGCCGCCCGCAACAAGGGCACCTGCGAGAACGGCAGGGGCATCCGCCGCAACGTGGTCGAGACACTGATTCTGGATGCCCTCAAATCCCGGCTGATGGCCCCGGAGCTGGTGAAGGAGTTCTCGTCCGCCTTCATCGCCGAGACCAACAAGATGCGGGCCGAGGCCGAATCCGGGCGGGTGCTGGTGGAGCGCGACCATGCCAGCGTCTGCCGCAAGCTGACCGGCTTGATAGACGCTATTGCCGACGGATTCCGCGCCCCCGGCCTCCAGACCCAGTTGGACGATCTGGAGCGGCGCAAGGCCGATCTGGAGCGCCGCCTGTCCGAGCCGCATGCTCCTCAGCCGCGTCTTCACCCCAACCTCGCGGAAGTGTACCACACCAGGGTCACCAGCCTGCACGACGCCCTGGCGGACCCGGCCAGCAGCACCGAGGCCATCGAGATCATCCGCTCGCTGATCGAGCGGATCGAGGTGCGCCCGACCGAGGGCAAGGGGTTCGAGATTGAGCTGATCGGCGACATCGCCAATATGATCGAGCTGGGCCTGGAAACGAAGAAAGCCGCCCCTGGTGGGGCGGCTGTTCTCGGTCAGTACCGGAGTTCGGTAAAAGTGGTTGCGGGGGCACGCCACCATTTGCCGCGAACATCGCACAAGCGGCTTAAATTTGCAGCGGGGATAGGCCTCCTCGCTTACCCAAACAGCGATACGCGAGAACATCCAAGTGCGTTTCGCTTACTCATTCCACACGTCAGCGGCCAATGGCAGTTCATTGAGTTCCGCACGGGCCTCGCGCCACGTTGGAAACTGCATATCGAGGATGCTGATGAACCGTTCACTGTGGGTGGGCTCGATCAGATGCGCCATCTCGTGGACGACCACGTATTCCAGTAGATCCTTCGGCTTTTTTACGAGTTCGGTATTGAGCCGGATATGCCCGGCCTCATGGTTGCAGCTTCCCCACTTCGTCTTCATCCGCTGCAGGAAATAGCCGCTGACCATGACGTCAAGCTTCCGCTCCCATTTCTTGATCAGGGACGGCAGAACTTCATGTAGCAAAGCCTTGTGCCAGTCATGGATGACCTCGGCCCGCTTCGCCGCATCACTCCCTGGACGCACGGTCAAGACGATCCGCTTGTGGTCCAGCTTGACGGAGGGCTTGGTGTCCCGCCCCTCCACCGTCATGAGGTATCGCCGCCCCCACAGGTAATGGCTCTCCCTGGTGACAAACTGCCGTGGCGTCTCACGTGCCTGCTCGGCCAGCTTTCTTTGTTGCTCGCGAATCCAGTGCAGTTTGGAGATAGCGTATGCGCGAGCAACCTCCAGGCGAGTCACGCTGGGGACAGCCAGGGTGACGCGGCCATCCGGCGGGTGAACCGAAAGGTGGACATTCTTGATGTCTTTGCGCGTCACCGCGATGCTGAGGTCGCCGAGCTCTATGGTTTCCATCACCCATAACCTGATTGGTTCTTGATGATGTCGAACAGTGCCGCCGTCGCCTGACGGTCGCGACCAAGGAGCGGGAACAGCGCATTCAGCACCTGCGCCTCACGTACCTGGTCGCCTTTCCATCCGGCCGGCGCACGTTCCCGCACGGTCGTGTCGATCTCCACGGCCAAGGCGGCCTTATCATCGTCATCGGCCGGGCACTGAAAGCTGGTTACGGTCAGCGAGGCCAGGTTGTTGAAGATCACCGTGGCTTCGGGCTTGCCGTGCAGGACCGCCGGAATACCGGCGGTCGGTTGCTTGGCAGCCAACTGCCTGACCAACGCCTCGGCCCGGCGCAGGAACTCTTCATAGGCAGCGGTATCGGCCCGGCTCTGCTGGATGAGGTCACCCAGCAGCTTGGACATCTCCTCGTAGAAGCGAGGGTCGGTCAACTGATCGCGGATGATGGTCTTCCGCACGTTGTTGATGATGGCCTCGGCGATGGCGTTCCGGGAGAGCTTGCCTTTCTCGTTGAGCTTCCGCGCGATGGCGTCGTGGATGCCGGTCTCGATAATGAGTTCGGTCAGCGAAAGCGCCCCGAGCTGGCCCAAATCCGTGGCGGGATCGGCCTGGATGTAGGTGTTGATGAGGTGGCGCATGTCCGCCTCAAAGGGCTTGATGTCCAGTTCCTCCCCCGAGTGCCGTTTGATGGCGGCACGGATCTCGCTGTAGAACTCAACCTCCTTGCGGATATCGGCTGCGTCGGCGTCGGAGTAGCCAGCCTCGCTCAGGTTCTGCGCGATGGCGGAATAGGCGCGCACAAAGGCGGCGACCGCCTTGTAGAACGACACCCTCAGCGCCTCGGTGTCGGTCAGCGCGTTGGGGTCGGCCGCGTTACCGCAGAAATAGTGCAGGAACTGCTCGACCTCGCGCGGGGCCGCCACCGGCTCGCACAGATAGCGCAGCGCCTCACGGGTTTCGTCGAGTTGCTCCCTTCCCTCCTTCAGCCAGTCCTTGAGGTAGACGTTGTTGTCGCCTCCGCCGCCCTGATCAATGTCCAGTTCGTCCGAGCTGTACACCGAGATTGCCTGCTGCACGTCACCGAACAGCTCCTTGTAATCGACGATATAGCCATAGTCCTTGTCGGCGCCATCCAGCCGATTGGTCCGGCAAATAGCCTGGAACAGGTTGTGGTCTCGCAGCTCGTTGTCGAGATAGATGTAGGTGCAGCTTGGGGCATCGAAGCCGGTGAGCAGCTTGCTGACCACGACCAGCAGCTTCATGTTCGCCGGCTCTTCGATAAAGCGGCGCTTTGTCTCGTCCTCGTACTGCTTGACGGTCTGTCCGTTCTTGAGGACGTGCATGGTGTAGGTATCGAACTTGTAGCGCTCGTCGCTGTTGGGCGGCTCGCGGGAAATGGCGTTGTGGTTGGGCTCAAAGGAGGTGATGATTCCGCAGTAGGGGCCGAAGCTGGTGTTCTGGAACAGGCGGAAATAGTGGCAGGCGTCGTAGATGGAGGCCGCCACCAGGATCGCGGTGCCGCGATCATCGTTCAGACGAGGCTTGAGGCCGAAGTCCTGGATGATGTCGGCGACGATGCGCTGCTTGCGCTCACCGGCGCTCATCAACTCCTCCATCGTCGCCCAGCGCTTGCGCAGGACGGCCTTCTGGAAATTGTTGAGCGCCTTGGTCTTTTGCTCGAACCAGCGGTCAATGGCCGCCTGCGAGGTCAGCCGCTGCGGCACGTCACGGGCCTCGTATTTCAGGTCCAGCACCACCTTGTCGGCCACCGCCTGGGGGAACTTGTAGGTGTGAATGTAGGTGCCGAAGACATCCCGCGTCATCATCCGGTCTTTGCGCAGAAGCGGGGTGCCGGTAAAGCCGATGAAGATGGCCCCTTCCAGCCAACGCTTCATCTGCCTATTCATGTCGCCGCCTTGCGAGCGGTGGCACTCGTCCACAAAGACGAAGAAGCGTCCCTGGATAGGCGGTGGCTCGCCCTTCAGGTCGGACGGGTCGATCTTGTGGATCAGGGCGCACAGCAGACGCGGTGATGCCGCCCCCAACTTCTGAATCAGTTCCGCCCGCGATGTGATGCGAGGCGAAGGCGACTCGGCGCCGACCACCCCGGCGTTCTTCATCACCCCCTCGATCTGCTTGTCGAGCTCGTCGCGGTCGGTGATGACAAGGACGCGCGCCTCGGAATCATGCTCCAGCAGCCATTTGGCAATCAGCACCATCAGGATGCTCTTGCCGCTGCCCTGGGTGTGCCAGATGACACCGCCCTCATGTTTGGCGGCCCGTTCCTGCGCTGCCTTGACCCCGAAGAACTGGTGCTGGCGCGGCACCTTCTTTTGGCCGGCGTCAAAGATGATGAAGTTGCGTATCAGGTCCAGCAACCGGACCTTGTTGCACATCTGGGCGAGTGGCTTGTCGAGCAGAGCGCCGGTGTCCGGCGCAGTTCGGGTCCCCGTTGCCGTCTCGTCCTTCCATTCGACGAAGAACTGCTCCGGTGTGCCGATAGTGCCGTAGTGCAGCCCTTGCGAATCACTGCCGGCCAGCAGGAGCTGCGCCAGGGTGAAGAAGCCCTTGTTGAAGATCTCTTCCTGGTTGGTGATCAACTGGCGCACCCCGTCGGCCACCTCCACCGAGCTGCGCTTGAGCTCGATCACCGCGATGACAAGGCCGTTGAGGTAGAGCACGATGTCGGGCCGCCGCTGGTAACCGCCCTTCAGCGTCACCTCCTCGGCCAGTGCGAAGTCGTTCCTCTCCGCTCGCTCCCAGTCGATCAGATGCACGGTCTCGTGGGCCTGGCCGGCGGCAATCTGCACCGGTACGCCGTAGCGCAGAAGCTGATAGGTGCGCAGGTTGGCCTGATACAGCGTGATGCCGGTGGCATCGGCGGCGGTTTCCAACTTCTGCAGGGCAGCAGCGATATGGGCGGCGGAGTAGCCGCGCGCCGCCAGATTGTCGCGCAGGATCTCCGTCTCGATCGGGCGGTTGCTGCCGCGCTTGGACCAGTCGCCCAGGTAACGGTAGCCAAGGCCGTCTGCCCGCGCCGGATCGGTGAAGAGCGCGATTACGCGGTTTTGCGTGCGGCGCTCGGAACGCGGTTGTTCGGACATGCTCCCCCCTTACAGTCAGACGAGCCTAGTCTTGCCGGTTAGCAACTCCTGCATCATAGCGTGCTTGATGGCGCGCGTCTTCTCGCGTTGGAGTTCCAAAGCTGCCAATTCCTTGTCCATATCGGAGAGCACGGCTGCGATGGCAGATTGTTCAGCAAACGGAGGAATCGGAATTTCCAGTGCGCTGACGTCGCGGCTATTGATTGCCGGATAATTGGACCCCGTGAGCAGTGCTTCAATCTGCCTGCTTACACAGGATGCAAATAAATGTGCGATTAGGTAAGGAGGACTGGTTACGTCCTGACGGGAACGCACGACGCAGAATCCTGTGGAGCAAATCCAATTCCCAGGCCCACCGGCAAACAGGAGATGGGATTTTAGATTCGGGCGCACGGTGGAAACCAACAAGTCACCAGGTCTGAGTTTGCGACGCGCACGCGACGGGGCCACAGCAAAGACTAGTTCAGTATGGCTTCTGAGGGTACCACGATCCACATCTTCGAGAGCGATGTAGTTAAAGGAAAAATCTGGGCGCGTATCGCTGGTAAGGTTCTCAGGATCTATATCGGCGACTTCCCCCAACCGCTTCACCTCCCACTCGCCTTGGAAACCTGGCAACCGGATCTGGCCGGTGAGGAGTTGCTGCATGGCGGCCTGTTTGAGGTCGCGCTTCTTGGCGATGAGCTGGTCCAGCCCGTCCAGTAGCGCATCCACATCGGAAAGGGCGGCGGCGATCGCGCGTTGTTCGGGAAGAGGTGGGCACAAAAGCTTTAACTTCCCGACAGTCGTCAGATTAATGCCGGTTTTAGCTCCGACATCGGTCATTTCACGGAAGAGCTTTTGTGGAACATATGAGGCAAGATAGTAGCTCTGGAAAAGCGGATCTGCTTTCTCCGGAGTAAGTCGCAAGCAAGCAATGTGCTGATTTATGTATGCCGGCTTTGGAACATCCCTGTTAATGTACCCAATAATTCCGATATCCGCTGTAATTGATACAAGAATATCTCCGTCCTGCAGTGCCGTGCGAAGCCCCTCCGTATCGTTTTCTGGTAGATCAACAAATTTTTGGTCGGTCAGGTCAGGATGAATACAGTCTCGCGAGAGATTTGTGATCCGCATAAATAATGAACCACGATCTGAGTAATACTTCGCCCATCCGCGCGAGCCGCTCGTTATAAATGGATCAAGATCAAAAGCCTCGACGACATTCCACTCCTCGGGGATTATCCCGACGTCCGTCTGCCTGTATCCGGGCCTCACTTCCATGATGCCCCCATCCGCTTGAGGTGACCCTCGACGCGGGCGGCGAGCTTTGCCACCTCGTCGGTGAGCTGCTGCAGCGGCGTGGCGTAGCGTTCGGCCAGTTGCCGGATGCGGCCGGTGAGCTTCTGGGACACGCGTTCAAGCTCGTCCTGAACGTCGGCCGATAGGTGCGCCATCCACTTGTCGTCCACCACCAGCGCCTTTATCTCGGCTTCGGTGAGCGTGGGGTATTTGTCATAGGCCAATTGGTCAAGTTCGGCCTCCAGTTCCTTCACCGCACGCTTCAGCGCCGTCTCATTCTCCGACAGCTCCAGCCAACGTTTGAGAACGACGGCCTCGTCCTTCGCCTCCTTATCGTGCCTGATTTCCTTCAGCCGGGCGTTGACCTCAGCCTTGGCGATCTTGTCCAGCGCACCCAGGAAGCCGTCCTCACCGCCGTGCTCCTCCTCCAGTTCGGCAAGGCTGGCGGTGGCAGCTTCCCACTCAGCCTCCTTGGCCTCGATGGCGCCCAGCTCAGCCGCAAAGTAACGAGCGACGATGAAGGGCTTGGGGATCAGGTCGCAAGTCCAGCCTTTATCCCTGGTTTTTCCCTTTTTGTCGGTTTCCAGGACGCGGGAGGTCTCGGCCACCCAGCCATCGGCGGCAATCAGGTAGGCGTCGTCCTGCATCACCTCGCCCCAGAAATCCATCAGGTGCTGGTATACGTCATAGGCATCCAGCAGCGGCGCCTGCCGGAACGTGGCGAGCAGACTCTCGCTGACGGTTTCGATCAGCGCCTTGGGGTGCCCGCCCTCGTCAAAGCTGGTCAGGATCGGCGTGGTTGCGGCCTGCCAGTCGGCGAACAGCGTCGTCACCGTCTGGGTGAAGGCGGCGAATTCGGCGTGGCCCAGGATGGCGGGCTTAACCTCGGGCAGCGCCAGCTTGAGACGAGCGTAGCCGGGGCGCCCGGCGGACTCGAACAGGGCGGCGCGCACGCCTGGTAGAACCCGCCAATAGGCCGACAGGGCATCGATGTCGCGCTCGGGGATGCCGCCGCGCAGATGGCCATCGATATCCTGCAGGTCCTCGGGCTCGGTGCTGTCGATGTAGCGCGGCAGATTGAGGTTGAAGGTGTTCTTCGGATCGGCGATCTCGGTGAACGGAACCATGCGGGCGTAGCCGGTCACGTCCGCCTGCTTGGCAAAGGTATCGACGATCTTGTGGATGTCCTGCTCGCGCAGGCGATTCTTGTTGCCGTCCTTGATGAAGCCCTTGGAGGCATCGATCATGAAGATGCCCTTGCGGCCGGCGGCGTTTTCCTTGTCGAGCACCAGGATGCAGGCGGGAATGCCGGTGCCGTAGAACAGGTTCGCCGGCAGGCCGATGATGCCCTTGAGGATGCCGGAGCGGACAAGGTTCTCGCGGATGATCGCCTCGGCGTTGCCACGGAACAGCACGCCATGGGGCAGGATGCAGGCCGCCTTGCCGGCGCCTTTCATCGAACGGATGATGTGCAGGAGGTAGGCGTAATCGCCCTGCTTGGCGGGCGGCTCTCCCCAGGTGAAGCGCTTGAACGGGTCATTGGCGGGGGTGAGCCCGGTGCTCCAGGTCTTGTCGGAGAACGGCGGATTGGCCACCACGTAGTCGTAGGTGCGCAAATCCTCGCCGTTCTTGAACTTGGGTGCGGCCAGCGTGTTGCCTGAGAGAATGGTGGCCGTCGGGAAGTCGTGCAGGATCATGTTCATGCGGGCGAGGCCCGCGGTGGTCACGTCCTTCTCCTGCCCTTCCAGCGTGATGTGCTTGCCGGATTGAGCCGCCACTTTCAGCAGCAGCGAGCCGGAGCCGCAGGTGGGGTCGTAGGCAGTGGTCGCACCCTTGGTGTTCTCGGGTGAAATGCCGATCACCTTGGCGATCACGCGGCTGACCTCGGACGGGGTGTAGAACTGTCCCTTGCTCTTGCCGCTTTCCGAGGCGAAATGCCGCATCAGGTATTCGTAGGCATCCCCCAGGATGTCGTCGTGCTCGGCACGATTGGCCGAGAAATCGAGTTCGGGCTTCTGGAAGATGCTGACGAGATTGCTCAGGCGATCGACCATCGCCTGGCCTTCGCCCAGCTTGTTGGGGTCGTTGAAATCGGGGAAATCGCTGCGTGCTAGGCGGCTGTTGGCCTCGATCAGCGGCTGGATGATCTGGGTGTTGATCTTGTCGCCGATGTCGCTCTTGCCCTTGAGCGCCACCATGTCCTTGAAGCTGCTCCCCTTGGGGATGACGACGGAGGGCGCAAAATCATCGGAATCGGCGTACTTGTCCGAGACGTATTTGATGAACAGCATGAACAGGACGTAGTCCTTGTACTGGCTGGCATCCATGCCGCCACGCAGTTCATCGCAGGAAGCCCAGAGGGAGGAATAGAGATCGGACTTCTTGATCACCGAGGTGCGGCGCGGGCCGGCCCCACCTCCATTTCGGCTTGCTTCAGGTGACTTTGGCTCGGCGGCCAGCTTCGTGCTGACGGGTTTGGCGGCGGCCTTGGGCGGGCTTACTCCCAGCGCGTCAAAGAGTGTGGCCTCCGACATGGCAACCGATCCACCGCGCCCTTTGCCGGAAACAATTACGCCTTCGTCGAGCAGCTCAGCCTTGACCTGTTCATAGGTCTCCTCCTGCCAGCTGAGATCATCCCGCAGACCAATATTTCCCGCTCGTCCACCCCGCGCGGCAAGGGCCGCAAGGAATCGTTCACGCAAAGCTTCTCTGACCATATCCTCTCCCAATTTCACAGCACATGTGAGACGCGGCCGGAGCGTACCCGAGGAACGCCGCCCCCCTATCCGACCGTGGCGACAGGCGGCTCTTCCAATGCCTTGCGCCGCGTGCTCGCGTCCCTCTTTCTCTTGTCCGTCGCCGACCTAAAGCTATCGATCGCGTCGAGATCTGTCTTCATGTCAGAGGGCTGCGGCGTAGGAATTGCCCGTCCGGCCGCCATGTCATGGCCCGATCGCTCTGATACGCGTTTCATCGCCCAGAAGACAGTCTTGTAGTCCTGATCTTCCACGACGACGCCCTTGAGGCTCTGCGTGCGGACGTCCGTGTTGAACCTTTCGACGACCTGCCCAAGGAGGACTTCCTCGACCAAACGCTCCCATGTCTCACGTAAATCCGTGTAGAAGTCTTTTGCCTTGGCGCGCCATTCCTCGGTGTTGAAATCCGATATCACAGAGAAATCCTTCAGGCGCTCACGCAATTTGGCGATGCGCTTGTTGACGGACAACAGGAGCCAGGGCTCATCGCTTACCGACACTATTCCGAATCCGGATGCCTTCGACGAGCTGATGAAATTTCTGAGAACCGGAACCTGGGGCGTGGCCCTTGCCGCCGCCTCGACCATCTCGTTAAAGAAAAGAATGTTATGGGTGAACACGATGACCTGCCGCCCAGCGCGCGCCTCCTCGACCAGGCGGACGGCAACGCGGCGCAGACGAACATGGTCGAGCGACGACACTGGGTCATCGATGATCAAGCCATGCTTTTCGGTGTCACGTCCTGCCTCGCCAAGGAAGCAGGCAAGGGCCAGTGCCCTTTGCTCCCCCTCGCTCAGCACCTTGTTGTTGGCGGTCGCTATGGGCGAGTGAAGGGCGACGCCAAAATAGCTCTGACCATCCTTGCTGCGGTCGCTCACCTCGAAGGGGATGTGGGTGAGGTCGAAAGCTCGGATCTCTGCGAGGATTCGCTGTTCCAGGTCGTCCATGACTAAGCTACGGCGCAGCGTGGTGATCTGCCGTGAAATATGCCCCCTTTCCACGGCAACAACGCACGCCTTGAGCTTAGATAGCTGCTCCAGGTCCCCGTGGCGCGCAAGAATGGTGGCAAGGTCATCTGAGAGCTTCTTGCGGTCACGCAACGCGGCAAGCCTGCCCCGCTCAGCGGCCCGGCTGCCGTCTTCCTTGGCGGCCTGATCGAAGGCGACGGCTTCCGCTTCGAGGGCGGCGATGTCGGCTGTGATATCAGAAATGGGACTGGGCAGCAGCGTGGGGACGGTAGCGAACGCGCCCGTGCCGACGGCTTCGAGCAGGGCGTTACGCCGCGCGAGTGCCGCAGCGAAATAATTTGCGAGGGCTTTCCCAAGTTGGGCACGGGATTCGGACAGCCCTCCAAATTCCGCAAGAGCAAGGTCCACCTGAGCGGTGGCGGGAATTTGGACTTCCCGGACCTTGGCGACGGCCTGCTCAAGGGCTGCACGGGCGGCATCTGCGGCCTTGGCAGCCTGGCCCGCGACGAAATCGTTGAAGGCGCGCACACGGGCCGAACCATCCGCCGACAAGGGTTCTTGGCAAAGAACGCAAAGATCGCCTTCGCCATCGGGCAGCCTGTCCTGGTCAGGCTGAAGGCTGGTGGCATATGCCTTGGCGTAGTCGTACATCAAACGCCAAACTGGAAGACCAACGCCCTCCAACGGTTCGGACGCGAACTGGTCCGACGCAGCAAGGGACGCGGCATCAGCAGCAAGGCGCTCGTGCGTCCGCAAGCCTTCGAGCGCCGACCCGATGTCGGTCGATAGCCCAAGTTCGATGGCCGAAATCGCAACCGAGCAGGACTCAAGGGCTGCTTTTGCCCGGCGGGACCGCGCGGCCAACACCGCCGGATCGTTTGCCAAGGCGCCTTCAAGCTGCTGCATCTCCGCTAAGTCGGCATCTGCCCATTGGGCATTGACCTTAATTTCGTCGGCTGTCGGGAGAGGTTGCTTTGATTTCGGGTCGAGGCGTGCAAGCAGCTTTGCAGCATCTCCGTTGGGCGTGTAGCCGGCTGGCAAGGGGACCTTGACGCGTTTTTCGACCGCCGTAATTTCCTTCTGAAATGCCGCATCCATTTCCGCGCAGTGCTCGCTGTGGCGCTGGAGCAAGGCGATGTCGCTGGGAAGGAAGCTGATACGGTTTTCCTGGTCCACGTAGAGACGCGCGTTTTGCGTATCGAAAACTGATATCTGCGAAAGCTCCGTTGGTGGCGCGTTGCCGTCCGTCCAGACGGTCTCCGTGACCTGCTGATCGCCGACCTTCTGGTAGCGCACCGTCACGGCGGCCGGTGGCTTTGTCCCGGGCTCGAACACATTGCCGAGGAGATCAGCCGATGTCAGGCTGCGGCAGAGCTTTTTTGCGATGCGGGCATACCCGCTCTTGCCACTGCCGTTGTCACCATAGATGGCGGTCAGCCCGTCGAGGGCAAATTGCAATTTCTGGCCGGCGGCGAGGCGGTTGAGATTTTGAACCGGACCGAACGAACACAGCAAGGTTCTTGGATCAGAACCATTGGCGGTGCCTAGATGCGCTGCCATCAAAGGGGTACATAGCGGAGGAACGTCACCAGTAAATCCGGCATGGTGGCGGACACGGACAAGAATCTCCGCCTTGTCACCTTCGCTTAACGCATGAGTGGCTGACACGGCATGACGCCTCAGGGCATCGCGCGCCCATCCCGGCTGTTTATTGGCCCAGTCAAGCAAGCTCTCTTCCGCCATATCACAACCCCAGCACCTTCATTCACGTATTGGCGTTATATCACGGGAAATAAATTCATCCTATATGCGTAGCCAAACGGCGACACTACCACGAACACGAGGGGAGATCGTTGACGGAGAGCGCCAAGATGAGCTGAACCCTCGGCGGAATGCCGACCGGACGAAGGCGAGAAGGCGGCGAGCTATCAGACCCGCAATTTGGTGGCCATTATGATTTTCTCGAATAATATGGCCGTTGTCCATCTGGCGTGAGAAGGCTGAGGAGAAAATGGGCGGCAACGCAGTATTAAGAGAAGCAGTCAGCCAGCTCGTCGGCGAAATCGGTGAAATATTCAATAAACAGGCTGCCGCAGCTTTGACGCTTGAGGTCGTCATTGGTCTCGGCGATCAAGTCGAGGCACTTGACCCCCAATCCCTCTTTGCCGACCGTCCCTCATCGTTAATCCCGGATGACAGCGTCGTCTGTCGCTTGTTCGATTCCGCGTCATCCTGGCAAGACGGGGAACTCACCATTGATTACGACGACTTCCGCGCGAATATCGACGCACTCCACAGCCCCATACAGGCCGCCATCGCCATGGTTATGTTAACGCATAAGCTTCACATGGCCATCGGCGACGCAGGTCGCGAAGTCCTCGATCTTATCAGAACAGCTCTGGACGCTGATGCTTACCTTGCCCGGACTTCAAGCATCCTTGATTTGATGCAGAATTTCCGCGCTGCAGTGTAGAGGCACGAGGAGGTGACCTCATCCGTCAAACCTCGCCAAGATTGCTGGGCTCCGTCCCACGGGTGAATCTAGGGTACTTCTTAGACGTTGAGCGGTTATTGAGGTTACCGCTCCCATTCCCTCTCCCGATGCCTCGGCTCGATAACGATCTCTGTGGCCACCGCCCAGATCTCGCGCATCCAGCCGACGACGATGCGATGGAGCCGGACCAGTTCCTCACCGCCGACAAGGCGAAGCCAGGCTCGTATCCCGTCACTGACGAAGCGGGCCGGGTTGACCGCAATGGAGGTGTGGCCCAGCGCCTGAGCACCGGCCTCCAGCAGGAAGCGCAACGGCTTGTCGGCGCGACGGGTCATGGCATCGCGCCAGGCGCCATGCCGTTTCAGATCGTCGGCATAGGTCCGCAATGATTTTTCATACGCCTCCCACTCCTTGCCTTTGCCATTGCGCAGATTGGCAACTGCCAAACTGTCGGCGCGGTATTGTTCAAATGCGGCGGCCTGGCCCTGCCGCTCCATAAATTCCGCCATGCGGGCTTTGTCATCGGCCAGAACCAACTTTTCATTATGGACGACGGCCAGGGCGGCTCGCTGGTCCTGTTCGATCAGGCTGGCGCGAGCCAACACCTCTTCGACCTCGCGCTGGCGGACCTCGGCAGCCTGTCGGGACCGCTCCGCCGCCACTTGGGCCTGCCGCGCCTTTTGGGTGGCCATCTCACCTGCCTGGCGCAGGATATCGGCGCGGATGGCGTCTTGTTCGGCCTTGATGCGGAATTCGCGCGCGGCTTCGTATTCCGCCTCTGCAGCGGCCAATTTGGCCGGCAGTTGAGCATAGAATTCCCGGATCGGCTGATGATGGGCCTTGCTGTGGCGCTGACCCCGCTTGAGCCCCAGGGGTGCCATGGCATCGGCATAGCGGTCCTGGCGATTGCCGAAAGCGTCCTTGCCTGAGCCAATCACCCGATCATGGTTCAGCGTCCAGCCCATGACGGCGGCAGGCCGTGTGCCGTCCTTGCGGGGACGGCCCCGGCTCTTCTTCTCCACATTGACCGCCGTTGTCACCCAGCAATGGGCATGGGGCACCGACTCATCAAGATGGAGGCTGACGGTGACCAGATTGTCGCCGAACTCCCCCTTCAGGAAATCCACCGTGGCAGTCTTCCAGGCGGTCAGCCGGTCCTGATCCCAATCCCCGTCCCGCCCGGTCTGGCCGAGGCCGGCGAAATGGGCATGGGAGGCAGAAAGCAGAAGCTCGCGCGCCACTACCTGCCCCGCCTTCGGCGTCAGGCCGACGGCGGTCAAGCGCACCCGCACGTCCTCCACCACATCGCCGGTTCCCACCAGCACCTCGTTCAGAGGCGACCGGGTCGGATCAATGTTGTCGCCCAGCCAGGACACGGTGGGATCGCGCACGGTGTGCTGGCTGGCCTGGCGCAGTTCTCCCCAGGTGTGCGACTTCCGCCCATGGCGCAGGATGCAGAACGGCCCCTTGCCGTCATCGTTGTCGTTGGTCGCGCTGTCCATGATGCCCTCCGCCCGGAATTGCCCCGCCGTCGACATCGAGCGAAAAATCGAAAAGGAAAGGGGCAAAGGGCGGAAAAACGCAGCTTTCCCGAAAGGGAATGCACCCACGCCGTCGGGTTTCCCGTTGGGAAAGCCGACCGTAGGCCGGGGCGAGCCCCTGGACCCCAAAAAGGAGCCGTGGATAACGGGCCAGCCTCCGCCAGACTTCTGGTGGTCGCTGCGGCTGGTCCGTTCCCCACCGCTCCCGGCGCCGACGGGCTGCAGACGCGCTGTAGACGCCCCTGGATCGCCCCGAAAGGCGCGGCGTGCCAAGGGTTCGGCGCGAAGTGCCGACGCTGACGGGGGGTGGGCCTCGGCGACACGCCCGCGCGGCCTTCGGCTGGTTACCGCCGTGTGTGCATCCGCTGACCGCCGGAACCATTCCGTCAGCACCGAACCCAAATCGGTTCTGCCTGGCAAGCGGTCAGGCCAGACCGAAAGGAGAGCACCATGGAAGGCAGCGAAAAAGCCGATGACATCATCAGCGAGGAAATCCTTGTACTGGAATCAACCCCGCTCGAACGCGCCCAGGCCATCCGGTTCCTGGAAGCGGCGGAAATGGCCCTGGAGCAGATCCGCTATACCATCGACAAGTTGGAAAAGCGCCCCAAACCTCGGCGTGGGTTGGGCGAGGCACGAAAGGTGGAAATGGAAGCACGGGAACGTCGTTCCATGGCGTGCTGGCACGCCCTTGGGATCGGCGTCACCCCGCCACAGGTCGAGGCAGCCCTGAAGCGGGGAGCGCGGTCCGTGGTGCGATGGTGAGCGCCACGGCGCACCGTGACGAGAGCGGCCAGGGGGCGGCGACGCCGATCCCCTGGCCTTCCGTGCAGACGGACTGCAGACGGGCTGCAGACGCCCTGCTGACGCCCCAAAATCGGCCCGAGAGGCGCGGTAATCCAAGGGTTCCACGCCGTGGCGCTGACGCTGACGGGGGGTGGGCCTCGGCGACGCATCCGCGCGGTCTCTGGCAGGTTACCGCCGTGTGTACACCTGCTGACCGCCGGAACCATTCCGTCGGCACCGGCCCCAAATCGGTACTGCCTGGCGAGCGGTCGGGCGAACCAGCAGGAGGGAACGACCATGGCCAACGACGACATCGAAGACATCAGCATGGACGCTTGGATGAACGCCTGGAACCGGGCATTGGGCGCGGTTCTGGTCGGCGCTCCCGGCGGAACCTTCGAGCGGGAACGCGCCCGGATCATCTTGATCGTCTCAGGACTCCTCCGGGTATACGACGAACCGAACCTGCCCGACGGTGAGCGGCAGTGGCGGGCCGAGAGGCGGCAGGAGATCGAAGCAAGGGCGGCGAGGCTGATGGTCGTCTACCTGGAGGTACAGGTGAGGCACGGCAACGCCGCCATGAAGGCAAAGGTCAAATGGGCGAAACGGGAGGCGGCTCGGGCAGAACGGAAGGCGGGGCGATCCTGACGCCAATGGGGGTGGCGGTCCAGCCGCCACCCCCGGCGCTGACGGGCTGCAGACGCCCTGCTGACGCCCTCAAATCGGCCCGAGAGGCGCAGCAATCCAAGGGTTCCACGCCATGATGCCGACGCTGACGGGGGGTGGGCCTCGGCGACGGCAAATTTCCCCCCACAGTGGCTTGATCCCCGCCGACCGGGGCATAGATGACGACAGCGGGCAGAAGCGTCCGCGCCAGAGAGGGAGACAGAACCATGCCGAAGAAAGCTCGAGCAAGGAAGGCGAAGCCGTTGACGGCTCAGCCGGAGCAGTTGAGCCTGCTGGACCTGATCCGTGAGGGACGGCTGGGTCCGGAACAGACCGAAGCCTTGCGCGGCCTGATGGCCGCCAAACCGGCTTCGGGTTCCTGGCGAGGCCTGCCCATCATGCCGCCCGGCAGCCTGCTGGAGCGTGCGGTCGGCCTGTTCGAGCGGACCACGGACTTTCCTCTCGAGCTGCCGGCCTTCATGGTGCTGCACATGCTGGCCGCACACCTGCTGGACCTGGGCGTCGAGATCGCGGTGGCCGGCACCCGGCTGCGCCCCGATCTGTGGACGACGCTGCTGGCCCCCAGTGGGGCCGGCAAGACCAAGACCGCCACGGTACTGGGCCGGGTGATGCCGGTGAGGCTGTTCCCCGAGACCACCAGCTCCGCCCGCTTCATCGAGGAACTGGCCGCCCACAATCGCGGCCTCTGGCTGCAGGACGAATGGGGCCAGGTGCTGCGGCGGATGGAGACCCAATCCTATGCCGAGGAGATGCGGGAATACCTGCTGAGGGTCCACGACGGTAAGCCGCTGGCCCGACGCACCGCCAAGGGCACCATCGAGGTGGAGGAGCCGGCACTGGTCATCCTGGGCACCACGGTGCTCGACACCTTCACCAGCATCGTATCCGCCGAGAGCATGCTGGATGGCTTCATGCAGCGGTTCGGCATCGTCATCGGCGATGCCGATCCGAAGCGTACACCCGACAAATTCCCCATCTACCGGGTGGAGGAGCCGGGCAACCTGGCCCCGCTGCACGCTGCGTGGCAAGCCATCGCCGCGCTGCCGCTCCATCCCCTCTACACGGTGACCGCCGAGGGTGAGACGGCCTACGAGACCGGCTTCGGCCAGCTGTTCGGGCAGCACCATGCCATTCCGGCGAGTTTCTTCCGCCGCGTGATGTGGCGCGCCTTCAAATACGCCGCAATCTACCATGTCCTGCTGGGCAAGGCCGATGACCGGATCGACGCCGAGGACGTGGGCTGGGCCATGCGGGTGGCGGCCCTGCACCTGACCGACGCCCGGCGCCTGCTGGACGGGTATCACCTGACCGAGCTGGAAGATATCGTGGTCAAGGCCGAAGCCTATCAGGCCAAGATCGGCCACCGCCCCACCAAGCGGGATCTGATCTCCGGCGTGCGGGGCATCCGCAACAACGCCATGGCGGAGTTCGTGCTGGAACTCATGGCGCCCCTTCCCGCCTCCAATGACAACACCGCTCCCGTCGAGGAAGGAGCGGCGGCATGAGCGCCCACGAGCGGCTGGAGCGCGCCATGGCCATCGAGGCCGGGCGCGCGTGGCTGGCGGCATCGCCTCGGGCGGCGATGCCGACCGAGCGGGTGGCCAGAGCCGCCTTCTACGATGGCCCTCTGCTGGGCGGCGCCGCCACGGACGATATCCTGATCGCCCTGCGCGAGCCCGACAATCCCCATGACGCCAACGCCATCGCCTGGTGGTCGGAACTGGCCCAGGTCGGCCATGTCCCCGCCGAGCTTGCCGAGGCTCTGGCCCCCCGGATGGATGACCGGCTGGCGTTGTGGGCGCGGGTGTTCCAGGAAGCGACGACGGATCATCCCGGCACCATGCTGGTGGAGATGTTCGGCCCGGCGATGAAGGGCGGCAATGCGGGCGGCGACGTGACCGAGACCGAATGGGGCAGCGATACGGACATACCATTCTGACGCCCGGCACGCGGAGGCAGGGATGGAATACGAATGGCGGGCGCCCAGGTGGGCGCCCGCCATTCCGTCGGCTTCCTGCGAACCAAGAGCAGAGCCCCGCCAGCTTGCGCTGGCGGGGCTCCATCATCATGCCGGGAACTGATGCCAGACCTGACCGTCGATGGTCGGCGGATACTCGGTGTCCTTCTTCGGAGACCGTCCGCTCCACTGCTTCAGAAAGAAGGGCACCCCGTGGCGCTGGCACTGGCCGAGGATATCCTCGACCCAGGCCGCATCCATCGGCCGATGCCGTAGGCCGGACTCCCCGCCGACGACAACCCAGGACAACGTGCCATCGGCGAGCCAGGGCGTGAGGTCGAGGGGCTCCAGCAGCGGCTCGCACGAAACCCATCGCACCGCCGCCTTGACCTTGCGCAGTTGGTCGAGCCGGTGCAGGGAGGATTGACACCCGACAGTGACTCCGCACCAGACCTTGTCGGGAATGGCATAGCCCTGGCTGAATGCCGCCATGCGCGCTGCCCGCTTGGTCAGCACTTGGAAGCGGGTGTCATGGGGATTGGCCGCCATGGCGTCGAATATGGCCTTCACCGTTTCATCAGGCACATTCGCATGGAATGTATCCGACATGGAATTGACGAAGACCAAGTCGGTGTTGATCTTGGCGAGCTTCCCGATTTCATCCGCCACGATGCCGACGACACCGGTGAACTTCCCATCCTTGACGGTGCCAGCGTAGCCCCGACTGCCCTTGGCCTGATGCCTGGCCGCCCAGTTGGTTGCGTAGCATTCCTCACATTCCGGCGAGCACTGGGTGCAGCCCTTGGCCGGACTTATCGTCTTGGTGGTCCAGGCAATACCGGTCCTCCGCCTGACATTCTGCCGCTTGCCAGGCGGAACGGTGGCCTGCTCCGGTTTGACACCGGCCTTATCGGTGGAACGTTTCCAAAACGTCAGGACGGCGATGATGCTGCTGAGGGTCGGAAAGCGCATGGGATTGTCTCCTGTTCGCGCCTGTGGCCGGGCCAGTCCCGTCCATCTCTCCTTCACCCTCGAGGGGCTCCGGCGCGCTCGCCATCGGCGCGCCGGGCCACCGCCCCCCCTTTCCCGACGGATCGTCGGGCTCCATGGAGAAAGGGCCGGGGCTTTCGCCCCGGCCCCCTCTCTCACGCCGCCTGTTGCAGGTTCGGCCACACGGCGTATTCCATGCGGTGGCGGGCGGCCTGCTCCTCGGTGATGAAGCCGAAGGCCAGCAGCTCATCGAGCAACCGGAGCAGGAAGTCGCGGGTCTTGGCGCCCTTGCCGAACACCACGAGCGAATTGCCCTTGATGGTCTCGACGACATTCCGGTCGATGGCGCCGTTGGGCCGCACCCGGCGAGGCATGAAGAACGGCACCTTGGCCGAAAGCTCGATGCGGTAGGCATCAGGACCATACATGTGGCGGATATGCGACCCGTAGGTATCCATCGGCACAAGCGCTATGATAGTACCAGCTCGACCAGACTCAATCTCTCGCTGTGCCTTCTCGAGGAACACCGCCCAGAGCCGATTGGTGTACGGCGGGTTCAGCCAGATGTACTCGCCGAACCACGGAAGCAGCAGCGAGCCAAACGCGCTGTCGTTCTTGGTCATGTGCCGCTTGGCCGGAACCGCTCCGACGACGGGAACCTGCTCCTGGGGATTGAGCGGCGACGGCACGGTCGCCGCCGCGACGATGGCGGGGGCAAGCCCCAGGTCGTAGCGGCCATCACTCTGCATGGAGCAGCAGTCGATGTCGAACTTCTCCCGGCGGGTCGCGCGAAGCACGAGGTCGATGAAGAACCTCGCCGTGAAGCACTGGTCTCCGGCCGAGGTCGTGGCCATCTGCTGCTGCATGTTGAGGTTCGCCGCCAGGAATTTCAGGCGCTTCTCCCCGGCGCGCCCCAGCAGGCTCGTGAAGTTGCTGATGTAGCCGACGTCGAAAACCTGGCCGACGTCCGTATCCGCCGTGCCGTTGTCGTTGGCCGCCGCCAGCGCCTTCCGCCGCACGAGGACAGAGCCATCCTTCTGCTTGACCAAGGAAATCGGAGCCGCCTTGGCGAGAGACGCACTGGGCGCAGACGCCCTGACCGTGAGGCTGGTCTTGGTCGCCACGACGGTCGTCCCGCCCTTGGCCGCATGCCGCAGGACGAAATCGTCGCCCAGCTGCTCGACAGAGAGACGGTCGCCAGCAGCGATTCCGACACCGGCTGCTTGCTCGGGGCACAAATGCCCGACGAAGACACGGGACTTGCCGTTGACCAAATACACGCCGGCAGTCGAGCCACTCGGCCGCTTGACGACGATTTTGGCATTCTTCGAAATGAGCCCGACACGCCGGAGGACGGCCTGGGCGACGGCGACGAAGGTGCGGCGGAAATTGCGATTCATGACTATTCTCCTGCGTTGGGGAGTTCGGCCGAAGCGTCCGCCCGGCGATTGTCGTTCGCCGGCCTAGCCATCCGCGCCGCCTGCCGAGCCAGAATGTCGATGACAGGGGCCAGCAGTACGACTGCTCGGGCACCGGGCTGGTTCTCGTTGGCGGCTTGAATGGTCTTGGAGCGCTTCATCGGTCTTTCTCCGAGGTTTCCCTGTCCGCCTTCGCTTCCCTTCGGGGCGCTCCGTGCGGCAGGTTCGGCCCCCAACCTGCCGCCGAGCGTCCTCGCCTCTTTCCCTTCCTCCGGGCTCTTCTTCGCATTCCGCCAGGAGAGGCCATCGCCTCTCTTCTTCCTGCTTTGCGCGTCGCGGTCACCTCCGGGCTGGACCGAGATGCGCCTTCCCTTTCCCTAGGGCGCGGATCGGCATTCCGCCAGGGGGCCGAGACGCGCCCGGCTCCCCTCTTTCATGCGCACATGTGCGCATCTGGCCCGATCCGGTGTTCCACGGGATCGGGCATCATGAGTCGGCCCGTCGCCAAGCTTGGATCCGAGAGACGGGCCTCAATCCAGCGCCCGCGCCTGCGCGCACGCATGGGATGGAGGGCACCCCGGCCAAGGGCCGGGGGCCATAACCTGTCCTTGTCTTGTTTTTAGTGATGTCAAAGACTATAAAGGCAAACAAAAAATACACACAAACTGGAGCCCGCATCGTGGCCGACACCCCCGCCTCGCCGTGGCTGCATTTCTCAAAGCTGCCGCATGAGATGCCGAGCTGGCTGATCGGCGACTACGTCCCGGCCAAGAGCCTCACATGCCTGTATGGGAAGCGCGGCCAGGGCAAGACCTTCCTGGCGCTGGACTGGGCGTGCAGCATCGCCATGGGACGAGCATGGCAGGAACAGGCTGTCACCCGAGGTCGGGTGGCCTATTTGCTCGCCGAGCGCCCTGACGGACTGAAGCGACGTCTGATGGGATGGCTTCATCATGCAGGCAAGCCCGATCTGATCAAGGGCGAACCCTTTACCGACGATGGCAAAATTCACTGGCTGCAGTTCACCCAGGCCGATTTTCTGCTGGACGTGGACAACAGCCCCGATCCGGAGCGGCGCGGCAATAACGAGCTGATCAAAATGCTCGAGGCCGAATTTCCCAAGGAACGCCCCCTGGCCCTGCTGGTGATCGACCCGCTGGCGGCATTCATGAGTGGCTCGGAGAATGAGACCACCGATATGCAACGCTTCGTGCGCGGCTGCCTCAAAATCATCAGCCGCCTGAAATGCTCAATTCTGCTGATCCATCATGAGGGCAAGGGCAACGTCAATAACATCCTGGGCGCACGCGGATCGTCCGCCCTCGAAGCCGGCATGGATACGGTTCTGTACCTCGCTCCCCGCAACAATGACATGATTGCCGAACTTCGTGTCACCAAGCAGCGCGAAGGCGCGGAACCCAAGCCCAGATGGCTTCAATTTGTCGAGCAGGAGGCCGCCGACGGCCAGAAGCTTGGCCTCTTTCCCACGAAGACGACGGAGCCGCCCCCTAAGGACAAGACGACTGACAAAAAGAAAAATGCTGATATCACCGCGCAATCCCTGCCGCCGCTTGCCGAGGAGATCATGGCGGCCGTCCAAAAATTGGAGGCCAGCGGGGTACCGGCAGAGATCAAATCAATTCGACCGCACATCACGAAAATGCGAGGGCGGGGTGACCGGCCAACCAGAGATGCCATTGACCAACTCGTCGCCAGCGGCGCCCTCGTCATTTCGTCGGCTCACAGTGGGACAAGGGGAACCGTCTACCGCAGCGCTGTCGCGGCGCCAATCGATACATCCGAAAACGCCGACACGGTCATTGCCGCCGATCCGGTTCCGGCTACCGATACTGACAAGCCGCCCGCCGCACCGTCGGAGGAAATGACAAAACCGGCGCCAACCGAGGCGAAGAAGAAAAAGGCGACCAAGGCCCCTGCCCAGCCCGCCCCCGAGCCAGCCCCTGAGCCCAAGAAGACGGTGAAGGCGCCGAAGATCACCAAGGGAGGCAAGGCGGCAGAGGCGAAGCCATCCCGCCGGAAGATGGCGGCGCCATTACCCGATACCCCCAAAGATCCAGTTGCTACAGCGCCGGTTCAGTCCGATGGTGGTACGTCACGGTCCGCAGATACGCGGAAGCCTCGCCCGAGGAAGAAAACGCCATGACGATCCCTGCCAAGTTGTCGCCCCGCGCCGCCCTGTATGGACGGTTCAGCAGCTCGCGCCAGAATGCCTCGAGCGCCGAGGATCAACTGCGCCAATGCGAGGAGCGGGCGACGGCCAATGGCTGGACGGTGGTGCATCGGTTCACCGATGAGGCGATCTCGGGCAAGGATGACAAACGCCCCGGCTACATGGCCCTGCAGGCCGCTGTGGAGCACCGCGAGATTGATGTCATCCTTGCCGAGTCCCTGAGCCGCCTGACTCGGCGCCAGGGCACCCTCGGCGACTTCTACGATGCCTGCCTCTACCATGATGTCAAACTGCACACCATGCAGGAGGGCGAGATCAGCCGCATGCATGTGGCCATGTATGGGGCGATCAACGCCAGCTTCCTGGACAGCCTGTCCGACGGCACCCACCGGGGACTGAGTTCCGTCATCAATGATGGCAAATCGGCGGGGGGACGGTCCTACGGTTACCGGGTGCCCAAGCATCCCAACGGCCAGCCCATGACCGGGGAGTTGGAGATCGTGCCGGAGGAGGCGGCGATCATCCGCCGCATCTTCACCGAGTATGCGCGCGGCCTCTCCCCCTTCGCCATTGTCGATACCCTCAATGCTGAAGGCGTGGCCCCGCCCATGGTCAAGGGACCGCTGGATCATAATGGCAAGCCGAGGGTCTGGCAGGCCACAACCGTCAACGGCAACCGGGATCGTGGCGTTGGCATCCTGAACAACGAGCTGTATGTCGGGCGCCGGGTCTGGAACAAGCTGCGCTACATCAACGTACCGGGCACCAAGAAGCGCGAGAGCCGCCTCAATCCCGAGAGCGAATGGAAGATCGTCCCGGTGCCACATTTGCGCATCGTCGATGACGCGCTGTGGCAGGCGGTGAAGGACCGCCAGGCCAAGCTCGATGCCCGCCGGGATGCCAACCGGATTGAAGGCGAGGATGCCGGCGGAGCCAATCGCACCAACCGGCGCCCCACCTACCTGCTCTCCGGCCTGACACGCTGCGGCTGCTGTGGCGGCACCATGAATATCGGTGGGTCCAAGCCCAAGCGGCTGTTCTGCTCCTCCAACAAGAGCAAGGGCAAGTCCGTCTGCAAGGGCATTCCCGGCATCAGCATGGAGAAGCTGGAGCGCATCGTCCTGGATGGCCTGCGCCATCACCTGATGCAGCCCGAGGCGGTGGCCGACTTCATCCGGCGCTACCAGATCCACCAGCGTGACCAGGACGCCAGCCGCCAGGAGACCCTGGCCCGACTGCGCGCGTCCCAGGCCCAGACCGAGAAGGAGATCGCCAATATCATGACGGCGATCAAGGCCGGCATCTTCACCGCCACCACCAAGGCCGAACTGGAGACGCTGGAGGCGCGCAAGGACAAGCTCGCCCGCGATGTCCAATCCGCCAGCCAGGCGGCGCCCATCATCCCCGACGATCTGGCCGAGACCTACGCCGCCCAGGTGGACGCGCTGGTCACCTCGCTCAATCAGCCCGACAGCCGGTTGGAAGCGGCCGATGCCGTCCGCAACCTGATCGACCGAATCGTGGTCCATTGGGACGAGGATGCCGGCGACCATGTGGTGCGGCTTGAGGGGCAGATCCTAGAATTGCTACGGGCGGCCACAAACGAAAACGCCGCAGCCTTGGGGGCTGCGGCGAGTTTCGCGGTCAATGGTTGCGGGGGCAGGATTTGAACCTGCGACCTTCAGGTTATGAGCCCGAAGCTTATCCCCTTGACCAGAGCCAATTTGCCGGGCAAACCCCAGAAAACCTGCCAAATTCCGTCCTGTCGAGTCCTCTCCAATCCTCTCTAGTTCCCGCTCGCATTGGAGCAAATTTGGAGCAAAAGAGAGGACACGGACACCCCGATGTTCGCAAAAAATTCTAGCACCGCAGGATGACGAGGTCATCAGAATTTCGGGCACGCGAAGAGGACCGATACGCAGCCCGATAGGTGAGATGCCCGCGGCGATCTGGTTAATACGCCCTATCGCTGATCGCCGTCACGGCCGAGCCGTTCGCGGTCTGAGCCGCATCGACCTGCCGGGGATAGCCTCGGCCGCCCTGGTAGTTAGGTTGTTGAGGCTTTTTACTTCGTTGACGGCTACAGCGGAGTCAAATGCGCCAGCCCACACGGCGGCAGCGCAATTATGTTTCAGCGTTTCAATGAATCTTGTACAGGCCCTCTCTCCTCGGCCATCGTTCGATGGACTCGGTCCGGCCCGGGTCAAGCGACCTTCGTCTTCACCGGCCGGCCGCCCTTCCTGCCGTTTTCGCGGGAGCTTTGCGCCTTGGCGTCAGAGGACGCCGATCCACCCTTTCGTCCAAGGGCCGAGGCCATCAGATGCGGCGAAATGAACCCGGTCACCAGACCGTGGACATTGATGTGAATGTCATGGGCGTCTAGCAGAAGACCGGTGCCCACCGGCGAGATCTCCAGCTTGCCCATGTCTTGGGACGGGATCTCGGCAAGTTCGGCCACTGCCGAACGAAGTAAGACCAGACCCCAGCCGTCCACCATGGTTAATTCTATGGCGTCCCGCACGGGATCATAGCGCACCGAACCGGCGCGAAACTCTGTCACCATGCGGCGGTGCCCAGCTTCGATCGCCTGTGACAGTTCTTCGCTCGTGACTTGGATCCCGTTCATCGTTCAACCTCTCCATCACCTGCGTTGATGCTCACCGTCGACCCGTCCGACATGGCCAGCGTCAGGACGGTGCTGCCGGGATCGTACTTGGCCCCCAAGACCTGTGACGCCCCTTTCCTGCCCTTCTTCAATACGGCTGGCACGCCCTCCGCCGAAACCCTGATCCACCTGTTGACGAGGCAGGTATCCCCGTAAATCCGCCACCACCCACGTCGGCAGAGATCCAAGTGCTGCCCAACTTCATCCAGCAGTTTACCAAGGGTTCGCCTCGTCGGCTCGTTCGCGACAGGCAGCACCTCCATCAGCACCACGTTGTTATCGACAAAGGAAATCTCAACCTTGGCTTCCCAGCGGTCCGCCCAGTTCAACGCATGCACATGTGGCGGGCAATGATCCTCAGTCTGGATATCGACACGCGCGTTGGCACCGGCTGAATGAAACAACTTCATGATACACGATAACCTATACCCTTAGGTTTTTTCAAGGTGGCTGACTAATGCCGGATGCGAGCACGTGATGTGAGCCTTGAGCTGTATCCGCACCCTGGCTGAAATGCCCCCCCCAATCGATACAAAGCTTATTTTATAGGCTGCTTTAGCCGGACGCCGGGTCCACCCTCCCCTTCGTATCGTCCATCACCAAATAAGGTGATACCAGCCTGCTCCAACGCCGCCTGCAGCGCATCGGTCGTGCGGGCAAGCCCCCCGACCGGACCATGAATCTTCTCTAGGCGCTTGATCGTCTCGATCGACAGCTTTGCCGCTTCAGCAAGATCCCTTTGCTCCCACCTGAGCAGAGCTCGAGCCGCGCGAATTTGTTCCCCAGTCAGCAATTAACACCTCAGGTGTAAAATATTGCACCCAGGGTGTTGACACCTGAGGCGCTTGCAGTTACACTCTAGGGGTAATGACGAATTCCGACCACCAAATTCTAAAGCTGGCTGAGGATCAAAATGCTCTCTCCGAATCACCATATGGAAAGTACATGGATTAGCACCCGCCCAGATCTCACACTCGCGCAGATTCTCCATGCAACGGCGACCGGCGGGGTTCGCGCAGACTGCGACAGCCGCATGCTGGAAATGCTTATAACGGCCCAATCCATCGCAGTGTCGGAGATCGAGATCCTGATCCCGGATGCGATCGATCAATTGCTCGTACCCGCGCGTCATGGCAACGAAGGTCCCGCGCATCGAAATCTCCGCCGCCTTGGGCTGGTCTTGGCGAAGGCAATCGACCCGCATGCAGGCGTATCGTTGGAGCATTGGGTCCCCTGTGGCTCGGCCCATGCATTGATCGATATTTTCGCCGAGACTCGCCATGGTCGGATTGCCATCGAATGCGGAACCCGCGATGGACGTGACATTCCTCGCCTGCTGAAGGCTTCAGCCGATCACGTTGTCATCCTCCCATTTGCCGGTTGGCAAGGGAGCCGTTTCAACGCCTTGGGATTTTCCAACCAGCACGCCCGCCCCCTTCCTCGTATCACCTATACCGCCATGGTTGCTGCACTCGAGATGCAGGACCTTGACGCTATCAACACCATCTAAATAAGGACGCCCACTATGCTTAACCTGCCCCAAGATTTCCCCATCACAACAGACACCCTTCTTACCAGTCTTAAGGCGCTGCAACTTCCCTCATTGCTGAAACGTGGCATGCTTGGATTGACCCAGCAGAAGAAGGGCGAATCCCAGTCGGAGGGAAATGGAGCCGTAGCAGCAACCTTGGCCGGTGGCGGCTCTGTGCTGGGTATCTCCCATGTTCCCGATCGCCTCCTGCCAAAGGATTTGTTGCGGGTAGCCGACCACCGGCTTGTTGTGCCGCCCCTGGACTCCACAACCCTGCATGAGATTATCCTGACAATGACCAACTCGGTTCCGGCCGAGCCCATTTCCGATGAATTGGCACGTCGCTGCGACATCGAAGATATTGCCTTGGCAAGCCGCCCTGGCGACGGAGCCGATACCATTTTGCAGAGGCTGCGCCGTCTCGTTGAGACGCGGAACCAAGTTCCAGCCATCACCCTTGACCAACTCTTCGGGATGCCGGAGGCAACATCCTGGGGACAGAGCCTGAAAGCCGACCTCATTGAGTTTAAAGCTGGACGAATTCCTTGGTCCGCAGTTGATCGCGGATGCCTTTTGTTCGGCCCGCCCGGCACAGGTAAAACCACCTTTGCGCGCGCCCTGGCTGGCTCATGCGTCCTTCCTCTCATCTCCGCATCGCTCGCGCAATGGCAATCGAGTGGTCATTTGGGAGACCTCTTGAAGTCAATGCGGGCAACATTTGATGCCGCTCGGGCGGCAGCTCCTTCGATCCTGTTCATTGATGAAGTTGATGGATTCGGAAACCGGTCCCAGTTCAAAAGCGAGTACCGGGATTATAGCGTGCAGGTTGTGAATGGCTTCCTTGAATTGCTGGACGGGGTTACGGGTCGTGAGGGAGTGGTCGTCGTCGCCGCCTGCAACCATCCTGAGCGCCTTGACCCCGCTATTGTTCGTTCCGGACGTCTGGACCGCGGCATCCTGATCCCTCTCCCCGATCAGGAGTCCATTGGAAAAATTCTTCGCTATCACCTCGGCCAGGACCTAAACGGCATCGACTTGAAGGACCTCGCCAAACTGGCGTATGGCGGCACCGGCGCAGATATTGAGAGGTGGGTGCGTGGTGCTCGGCGCTGTGCGCGCAATGCGAACAGGCCCATGGTGCAAGAAGATTTGACCACTGAGATCCGTGGAAAAATCAGAACGGCTCCTGCAGAAGTTGTGCGCCGCAGCGCGATCCATGAGGCTGGTCACGCCGTTGTGATTGCGCTTCATCGTCCTGATATGTTGGTGATGGCCAGCATCCGCCAGACGGAAGAAAGCGGCGGTGGCGTGACGATTTCACTTGATCAAGGATCAATAGAGACCCGCTCCGACATCAATTTCATGCTGATGCACCTCCTCGCTGGCCGCGCCGCAGAACAAACATTGATTGGCAGCGTGTCGACTGGCTCCGGCGGCAGCACAAGCTCGGATCTGGCACGTGCGACAGTCTTGGCGACGGTCTCTTTGACAGCAATGGGCATGGACGATCAAATGCCACTGGTATGGACAGGGATGCCGAACATCGACAGCATCGGACCAATGCTCAGTACCCGCCCGGACTTGGCGCGCAAAGTTTCAAGCATTCTCGAGCAGGCGTATCAGGAGGCGCTAAATCTGATTCGATGGAACTCGACAACGGTCTTGCGCATCGCAGACATGCTGCAACGCCAAGAAACGCTCGATGCCCACGAGATCATCGCCCAAGTCGACCCGCAAAGCGCTGGACTGCTGGCCGCGCACTCCGAAGGAGGCTATGGAACCTCAATAAGCATGACTATCCACATGAGCTAACGCCATATAGTCCCGGCAGTCAGCTGCGAGCGACACTGCTAATAGCCGCAGCCCTAATTATCTGATCACATTCAAAATCGACATCCTATGGCCAGATAGCAATAGGATGTCGATTTTGCAATGAACTGGAACCAGACGGAAAGACAGAACTCCAGAGCAGAAATCTTCAATTGGCTGCACTGGACAACCATCCCATTTGAAACCCCGTCAACTAAATCAATTTCTACGGCCAACCTCACCGCCTTCCGCCAATGTGAAGACGACATCTCTCATTTTGGCTGCCGGGATTGACTAACTTAAAACATCAAAAATCGACATCCTATTGCCAACTGGCGACAGGATGTCGATTTCACGTCGAATTTCTGAGAATGCCAATGTCTCGAGCGCGACATAGCGTTCTATTTTAGCTGTGTCGATGGCATCAATCGCCCTGCGTGAATGTCATCCGACAGCAGATGTATATTTTCTGGCGCGCTGAGGTGGTTATGCCCACGTACATTCGCAGCGACATCGGCCCGGAAATGACAGCCATTGCCGTGTGAAAATGGCGTGGCAAAGTGGAGATGGGGACGCTCATTATCGAACCCGTAGCCCGTAGAACGCCTACTGCGAACCCTTCAATGGGAAGCTCCGCGACGAGTTGCTCGACGGCGAGATTTTCACCACCATGCCCACCACGAACCCGTCCGGAATCGCCATCAAAATCGACATCCTATGCCCATCTGGCGACAGGATGTCGATTTTCGGATCTTCATCACCATGCTGACACCAAGTGTGAAGCGATCTCCCAGATCAAAATTCCATTGTGTACGCGAGGCAACGACCAACTCACTGGAAACAGTTTTCGATTTCGCATTACTTAGCGCTGGGTTAGCCCATAAAGCAGCAGATTCACAAACAACGTTCGATCTGTATGCAGAAAACAATACCCACCCACTTCACTTTTTATAGTGACTTTCGCTACCATGATTCAATGCAACATGGAGCACGATATGGATCACCTCATCACTCCCGGAGAGCTTGTGACGATTCTGAGGCTTCCAAGCCTTAAATCACTTTATTGCTTCCTTTCGACCAATCCTGATGCCGTCCCACCGCCAATCAAAATTGGCCGCCTTCTTCGCTGGAAAAGTTCGGCCGTCCAAGCCTGGATCGAATCACAATGACATATGACGACACAAGACGATCTCGATAATGGTTTTACTAAAATAAATCGGTTGCGGAAGGAGAGGCCAGGTAGCCTAGCACGACAATTGGGGCTCCCCTAAACGCCGCTCATTTGTTCGAGTAACGTGAGGAGAACACCATGACACGCAGCCGCCAAACCGAAGACTGCAAAAATCTCATCTCGAGCCGTCTTGTGGCTGCCAGTTGTCGCGATCTTGGCTGCGAGCCATCTGAACTCACTGCGACGATGATGGCGAACTGGATGATATGGAACAAGACCGAATGGTCACCTTCCACATGGCGCCAGTATCGCGCGGCGGTCTCCGTCGCCTTCGGGTCGCAGATATCGAACACCCACGGGCGCCGAACTGCTGTTCGTGGCGTTCAGCCAACGCTACGAACGTGGCTCCACCATCGTCACCTCGAACCTGCCATTCGACGAGTGGACTTCGGTGTTTGGCTCGGAACGTCTGACCGGCGCACTGCTCGACAGTCTCACCGATCACGCCCACATTCTGGAGATGAACGGCGAGAGCTACCGTCTTGCGGATTCAAAGGCACGCCGACGGAAGGCCGCTTCTGCCGGATCAACCACACCTCCGGACATCATCGATCCCGACAAACTGCGATCGGTGAAGACGTGACGGGCCATCTCGGACTCCGTAACCGCGGCCCACTTTTGAGCCTCGACCTTGGTCCGAAATGTCTTGAACATATCCGGGAAACCCTTGCGGCGGACCCTAGCTTGCCAGCTGACCTTCCCGTTTGTTCCAACGCGTTTAATAAAATCCGCCATGAAAAATCTCCGTGCCAAAAGGATGGCATCGGAGGCCGCAAGAAGTCGATAGGACCAAAATGGAACAGATCATGAAAACTGCAAAGCCATTCTCAATGGAGCAAATTTGGAGCAGAGCGTGATATTTGGGATAGCCAGATTATCTCTCAATAAGATGTCCCGCTATGTCTTTCGTCAAGGCAGCAGGGTCAAGAAGGGAAACTATATGCGGTAGTTTCAAATCACAGGCCATCCACAGCAGCCTTCATCATCTGGTCGTTGGCCTCGATGTAGCGCTGGGCGGTCGATAGGTGACTATGACCAGCCAGCGCGTAAATTTGACCGAATAGCTGGCAAAGGGTGCTCGCCGAGGTGCGATCCCGATGGGGGATGCTACGATTGCAGCGGCCATGGAGATGGCTCTGCTGGTGGAGAAATCGGCTGTCGTGTAACACGACATCTCCCAGCATCTCCGTAGTTGCTACGGATGCACACCCTCGCATCTATCATCTTCGATAAGCCTCCGGGCATTACTTGGCCTTGTTCTTGGGCTAGAAGCTCCCAATCAACTTGCCTCCAAGCCAGTCAGAACTCTCTGCTCACGTCGTCGTATGGAAATCAGTCACCGCCACTTGGCTGGTGTTTTCACCGGCTACGGTGGCGATCTGGTAGGAATTGGCGGTCGAGGCATTGTGCATGTCCGTGGTGTGCCAGACCTGGACTCCGCCAGTGCCCGTGGCTGCGCCGATGACTATGAGACCGGCATTGGCGCTGTTGTCGCCGGCATAGTTGCGGGCGGTGGCCGACATGGCGAGTGAGGATTCCACGTATTGCTGGAAATCCGTGCTGGTGGACAGCGTCCCCGAGGTTCCCAGGTGGAACGCGCTATCGGAAAGGACGAAGTTGTCGGTGCCCGATGCAAAATTGCTGAAGGTAAAACGGTCGGAGACGCCGCGCTGGGCCAGGATGATGGTTTCGGCTCCGGCGCCGCCGGACAGGGTGTCGTAGCCGCCGCCGCCCGAAATTGTGAGATCGGAACCGCTCCCCGTTACCGTCTCGCTGCCGCTGCCGCCCAGGATGGCATGGATCCCCACCAGGGTGTCGGTGCCGATATAGGTTCCGGTGGCGGTTCCGGTGGTCATGTTGATAATGACGGAAGAGCCGGAGTTGTCCTGGTAGTCGGCCCAAGTAAGGCCGCTGCCAGCGGTCAGGGTGTCGTTGCCGGCCCCGCCGCGCAGGAAGGTTTCCCCACTGCCGCCGGTCAGGGTGTCGGCGTAGTTGCTGCCGATCACGCCCTCGAAATTGCTGAAGCTGTCGTTGCCCGCTCCGCCGCTGGCGGTGCCTGTCCCCATATTGACCACCACGCCCGTGCTGGTGCCGTAGTAATAACTGAGATAGTCGATGCCGGCCCCGCCATCCATGGTGTCGTTGCCGGCACCACCGGCGATGGTGTTGCTGCCGGTATCGCCGATCAGGGTGTCATTGTAGGCCGAGCCCCAGATGTTCTCGAAGTTCAACAGGGTGTCATTGCCCGCCCCGCCGGTAGCGGTTCCCAGGGACAGGTCCACCGTGACGGCGCCTGTCGCCCAGTAGGAGGCCGGGACCAGGGTGCTGACCGCGTCCGATGTGGGGGCGGAATAGCATACCCAGTCGCCCGTACCGCCACCGCCATCCAGGTAATCATTGCCCAGCAGGCCGCCGATCCTGTCATAACCGGCACCGCCGATGATGGTATCGGCGTTCAGGCTGGCGAACAGGAAGCCGCCGGCATCGGGGCCGATCACCGTCTCGATGTTGTAGACCCGGGAATAGGTGCCGAAATACAGCTCGCCATTGCTCGAATCGCCGTAAAGGTGGGTGTAGACATAGGAGGTCACCGACCTCAGGTCCAAGATGTCCTGGCCCGCCCCGCCGTCGATTGTGGCACCCGACGATCCGCCGCTATTGCCGAAGACGATGGTGTCGTTGCCGCTGCCGCCCAGCAGCTTGTCGTAGCCACCACCACCTTCGATGGTGTCGTCGCCGTCGCTGCCGGTGATGGTGTCGGCGGTCGAGGTCCCCTTGATATGGTCGATACCGGACAGGGTGTCGACCCCTTCCACTCCGGCATCGACGATGCCGGTGGCTAGGTTCGCGACAATGCCGTTGAACGGGATCATCTTGCTGTAATCGACGAAATCGTTGCCGCCGCTGCCGGTGATGGTGTCGTTGCCCGCCCCGCCGTAGAAGGTGTTGTCGCCCCCATCACCGGTCAGGATATCGGCGTAGGCCGAGCCCCAGATGGCCTCGAAGCCGGACACGCTGTCTTGTCCCGCCCCACCGGAAACGGTTCCCGCCGTCAGATCGACCGACACCGCCGAGGCGGCACGGATATAGCTCAGCCAGTCGATGCCTGCCGAGCCGGTCAGGGTGTCATTGTAGCTTGACCCCTCCACCATCTCGAAACCGGAGAAGGTGTCATTGCCCGCCCCGCCCGTCGCCGTGCCGGCCGCCAGGCTGAGCGTCACCCCGGCGGTGGCGTTGGAATAGTCCAGCAGGTTGATGCCGGAGTACGTACCGCTGCCGCTGGCGGTGAAGCTGTCGTCGAACAGTGAGCCCTGGATGCCCTCGAAGTTCGAGAGCGTGTCGCTGCCGCCCCCGCCGGTGGCGGTGCCGGTGCTGGCCGAGGCGCTGGTAGCCACCAGGGAGACGGTGACACCGCTGCTGGCATGGGCATAGGACACCACGTCGAGATTGTTGCCGCCTGCAAGGCTGTCATTGGCCGAGCCGCCCTCGATCCGGTCGAGTCCATCGGCCCCGGTGATGGTCTGGGCCACATCGAAGCCACGGATGTTACGGCCGGCATAAATGTTGATGCCGCCGGTGGTCACCGTGATGGTTCCCGGCAGGATGCCGCCCAGTTGCAGCGTCGAGAAATCGTGAGGGGTGGCGTCGGTGACCTGGAACGACAGATTGGCCGCCGCCATTCCCTTGAACAGGGCGGAGGTTCCGTCGAAGCCGGCGGCATTGAACGAATAGGTCCGCACCAAACCGGCGGTGCCGTAATCCACCTCCTCGATCCCGGTGACGGTGGTGCTGGCCAGATTGATGAAGGTGCCCGAGGTCAGCAGGATCTTGTCGTATCCGCTGCCGCCATCCACGATCCCGGTGACCGAGCCGGTGGCTCCGGCGAAGTCGAAGGTGTCGTCACCCGCCCCGCCATACAGGGTGTCGCCCCCCATGTTGTAGCCGCCGCTGATCCAGTCATTGCCGCCGCCGGCCTGGATCACGTCGATGGCGGAAGAACCGGTGATGCTGTCGTTGAACTCGGTGCCGTTGAAGATGATCCGGTCGGTGCCGGAGCCCAACCAGCCGGCGGTGCCGGAACTGGTGTAGCTGAACGCCGTCGCCGTGATGGTCTGGCCGCTGGTGGTACTGGACGGCATCACCACGATGGTGTCGTTGCCGACGCTGCCCACCAGGCTGAACTTGGTGGCCGCACCCACCGTGATGGTGGCGGCATGACCGTTGGGCGCCAGGATGTTGTAGGTGGTCGATAAGGTGTCATTGACGATGGTGCCGGCGGTAAAGTCCACGTCGCCGTTGAGCTTGAGTGTGTCGAGCCCGCTGCCACCGTCGATGATCTCGCCCGCCGCCACATCGCCGGTGTTGAACAGGAAGGTGTCGCTGCCCAATCCGCCATAAAGACGATCGGCGCCACCGCCGCCGGTGATGGTGTCTAGCACGTAGCTGACGTTGCTGCCGGTGATCAGGTCCGACGAAGCGGTGCCGGTCAGGGTCCGCCCCGTCGTCCCGCTGCCGTCCAGCCACAGGAACTCGCCCAGGGAGGACGAGGTCAAGGCCGCGCCGGACTGGCCCCAGTTGTCCAGCGTCCAGCCCGAGGCATCGATATTGCCCGTGCTGGCCAGAACACGCAGGACATTGGCCTGGGTCAGAAAGGAGGTCAGGCCGGCATTGACCGCCATCACTCCACGGCTCGCGTCGCCGCTGCCGGTCCCCGACAAGGTGGTGATCCCGGCCATCTGGTCGTTGCTCATCTCGACCATATAGGGGCTGGAAGTCTGCTCCAGGGTCAGATGCTCGAAGCCGGTGACGGTGGTGGGGCTTGCCGTGAAATCCGCGTAAGCCGAAAAGGCCAGGGTATCGGTTCCCGCACCGCCGGCGAAGCTCGCCCCGGTCAAGGACCAGAACGAGCGCGAGAAGGTGAACACGTTGTTTGCGCCATCGCCGGTCAGCGATTGCACATAGGTGCCTACCAGCAGGTTCTCGATGCCGCTCAGCGTGTCGTTGCCCAGCCCACCGGTGGCGGTGCCGGTTGCCAGATTGACGGTGACCGCCGATTGGGCATCCACGTAACTGGCGGTATCGCTTCCCAGACCGCCGTTCAGGGCATCGTTGCCCAATCCGCCGATCAGGGTGTCGTCGCCGCTGCCGCCATACAGGGTGTCGTTGCCGGCCAGGCCATTGGCGACGTGGAAGGTCCCAGCTAGGGTAAGGGTGTCGTCGCCGGTGGTGCCGATGACCTCGATAACGTCATCGGCGCCCCAATTGACGAAACTGATGGCGGACAGGGCGGAGGGGTCCTCGATGCCTAAGGTGACGGCACAGCCGGCCCCGTCCATGGTGACCCCGCTCAGGCGGGAGGCGGCGCCAAAGAGTGATGCCGTGCCAGCGGAGAAGGAAACCCGCTCCACCCCCGCCAGCGTCGGTATGGTCCAAGAGCCAGAATCGATCCGGAGGGTGTCCAGCCCGTCGCCGCCGTGGATGGTGGCGGCAGCCGTGGGGGCAATGATGGTGTCGTCACCCGCCCCGGCCTCGGTCAGCACGCTGCCAGCATAGATGGTATCATTGCCCGAGCCGCCCAGGACGGTGTCGGCGGCATAGCTGAAGGTCAGTCCGTCGGTGGCTGCACTGCCATCGAGGACCAGGGGAACCGAACTGATCAGTGGCCACAGTTGATCGGTGTTCGCCCCATCCATGCGCACCACCAGCTTCTGCCCGACGGCACTGTCCGAACTCATGACCGCGAACTGGCCATAACTGGAACCGGTTTGCTCGACCTGCGAGGCGTTGATGGTCACCGCCGTTCCCGTCCCGACCAGTCGCAGACCCAGCAGGCTATCCAACGTGGCGTTGCCCAGATCGTTGCTGCCGGTGGCGATGATCCAGTCGCCATCCAGGGTGTAGCCGCCGCCGCCGCTGATCACCTCGCCCGCCTGCACCGAATTGGCACCCAGCACGAAGACGTCGTCATGAACGCCACCGATCAGTTGATCGGCATAGGGCGAGGCGATGACGGTGATTTGGTCAAAGCCGGAATACTTAACGGAATCGACCCCACCCTGGCCATCGTACACCGTGCCGTAGCCGTCACCGGACAGGTTGGTGAAATCGGCGACAATGCCGGTGGTGGTCTGCGAATAGTCCACCACGGGTGCCACGATGAGGTCATTGCCGCCACCGCCGATGATTGTGGCGGAACCGTCGCCGGTCAGGGTGTCGTCGCCCTCGCCGCCCCGCAGGGTTCCGAAACTGCCGTAAAGATTGACGAGGGCTCCGCCGATAAGGGCGGCGCCATTGGGGAGCTCGACCCAGACCCCGTCGCTCCGTCCCTGGAACGACAGAACATCACCCGTTATGGCGCTTTCCGATGTGTAGGCCTGGATATAGCCCAGATGCTGGATGAAGGCGCCGTCGCCGATATGAAAGGTGTCGGGTGCGTCCGAACCGATCAGCCCCGCCGCCTCGCCACCGGTCAGGCTGATGGTCCCGGCCTCGGTCAGGCCGAGAGTGATCTGGACCTGACCGCTCCAGGCGGCATTGTAGGGCGACAGGTCCATGGTCAGGTCGTGCCCGCCTGCCGCCGGCACCACGATGACGTCGATCAGGGATCCCAGTTGAGTGTTGTCGGGCACAAGCTTGGGCAGTTGCTCCGGCGTCACGATGACGCCGTTGTACACCAGGATCATATCGGCGGCGGCCAGGTCGTAGGATCGCAGATCGCTGTCCACGGCGGGATCGACCGATACGGTGAGGAGGGCATCGCCCTTGACCATATGGTCCGAGCCGATGGCATCCAACTGTCCTGGCGACAAGGTCGTGTCGTTCGCCAGGGTCAGGCTGTCTACCTTGGATAAATCCTCGGCGGAAAGATCGCCGCTGGCGCCGATGACACTGAGCAGATGGCCGGCCTTAGCGATATGGGCGGCACCAATGGCCAGATATTGCTCCAGGGTCAGGCTGACATTGCCGGCCAGCACGAAGCCACCGATGCCGGCCAGATCGGCGGCGGAAAGATCGCCCGAAATCGCCGCAGAGACGATGTGGCCGTCGGCCTGGAGGTGATTACCCAGGCTGCGCAACTGGGCCAGCGAGAAGGTGGCGTCACCGCCGAGATGAAGGGTATCGACCGTGCCGAGATCAAGGGCGCTCAGGTCGCCCGAGGCACCGCCTACGGTCAGAAGGTGCCCGACCTTGGTGATGCCCGTGCCGCCCAGCCGCGCAAACAAAGCCTGGCTGATGGTCGCATCGCCGCTCAGGACCAGATGGTCGGCGCTCCCCAGATCAAGGGCGCTGGCATCGCCGGACACACGGGCGGTCAGGTCGAAGGCGTTCTTGGATATGTTGGCCAGCCCCTTGGCGGCGATTTCCACCTCCGACAGCACCGCATCGCCCAGCAGGGACAGCCGCTGGGCGCCGGCATAGCTCTCGGCGGCATGATCGCCCGACAAGACGACGGTCAAGGCATGGCCGAGCCGGCTGATATGGGCCGTTCCCAGGCTGGTGTATTGCGCCGCTCCCAAGGTGGCGGGGCCGGACAGGGCAATAGCGTCGGCAATCCCTAAGGAGACCCCCGTCAGGTCGCCGCTCCAACCATTGATGGTCAGCAGATGGCCCGACTTGACGATATCGGTCGTGCCGATGCTGTTCAACTGGGTGCGGGAGATGGCGGCATCCCCGGTCAGGGTCAAATCGGTCACCCTGGACAGATCCAGCCCCGATACGTCGGAGGATGCCGTCGCCATGACACGCGGTATGCCGCACAATCCGGCGGAATGGGCGGCGATGTTGGCCGCCGTGTCGGCGACCCGGACCGAAGCCGTGCTTCCCGTGGGTAGGGTAAAGGTTAGCACATCCGCCTGGGCCGCCGTCAGCACCGCCGTTCCTTTGGTGACGGTGAAGCTGGTCACGCCTGCAGCCCTGAGCGCGGCCAGATCGGACATGATAAAGCCGGCATCGGACATGTCGGTGGTCAGGCCGGCATTGGTCATCTGGGCGACATTGGCCGAGACAAACGAGGTCAGCGCACCGGCGGGTGCGGTGCCATGCACGATGCCGGCGGCGGTATTGGCGGACTTCAGCGCCAACTGGGCCAGGGTCAGCAGTTTGGGGTCTGATGCATTGACGCCGGGAACCGCCGCCAGTACATCCTGGAAGGTCGAGGCGGAGGCCAAGTCGAAACTGCCTGAACCGGTCGCCGCCATCTTGGTGGCTATAGCCGAAAAGATAGTGGCGGCATCGGGCGTCACGCCCAGGGCCGACGCACCCTGCTTCATGGTGGCCACCGCCGCCATCAGCTTGGTTCCTAGGGCGCGCAGATCGGCATTGGCCATGGGATCGACGGTGTGGAGATCAACACCGTCACCGATCCCCAGAAGTTGCTTGACCTTCTCTTCACCCACCGTCTCGGCCAGAGTGGTTAGGGGAGTCACCATGGTCGCCGAGCCGCTGGCCTTCATGATCACGTCGATGACCAGACCGGTTTCGGTGTCGGTGCCACCGGGCAGGGCAATGATGGTGCCGCCGGTGCCGGACAGAGTGAAACTGCCGTCCTGGGCGGTCACCGCCGTCGGCTCACCGGCATCCAGTACCGCATTGCCGTTGAGATCACGGAACACCGTGGCACCGGCGATGGGACCATCCACCAACTTGCCCGAGGTGGTGGGGGTGGCCGTCTGAGCCGTCGTGGGCGGTGGGGTATTGGACTGGCTGCTTGTCGTCGTCGCTGTGGATGACGAGCTCGATCCACTTGCTGCCAATGGCTGAACGGCGACCACAGGAGCCGCCACTGGCTGCAACACCACTGGATCGGAAGCAACGGTCTTACTGATGACGGTCGTTTCCGGTTGCGGTGGCGGGACAAACTTCGTCTCGGGCTTTGGGCCCGCATCCTGTGGCACGGTGGGAGCTGTTTCTTTCGGAACGGCATCCTTTGGTGCCGTTTCTTGCGGAGCTGCAGGTGCGACCTCCTTCGGCGAGGGATCAGCAGGACCTGCTTTCGGTCCCACCGGTTGAGCCGGCCCAATATCCTTTGGCGTGACATCCTTGGGCGCGACATCTGCTGGAGTCGCGTCCTTCTGCACCGTCGGTGCCGCCGCCTTGAAGGCCTCGGTGGCTTTTTCCGGAGCTAGGGTTTTGTCGGGGGTGATCGCCTTGTCGGGCTGGGGCGCCTTGGCCTCGGGCGGCAGCTTGGAAGGGTCCACCACCTTGGTGCCCTCGGGATGGGAAATGTCCAGCACGGCTCCGGCGTTGGCGCGTTCCTGAATGACCTTTATCGGTGGCACTTGATCCTTTCCCGGTGCCGTCGACCATTCCATGGCCCGACCAGGAGGAGGTGGAGGCGGCAGGCTGCTGACCGCCGAGCCGAAACTCTGGGCGATCACCGTCGGCGCCACCGGCACCGGAAGCGAGGGCGGGACTGAAGCTGAGACGATCTGGATCAGAGTGTTGGCCGAACCCAGGATCTGGCTGCCGCTGGAATTACGCAGAACCACCTCGCCGGTACCGCCGCCGGGATCGCCCAGCAATGCCACCTGAGTCTGCCCCTGCTCGTCTACCCGACCGGCCACGGTAGTGCCCCGGATGCCGAGCGTGGCCGCCGGGGTCTTGATGATCATGGCATCGGGGCTGGAATGGGCAATCTGGCCGGACACCAGGCCGAACGCGCCATGGGCCACCGAGATCTCAGCCTTCCCCTGATGGGTGTCCGGATCATAGACCAACTGGTCAAGTACCATCTTGCCGGCGTTGCCCAGCGAGAAGGTGGAGCGGTCGGCGAAGACCAGACCGACGGATCCGTCGCCCGAGGTGTGGATCACGTCGCCCTGGAACACCACGTCGCCTTTTTGGAGGGTGGTGCTGGTGCCATCGGCATGCCGGGCGGTAACCGAGCCAGCCACCTTGTCCACCATGCCAATCTGTGGGCTGCCGCTGGATGGCGCTCCCTCCGCCTGGGCATACTGGCCGGGAGCCAGCGGTCCAGCCAGCCTAGTAACCAGAGCCCCCTCGATCAGGGCGCCGGCATCGCTGACCAATGGCGGTGGAGCGTCGTTGGCGAAATAGTCCATGATGACGACGGTACTGCCATCTGGGCGAACCAGGATGAGGTCGGCCCCCTTGCGGAAGAATTCTGAATTGAGAAGGAATCCCCCTTCCGGAACCAGCACCTTGGTCATGCCGGAACCATGAATTGTCGTCGTCACTGGTGTCGTCGTTGAAGACCGCGTTCCACCTTGCGCGACGGGGATTGTCCCCTTTTCCCGCAATCCCCCCCCCAAACGCTATCGGTTATGATCCGATTTATGCATTCTCTCTTTGCTGCTCATCACAACAGAGCCTCATCCCGTGGGAGAGCCCCGTCATACTCACTTCACATCGGACCAGCCGCTCAAGCAACACCGAGAGCCGATGCTCTTGATCCTGACAATTTAGACCTTCGCTCCGGCGCAGCTCGAGCTCTGCCTTCGCCATAGACACGTTGTTGCGGAGTTCTGAAAGCTTTGAGCACAGAGGCCCATATGCTGGATGCTCAGCCACCTAAGGTCACGCCCGCCCATCCCAAAGTTATATGAAATTATCAAAAGAGGTATATTAGGTAAAGCATATTTCATGCATGTACAGCTGTGTTGGTGCGTCGATAGGGTCGGGTCAGCCTGAAGCGCTCCGACAACTGCCAACCGTCACCGATTCGAACATATTTTCGGCACCCAGGTAGGGAACTGCGCCAAGGCTCTGGACCTACGGCGCAAGATAGCCACCGAATTGGAATCCGCGTTGACCCGGTTGCGCCTTGAGGCCGACAGCGCCAGCCTGCGAAAGTAGCCCAGCCCCATTTCGTGGCGACGGCTCCAAAGCGGATCAGACGCTGTTCGACAAGGCATCATCTCGGAACATCCGCCCAAGGTGCTCATCATGAGCGACTTGAGCACCTTGGGTTATTGAGGCGACGAACGCGCCCCGCCTCCCTGCCGATGATGAAGAACGAGATCCAGGACACCAGGTCGCACGATAAGACCGCCTTGTGTTTCCGCGCCATCATCACGGTGTTGGAAACGGAAATTGCACCGCCCCTTTCCCAAGACGGTGCCATTTCGGTGTTCATGCCCTCCAAGGTGCTCATCATGAGCATGAGCACCTTGGCCGCTTCGGGCTAATTGGGCAGGCCGATGTTCCAGCCATCACCGAAGCCGCCCTTTTCGGAGACGAGGCCCAGGACGTCCCTGGCTCGGCGATAGGTTGCCTTTGAGATGCCGGCTTGCTCGGCTGCATCCCATAATGCCGCCGATGGCACGGAGCCATCGGCAAGGGCGGCGGCCATCCAAGTGACGGCCTGATCCAGCTTGGTTTCGCGGCCATCACTCCGGCGTGGTTGCTCAATTTCGGCGAGGAGGTCGGTGGCCGATCCGAAGACGGCTTGACCCCACTCGATGCAGTTTGTCTCGATGATTGGATCGCTGTCCAAATGAGTGTGGACGATCGCGTAATCGAAGCCGTCACCACTCTTGCATAAGTTGGATTTGGCCCGGACCAGACGGTTCGGCAAAGATAGATTGGCAGGCTTGGCGGCGCACATCACCATGCGGGCCAGCCCACCGAATGCCAGTGATCCGGTCACCCGGTCCAGCGGATCCGTGCCCTTACCTGCCTTGTTAAAGTGGGTAATACCGAGCAGAGGGCAGCCTCGCTCCACGGCCATGGTGATGAGCGGCTGGTAAGCCTTGCGCACGGCCGAGTTAGAGTTGCTGCTGCCTGCGACCAGGGACACCATGGGCTCGACGATCACAAGCTTCAGATTGGGCTGCTCGTAGGCGACATCGAGCAGACCGTTCATGTCGGTCGCCGGATCGAATGGCCGATTCCGCCCACGGTGACCGACGTCACGAACAAAATGCAGACGCTTGGGATCACATCCGCAAGCCAGGGCACGTGGCAGCAATGTGTCATCGATATCGTCCTCGCCCGACCAGATAAGCACATCCCCTTTGGGAGATTTGGAGCCATCCGGCCAGGTTCCGCCACGGGTAATGGTCGCCGCCATGCTGAGGGCCACGGTCGTTTTGGCGGTGCCGGGGCTTCCGGCTAGGATGTGCATCTTGCCTGCGGCCAACCATCCCCGCCATATCCAATCATAGGGCTTTGGGGTCAACTCCGAGGCAGTCTGGACACGTACGACGGGGGTAGAATGGTGGAAATGTGTTGTATTATTAGTTGCTTTTATCATGTGTGTATTTCCTTTTTTGATTTATGAATGCATCGCACCTCTGAATGTAAAAGCCCTTGGCGGGACGCGTGGCGACGACACATACAATACACATGCCACAACGCAATGTCAAGCTATAATATTTCCCGGTCTATGCTAAAGGCTAAGCCAAGCCTACACCCTCCGACACCAGCCACATTAATTTATGCATCGCGCCACATGCGCTTACATACGCGTGACATTTAATATGTCTGTGTACATTTAACCATCACTTTATCAGCGTCCATACACATTATGATTTAGATGCGCACCCCACCGATGCGCCCCGAAGGCGGCATCGGCGAGGTGACTTGGATCACATGACCGAGGCCATGGCCCCTACGTAATGGAGATTGGCCACACTGATCAGCAGCTCGATTCTCGATGTGTACTGCAACAGCCAATCACGGTTATCGATCTGCCAGCGGTGGCAGGTGGAGAAGATATCCATGGCCCGATTGCGCTCGTCGTCGGTCATGGCCGGAATGCCACCCAGCGGGGTGGCTCCCTCGTCGCCCCCCGCCTCGGAGCTCAAGATGATGTCGAGGTGGGGACGATTGCGCATAGAGCCACCTGCGAAGGCGACTTGGCCGATGTACTCGATGAGTGCGGTGATGTCCTCGGCCAGCAAGGGATCAACCAGATCGCCGCGCCATTGAGTCGGGATCGAGGCATGCAGCCGCATGATGTGCAGGCCGTAATCGCCGAGTTCGGCGACCCAGCCCTTGACCGCCTGCTGGGCGGGTAGGCACGTAATGGGGCCGGAGACGGAATGGAGCCAGAGATTGGCGCGGTGCTGGTATTGGGTCGATGGCCCATAATCCACGGCGATCTTGCCTGCTGGTGCCGGAAAAGCATCGCGGATGATGGTGGTGAGATTGGGGATGGTATGCATGTTTTCTCATATTTTTTGATGTGGGTCGGTACCGGACGATCCGGCGCTCGCAAGGAGACGCGCCCGGATCGGCGGGATGCCGCCCAGTTGCTGTAGATTGATTGTGAGATTGGGGTGGTCGGCGCTCTGGAAGTTCAGCCGCGCGAGGCACGGGTGCCTCGTCGGCATCCCCAGCGGCGCAGGATGGTGCGGGACCACCACGAATCAGAGGTGGGGTGAGATATCTGTAGGGTGTTATTGGTCATCATGTTTGATCTCCGGATATGCGCCGGACCATCCAGCGCTCAGTGGCGATGGGCTGGATGGTCCGGCGAAATCGGGATCAGGTAGGTTGTTTTGTAGGTTGATTGGATCCGGCCATCATCGGTCGTGATGACCGTGGTCGCTATCGAGCGGGCGGCTTGAGCACATTGGCCGACTTGGCTTTGGGCAATTGGGCTGCCGGCGGTATCTTTGGCGGAGTCGGATTCAGGCGTGATGGTTGCTTGGTTTCTGCCGGATTTGTCGGGGAACCCGACAATGGGCGGCCTACCGAAACTGCTGGCGACACCACCGCAGCTCCTTTGGTTGATGCTCTGGCGATGGTCGCGGTGGCCGCATTGAGCATTCCGAGGCAGGCATCGATCTCGGCCAATGCCAGATGATAGCCGCTATGGCGATCGCCTTTGGCCTCTGCTTCTTCGGCGGCAACCAGGGTGACATCACGAATTGCCCACACCATCATGTTGTCCATCGCGCCCAACTTCGCCCTCAGAGCCTCTCTCTCTTTTCGCGTGGCGGTGGGAGCAAGCCACATCGGACCCTCGGCATTGCGGCTGGGGACATCCCTGGTCGGGACCGGGACATCTTGAGCTTGAGGCGCTGCCTTGATCCGTTCGGGGTCAGTCGGAGTGGGCGGATTTGTCGGGGCACCCGACGTTTCGGTGGCCGGAGCCATGGTCAGCGGCGGCGGGAGCAAGTGAGCCACCAGAGGCGAATCGCCTCGGACTGAGCCAGCAATGCGATTCCACCGCTCGATCAGCCAATTCCCCAACTTCGCTGCCAAACGATTCGCGACGGACTGGACGAGATGGGAGACCCCATCGGCCAAACCCTTGATCGCCGTTTCCGCCTGCTGGAGCCTCTTGCCCTGATCCTCGGCGTGGACCATCAATCGGCCGATGGCGGTGGCGTCATCGGCAATCCGAGGACGATATTTGTGCGCGCCCGTGACGTAATCGGCCATGTCGTCCAACAGGATGGTCTGTTCGCGGAGCTCGCGTTCGGCCCTGGCGCGGCTGGCCTTTTCGTCCCGTTGTGCCTGCTGAGCGGCCTCGGCCTGACGGCGGATTGATTCCAGGTCGGCGGTGGCGCTGCTCACCTTGGCCTCAAGCTCGGCCGACCTAATCTCCAGAACCTGAATCTTCTGCTTCCGCCCCTCGGCATCCGATCGGGCGATCTGTTGCTGCTGCGCCGCCTCCGTCAGCAGATCCCCCAGGATCCTCACCTTGGTCGTCGTCCGGTCTGCCAGCACGATGGCATGGTCGCGTTCGGTTTCCGCCGCCGTGAGCTGCTCCGCCATTTGCTCGTTCTCGGCTTTGGCCTTGGCGGCCTCTTTCTGGCTGTGCCTCAGTTCGCCCACCAGTTCGAGTTCGGTGGCGGCATACATGTCATCCTGGTCCTGCAACGCGCGTTGCGTCCTTACCTTTTGTTCCTGCAAGGCTTTATTGAAATCCATCGGTGTTACCTGAAATTGATTGGGATCATGGGGTGGCCGCCCATCGAGGGCGGCGTAATAGCCTCCGCCGGCATCGACCGCGCGGGGTGAAAATGTCTGGCTCAGCCGCTCGACTTCAGCGTCATCGCCAGCATCATGGGCGGCATCCATTTCACGTTTCCACGCGGCTTTCGATTGGACCACCTCGGAGCTGCCATGGGCGGCCAGCAGGGCGTTGTAAGCGCCCTCCCAACCCTGCCGCCAGGCATACAATTGGGCTTGCCGATTCCAGGATCTCTCTTTGTTGCCAAAGCCGTCCTTGGTCAGCGAGCGCATGGTCAACATCACATGGGCATGGGGCTGATAGACGCGCAGCATGCCGTTGGGATAGCGCAGGACATGGGGGCCGTCCGGAATCTTGTCCGGCGTCATGCCATTGGTGGGCATGTCGTAGATCGGCCAAGCCGGATCGACGATCTCCAGCAGGCGTCGCGCCTGCTCCGGCTTGCGCGGATCAAGCGCGGTGCCATAGGCGTGCACACAGATATCGGCCACCATGCCCAGGGCGACGACGTTCTCCGACACCCAACTGCGGAATGCGGCGATGGCAGCCTCCAGCGGCAGCTCGCGCGGCAAGGTCGCCAGCAGCTCGCGAGCATATTGGGCGTCCTTACGGGTCTCCTTGGCGTCAACCGCCGACCAAAGGCGTTGGCGATCCCGCATCCAGTCCGGCGCACGGGCGGGAATCAGAATTTCCGACCACGCCAACCCAGTTTTGCTGCTGTAGTCCCAGGTATGTGCTTGCCGGATTCCGTCCACCGCCCTGGTGCCATCCAGACGGTCACAAGCGCGATAGGCCGCAGCGGCAAGCGCCGACGTCATCGTGCTGGTCGAGCGATAGGCCGCCGCGCCCGTTGCTGACCTACCACCAATAATACGCACCTCCATCCTATACAACACCATCGACCATATCGCTCTAAGAATACAAACATCGCACCCGCGATGTATAACCGAGCCCTTTCTGTATATTCTGCCTTGTTCTATATATATTTCCGCTTTCACGCCTTTCAACACAGAATCATATTGGCTTTATATTTATTTTGTAGACTGCCTTTTTTTGCCAGTACCCGGTGACTATTTTGTCATGGGGGAAGGAGATAGCCGGACGAACGCACCAATATCCCCCATAGGGCAATGGTGCCCGCCTTTTCCAGCAGGAGATATTTTGTGATTAAAACAACCAATGATAATGATGATGCACACCAAAGCTCGGGCATCTCCGACTTCGATGATGATGATTTTTCGGACCTCTACGACCACCCTGGTGTGGAGCCAGTAACCGAGGCTCCGGCCGACGAACAGATGGCGTCATGGCTGGACGGACTTAACTGGAGCCACCCCATCAGCCAGGGCGATTTACCGCCCCAGGCCATTATCGACGAGATCGATGGCCTCAGAGGTCGGGTCAAGGGGCACCAGATCAAGATCGGGCGGACGCATCAAGGATTGATCCAGATCCTGGCCGATGTCTACGCCCTGGCCCATCGCCACCGTCATGACCTCAGCCCAATCCTCTTGGCTCTGCGGGTGAACAAAATCAGGGTGACAGCGGCGACGACGGCCAATCCCATGCTGCCGATCATCCGTCTGGCCATGCCGCTCGATGACCGTCGGCAGCAAAGCTACTGCGCCAGGGCACTGTGTGCGTTGGCCGCCGATGGCGTGTCACCGGAGCACGCTGCCGCCAGCATCTCCGAGGCCGGAGGTGTCGATGCCTGCGCCAAGGCCTGGGCCAAACGTCAGGGATCGGCAAAATCCACTGCAAACACGCGCCCCGAAATTGATGACCCAGATGCTCCAGCGGTCAACCTGCCGGATACAACCCCATCTCCCGATACAGACGGCATTTACCTGATCCTGGCGCGCCGATCAGCCGATGGCGCGATCGCGGCCTTGGGCCATGTGGTGGACCAGGGCCTCACCGCGCGGGTCCGCCGACGGCTGGTGCCGGTCATTCGCTGATTCTCTCCTGGCGTGGGCCCAAGTCGACGCCAGGAAATCCAAATTTCCCTTCAAAAAAATTATTTAGAGCCATACCATGACAACATCATCTGCAACTTCCCCCATCAAGACCAAGCCCTCCCAATATGAGGAGGCTAAGTCTCACCCTGCCCTCACGGATCTGGTCAAACTGCTCGCTCGGCAAACTGTCGCCGCGTGGGTTGCCAATCCGGATTCAGGCGAAATTACCAAACGGTTGATGATGGCCGTCACCATCGTGTCAGCCGCCATCCTCCTCCATTGAGCCATAACAACAAGAAAAGGATTGAACATATGAAATGTGTTATTTATGCAAGATATTCGAGCGACAACCAGCGTGAGGCCAGCATTACCGACCAGCTTGCCTCCTGTGGGGCCTACGCCGAGCGCCTGGGTTGGACCGTGGTGGGCCAGTACGCCGACCCGGAGATGACCGGTCGCACCGCTTTTCGGCCGGAGTATCAACGCCTCCTCGCCGACGCCGAACGGCACCGCTTTGATGTGGTGCTGGCCGAAAGCGTCGATCGCCTCAGCCGCCGCTTAGCCGATTTGGCGGGGATGTACGACGCCCTAACCGCCGAAGGGATCAAGGTGCATACGGTCCAGACTGGTGAGATCGGCGATCTCCATGTCTCCATGCTGGGGCTGGTCGCGCAGCAATACTCCAAGGACCTATCACACAAGACCAAGCGCGGCCAAACCGGGCGCATCGATCAAGGCAAACTGGCCGGTGGCATCGCCTTTGGCTACCGCGCCCTGCCCCCGATCAAGACCGGCAAGACCACCGAAGCCGGAGACCGCGAGATCATCGAGCATGAGGCCGACATCGTCCGTCGCATCTTTACCCTCTACGCCGCCGGCCTTACCCCGGAGGCGATCGTCACCACGCTCAACACCGAAGGTGTGCCAGGTCCTGGCGGACGCCTCTGGCGCAACACCACCATCCGTGGCCAGGGCAAACGCGGCACCGGCATCCTGCGCAATGAGCTCTATATTGGCCGTCTGGTGTGGAACCGCTGCCGCTTCATCCGGTTGCCAAAGACCGGCAAGCGGGTGGCACGGCTCAACGACCCCACCGAGATCAAAACGGCAGAGGTGCCCCACCTGCGCATTATCGACCAGGATCTCTGGGACAAGGTGCAGAGCCGCTTAGCCGATGTCGGTCTCAAGGCCAAAAGCCAAGCCCGAGGCGAAGACACCCCGAACCTCAACGCCACCCATCGGCCCAAATACCTGCTGGCACACTTGCTGAGATGCTCTTGTTGCGGCGGCAATTACATCATCCTGGGCAAGGACCGGTACGGCTGCACCAATCATCGGCGCGGCACCGGCATGTGCGCAAACGGTAAGACCATCACCAAACAAAGGGTTGAAGAGCGCGTGCTCGCCTGCCTCAAGCATAAGCTGATGGAGCCTGATCGGGTGGAGGAATTTATTGCTGAAGCTCAGCGTCAGCTGACCTCCGCGCGCAAGGACGCGGCGAAGAGCCAGGCTCATCTCCACAAACGCTTGGCCGAGGCCAAGACGGCGATCAAGGGGATGCTGGACATGATCGAGACCGGCATGGCTCCGAAATCGATTCTGGACCGCCTGATTGAGCGCGAGCGCGAACAGGAGCAGATCGAGGCGGAGCTGGCGGCGCAGCCGATCGATGACGGTGTCATCACCTTGATGCCCAATCTGCCCCAGGTCTATGCGCGCAAGGTGGCCGAGCTCGTCGATGCTCTTAACGACCCCGAGATCAAGACCGAGGCGACCGAGTTGATCCGCCAGTTGATCACCAAGGTGGAGATGATCCCGGATGCCGACGCGCCGGATGGGATGCGCATGGATGTCCATGGGGCTTTGGCTGAACTCCTGGCCCTGGCGGCCGGGCATGGCTCCAAAAGCAAACACCCCAGTCTTTTGGGACTGGGATGTCAACTATCTGTGGTTGCGGGGGCAGGATTTGAACCTGCGACCTTCAGGTTATGAGCCTGACGAGCTACCGGGCTGCTCCACCCCGCGGTAATGTGTTAGGCCGAAGTATTGGCCTGAAACGGATACACCGGCCCTGTTGTTTGGGCCGGTGTTTATCATCGTGTTAGGTTTATCGTTTCCTTTGAAGACCAGGCAGCGTCCTACTCTCCCATGTCTTAAGACAAAGTACCATCGGCGCAGAGGGGTTTCACGTCCGAGTTCGGGATGGGATCGGGTGGAGGGCCCTCGCTATGACCACCTGGTCGTCGAAGGAAACGAATTGATCTGATCTGGATTAGTACCTTCGTGCACTGAACTTGAAGTGTTTCGTGTGTCGGGCTTGCCGCTACGCATGGGCGATCAAGCCGATCGAGCGATTAGTACAGCTTAGCTTCACGTGTTGCCACGCTTCCACATGCTGCCTATCAACGTGGTGGTCTTCCACGGCTCTGATAGGGAAACCTGGTTTTGAGGGGAGCTTCCCGCTTAGATGCATTCAGCGGTTATCTCGTCCGCACATGGCTACCCGGCGATGCCGCTGGCGCGACAACCGGTACACTAGAGGTGCGTCCATCCCGGTCCTCTCGTACTAGGGACAGGTCCTCTCAAGTTTCCAACACCCATGGTAGATAGGGACCGAACTGTCTCACGACGTTCTAAACCCAGCTCACGTACCACTTTAATCGGCGAACAGCCGAACCCTTGGGACCTGCTCCAGCCCCAGGATGTGATGAGCCGACATCGAGGTGCCAAACCTCCCCGTCGATGTGGACTCTTGGGGGAGATCAGCCTGTTATCCCCGGCGTACCTTTTATCCGTTGAGCGATGGCCCTTCCACGCGGGACCACCGGATCACTATGACCGACTTTCGTCTCTGCTCGACTTGTTTGTCTCGCAGTCAGGCGGGCTTATGCCATTGCACTCGACAGCTGATTTCCGACCAGCCTGAGCCCACCATCGCGCGCCTCCGTTACTCTTTGGGAGGCGACCGCCCCAGTCAAACTACCCGCCATGCAGGGTCCCGGCCCCGGGTTCACGGGGCGCGGTTAGATACCAGGAAGCAGAAGGGTGGTATTTCAAGGTTGCCTCCACACCGGCTGGCGCCAGTGCTTCATAGGCTCCCACCTATCCTACACATCCACATCCTAGTACCACTGCAAAGCTGTAGTAAAGGTGCACGGGGTCTTTCCGTCTAGCCACGGGTACTCCGCATCTTCACGGAGAATTCAATTTCGCTGAGTCGATGTTGGAGACAGCGGGGAAGTCGTTACGCCATTCGTGCAGGTCGGAACTTACCCGACAAGGAATTTCGCTACCTTAGGACCGTTATAGTTACGGCCGCCGTTTACCGGGGCTTCAATTCAGAGCTTGCACCCCTCCTTTTAACCTTCCGGCACCGGGCAGGCGTCAGACCCTATACGTCGTCTTTCGACTTCGCAGAGCCCTGTGTT